>NZ_VDAG01000035.1:0-125211 GCF_019584505.1 Kluyvera sp. EC_51 | reverse complement strand
CTGCAGTGGGGACTACGGGTGATGGCAGAGCGTATGATTCGTTGTTTACCACGTAACCGAGCGCAGCGACGCCGGGAATGTGCAATTATAAGAACGATTTAAACGGCAGATCCGGCTCAATGGTAAAGCAATCGTCGAAGCCGCGCGGATAGTGATATTCGAAATTATCTTTATCCAGCGGCCAGGTAAACTTGCCGCCAACCTGCCAGATAAACGGCTTAAATCCGTATTTCAGACGGTCTTTTTTCATCTCCCACAGCACGCGAATTTCCTGCGGATCGGCCTGGAAGTTTGACCAGATATCGTGGTGGAAAGGGATCACCACTTTGGTGTTCAGGGCTTCGGCCATGCGCAGCATATCGGCGCTGGTCATTTTGTCGGTGATCCCGCGCGGGTTCTCGCCGTAGGAGCCCAGCGCGACGTCGATATGGTGCTCGTTACCGTGCTTGGCGTAGTAGTTGGAGTAGTGGGAGTCACCGCTGTGATACAGGGTGCCGCCCGGCGTTTTGAACAGGTAGTTTACGGCGCGGGCGTCCATACCGTCCGGCAGAATGCCAGCGGCTTTTTGATCGGCAGGTAGCGTAATCAGCGCGGTGCGGTCAAAGGCATCAAGCGCATGAATTTCAATATCTTTTACCTTCACCACGTCACCCGGTTTCACCACGATGCAGCGCTCTTTTGGCACGCCCCAGCCCACCCACAGATCGACGCAGGTTTGTGGCCCGATAAATGGCACGTCGTCCGCGCAGTTCTGCATAACAGCGGCCGCCACGTTCACGTCGATATGATCGTTATGATCGTGGGTCGCCAGCACGGCATCGATCTGACGAATGGCAAACGGATCCAGCACAAACGGCGTGGTGCGCAGATTCGGCTGTAATTTTTTCACCCCCGCCATGCGCTGCATCTGATGACCTTGCTTCATCAGCGGGTTGCCGTGACTCTGTTTCCCCGTACCGCACCAGAAATCGACGCAGACGTTGGTGCTGCCCTCTGATTTCAGCCAGATACCGGTGCAGCCCAGCCACCACATCGCAAAAGTGCCCGGCGCGACCTGCTCCTGCTCGATCTCTTCATTCAGCCAGCTGCCCCACTCTGGGAAGGTGCTCAGGATCCAGGATTCTCGCGAGATGGTCTCAACTTTACTCATCGTGTTTTCCTCTTAAATCGTCATAAATAATCATGCTGTGATTTGTTATGATTGATGTTGTCACCGTTTTTTCATTATTGCAATGATGTTTTTTGACGTGTGAGAGGGCGATCTCAATGGCTGGTAACCATAAATCAATAATTGTTAACCTATGTTTTATTATTACATAATTGATTTAATTGAATTAATTTGATGTTTTTTGAATGGTTATTAATTCCATCCTTTAAGTGTGCTTATTATTGCGGTGCGCGTCACATTTAATCAAATTGCATCTTGTTGTGATTATTTTTGATTATTAGAGTGTGTCACACCACCGCTGAGCAGGGTTGCTGGTTCAGCCACTTCATTTATCGGAGAGCGTTATGGAGATCCTCTACAACATCTTTACCGTCTTTTTTAATCAGGTGATGACCAACGCCCCGCTGCTGCTGGGTATCGTGACCTGTCTTGGCTATATCCTGCTGCGTAAAAGCGTCAGCGTGATTATCAAAGGCACTATCAAAACGATTATCGGTTTTATGCTGCTGCAGGCGGGGTCCGGCATCCTGACCAGCACCTTCAAACCGGTGGTGGCAAAGATGTCCGAGGTCTACGGCATCAACGGTGCCATCTCTGATACCTACGCCTCAATGATGGCAACCATCGAACGCATGGGTGATGCCTATAGCTGGGTGGGATATGCGGTGCTGTTAGCGTTGGCGCTGAACATCTGCTACGTACTGCTGCGGCGTATTACGGGGATCCGCACCATCATGCTCACCGGGCACATCATGTTCCAGCAGGCCGGGTTGATTGCGGTGTTCTTCTATATCTGCGGCTACTCGATGTGGACCACCATTATCTGCACCGCGGTGCTGGTGTCGCTCTACTGGGGCATTACCTCCAACATGATGTACAAGCCGACCCAGGAAGTGACGGATAACTGCGGCTTCTCCATCGGTCACCAGCAGCAGTTTGCTTCATGGATTGCCTACAAGGTTGCGCCGTTCCTCGGTAAAAAAGAGGAGAGCGTGGAGGATCTGAAGCTGCCGGGCTGGCTCAATATCTTCCATGACAACATTGTCTCCACCGCCATCGTGATGACGGTCTTCTTCGGCGCGATTCTGCTGTCGTTTGGTCTGGACGTGGTGCAGGCGATGGCCGGTAAAACCCACTGGACCATCTACATTCTGCAAACCGGCTTCTCGTTTGCGGTGGCGATTTTCATCATCACCCAGGGCGTACGTATGTTCGTCGCCGAGCTGTCCGAAGCCTTCAACGGTATCTCTCAGCGTCTGATCCCCGGTGCCGTCCTGGCGATTGACTGCGCCGCCATCTATAGCTTCGCGCCAAACGCCGTTGTATGGGGCTTTATGTGGGGCACCATCGGCCAGTTGATTGCCGTGGGCATTCTGGTCGGCTGCGGCTCTTCCATCCTGATTATTCCTGGCTTTATCCCGATGTTCTTCTCCAACGCCACCATCGGCGTCTTTGCCAACCACTTCGGCGGCTGGCGCGCGGCGCTCAAGATTTGTCTGGTGATGGGGATGATCGAAATCTTCGGCTGCGTATGGGCGGTGAAACTGACCGGTATGAGCGCCTGGATGGGGATGGCCGACTGGTCAATTCTGGCACCGCCGATGATGCAGGGCTTTGCCTCCATCGGGCTGATTTTCATGGCCGTCATTATCGTGATTGCCCTGGCTTATATGTTCTTCGCTGGCCGCACCCTGCGTGCCGAAGAAGATGCGGAAAAACAAATGGCAGAAGTTTCTGCTCACTAAGGAGTGTTGATTATGACCGTACGTATCCTGGCTGTATGTGGTTGTGGGCAAGGCAGCTCCATGATTATGAAGATGAAAGTCGACCAGTTCCTCAAAGAGCAGGGTGTTGATCACACGGTGAACAGTTGTGCGGTAGGCGAGTACAAAAGCGAGCTGAGCGGGGCCGACATCATTATCGCCTCCACCCACGTGGCGAGCGAAATCACCGTCTCCGGCAACAAATACGTGGTGGGCGTACGCAATATGCTCTCGGCGGCCGATTTTGGTCCGAAGCTGATGGAAGTCATCAGCGCGCATTTCCCGAAAGACGTGAAGTAAGGACAACCCATGAAGCTACGTGATTCATTGGCGGAGAATAAATCCATCCGCCTGCAGGCGGAAGCCAATAGCTGGCAGGAGGCGGTCAAAGTGGGCGTGGATCTGCTGGTGGAGGCTGGTGTGGTAGAGCCGCGCTACTTCCAGGCGATTCTGGATGGCGTTGAGCGCTTCGGCCCGTACTTCGTTATTGCCCCAGGTCTGGCGATGCCGCATGGCCGCCCTGAAGAAGGGGTGAAGAAAAACGGTTTTGCATTAGTCACCCTGAAAACCCCAATGGTGTTTAACCACGAAGACAACGACCCGGTCGATATTCTCATCACCCTGGCGGCGGTCGATGCTCGTACCCATCAGGAAGAGGGCATCATGCAGATCGTTAATCTGTTTGAAGATGAAGCCAATTTCGACCGTTTACGCGCCTGCCGCACCGAGCAGGAAGTGCTGGATTTAATCGATAGCGCCACTCTGGCGGCGACAGCTTAAGAAGGAATTGAATATGTCATTACCGATGTTGCAGGTTGCGCTGGACAACCAGACGCTGTCCCACGCCTACAAAACCACCCGCCTGATTGCGGAAGAGGTTGATATCATTGAAGTCGGCACCATTCTTTGCGTTGGCGAAGGGGTGCGCGCGGTGCGCGACCTTAAGGCGCTGTACCCGCATAAAATCGTGCTGGCCGATGCCAAAATTGCCGATGCGGGCAAAATCCTCTCCCGTATGTGTTTTGAAGCTAATGCTGACTGGGTCACCGTCATCTGCTGCGCGGATATTAACACCGCCAAGGGCGCGCTGGACGTGGCAAAAGAGTTTAACGGCGACGTACAGATTGAACTGACCGGCTACTGGACCTGGGAGCAGGCCAGAGAGTGGCGTGATGCGGGCATTCAGCAGGTAGTCTATCACCGCAGTCGCGACGCGCAGGCAGCGGGCGTGGCGTGGGGCGAGGCGGATATCAGCGCCATCAAACGTCTGGCAGAGATGGGCTTTAAAGTGACCGTCACCGGGGGGCTGGCGCTAGAAGACCTGCCGCTGTTCGCGGGTATTCCTATTCACGTCTTTATTGCCGGTCGTAGCATTCGTGACGCGGCGTCTCCAGTAGAAGCTGCGCGTCAGTTCAAGCGTTCTATTGCGCAGCTTTGGGGCTAAGGAGCGGCCTATGTTGTCGAAACAGACACCGCTTGGCATCTATGAAAAAGCGCTCCCTGCCGGGGAGTGCTGGCTGGAGCGCTTGTGCTTGGCAAAAGCGCTGGGCTTTGATTTCGTTGAAATGTCGGTGGATGAAACCGACGAGCGCCTGTCGCGCCTCGACTGGAGCCGCGAGCAGCGCCTGGCATTGGTAAGCGCAATTGCGGAAACTGGCGTGCGGGTGCCGTCGATGTGCCTGAGCGCCCATCGTCGCTTCCCGCTGGGCTGTGAAGATGATGACGTTCGCAACCAGGGGCTGGAGATTATGCGTAAAGCTATCCGCTTCGCGCAGGATATCGGTATCCGGGTGATTCAACTGGCGGGATACGACGTCTATTACCAACAGGCGAATGACGAAACGCGTCGGCGTTTTCGCGACGGCCTGAAGGAGAGCGTTGAAATGGCCAGCCGCGCGCAGGTCACGCTGGCGATGGAGATCATGGATTACCCACTGATGAATTCCATCAGTAAGGCGCTCGGTTATGCGCACTACCTGAATAACCCGTGGTTCCAGCTTTACCCGGACATCGGCAACCTGTCGGCGTGGGATAACGACGTGCAGATGGAACTGCAGGCCGGGATAGGGCATATCGTCGCCGTGCACGTGAAAGACACCAAACCCGGCGTCTTTAAAAACGTTCCCTTTGGTGAAGGCGTCGTCGATTTCGAACGTTGCTTTGAAACGCTGCGCGAGAGCGGCTACTGCGGCCCATATCTGATTGAGATGTGGAGTGAAACCTCGGACGACCCGGCGGGTGAAGTGGCAAAAGCGCGCGATTGGGTGAAGGCCAGAATGGCCCGCGCCGGGCTGGTGGAGGCGGCATAATGCAAAAGCTAAAACAGCAGGTGTTTGATGCCAATATGGATTTGCCGCGCTATGGTCTGGTGACCTTTACCTGGGGCAACGTCAGCGCTATCGACCGTGAACGCGGCCGGGTGGTGATTAAGCCCAGCGGGGTGGCGTATGAGACCATGACCGTGGATGACATGGTCGTTGTGGATATGGACGGCAACGTGGTTGAAGGGCGCTATCGCCCTTCTTCTGACACCGCGACGCACCTGGCCATGTATCGCCGCTACCCGTCTCTTGGCGGCGTAGTGCATACCCATTCTACGCATGCGACCGCGTGGGCGCAGGCCGGCCTGGCGATCCCCGCGCTCGGCACGACCCATGCGGACTATTTCTTTGGCGATATTCCCTGTACCCGGGCGTTAACCGAAGCTGAAGTGCAGGGCGAATATGAGCTGAACACCGGCAAGGTGATCATTGAGACGCTGGGTGACGTTGAGCCATTGCATACGCCGGGAATTGTGGTGTATCAGCATGGCCCGTTTGCCTGGGGGAAAGACGCGCACGACGCGGTGCATAACGCGGTGGTGATGGAAGAAGTGGCAAGAATGGCGTGGATCGCGCGCGGTATCAACCCGGCGCTTAGCCCGATCGACCGCTACCTGATGAACAAACACTTTATGCGTAAGCATGGCCCGAACGCTTATTACGGGCAGTGATCGTTAACCTAAAAATTGTGCTCCGGGATTTGTACGCCTTCGGGATGTTACTGGTCTGATTCCGGGGCCTTTTTACGGCAGGCGTTCTTCGCCCTCAGTGCGGGGGCGAAGAACGAAGCACGGGATTAGCGATACAGCGCAGCGCTCGCGTGGATCAAACCGTTGCTTCCGGGCTCATGTATCAGGATGGGCTGAAAATATTTCGCCCCCTGAGCATCGCTCTCCTGACTGAGCGCCTGGTCGGCCTCTTGCTCAGTGGCGATATTATGGTTGATATAGATAACCCCCAGGCTCTGAACATCGTCCATGTTACGTGCCTGATGGCCATCGATCTTAATGGCAGCCTGTGCGCTGGCGCTTGCCAGTAACACAGCCATTGCGGCAATGACGATAGATTTCATACTCGACTCCTTACTGACAGTCCTGGCGCTAACGCGGGGGCTCTCCTCTTGCTGTGGTTGACTACTGACTTAATTGTAATCGGTCTTTGGCAAGTGTATGGCGACCTTTTCTGATGCTGTTGTTCAAAAAATTGCCGCATTCGGGGCTGTTTAATTTTAAATCACTGACTTAGGTCGACTTTGCGTTTTGTGTGAATTTTTTGCGCAATCAGCTTGAGTTTCCCGGGGCTGGCAAGTATTATTACGCGTCATTTTTCAGCCGACCTTTAACACGTTCCTTGCCTCCATGGGCCTCGGCTGACCCAGACAGGAGGCTGAATAATCCGTAAGGAGCAATTCGATGCGTCATTACGAAATCGTTTTTATGGTCCATCCTGACCAGAGCGAACAGGTTCCGGGTATGATCGAGCGCTACACTGGTGCAATCACTGCAGCAGAAGGCACGATCCACCGTCTGGAAGACTGGGGCCGCCGTCAGCTGGCTTACCCGATCAACAAACTGCACAAAGCTCACTACGTTCTGCTGAACGTTGAAGCGCCGCAGGAAGTGATCGATGAGCTGGAAACTAACTTCCGCTTCAACGATGCCGTTATCCGCAGCATGGTTATGCGTACTAAGCACGCTGTTACCGAAGCGTCTCCGATGGTTAAAGCGAAAGACGAGCGTCGTGAACGTCGCGATGATTTCGCAAACGAAACCTCAGATGATGCTGAAGCTGGGGATTCTGAAGAGTAATTTCTGATGACCAATCGTCTGGTGTTATCCGGCACAGTGTGCAGAACACCGCTTCGCAAGGTCAGCCCATCAGGAATTCCTCATTGCCAGTTCGTGCTTGAGCATCGTTCTGTGCAGGAGGAAGCCGGTTTTCACCGGCAGGCGTGGTGCCAAATGCCCGTTATTATTAGCGGACACGAAAACCAGGCCATTACTCACAGTATAACGGTCGGCAGTGCAGTCACCGTTCAGGGTTTTATCTGTTGCCACAAAGCAAAGAATGGCCTGAGCAAAATGGTTCTGCATGCCGAGCAGATTGAATTGATAGATTCTGGAGACTAGCCATATGGCACGTTATTTCCGTCGTCGCAAGTTCTGCCGTTTCACCGCGGAAGGCGTTGTTGAGATCGATTACAAAGACATCGCAACGTTGAAAAACTACATTACCGAAAGCGGTAAAATTGTCCCGAGCCGTATCACCGGTACTCGTGCAAAATACCAGCGTCAGCTGGCTCGCTGCATCAAGCGCGCTCGCTACCTGTCCCTGCTGCCGTATACCGATCGTCATCAGTAATCGGCCGCCGTCTATTAACGACTTTAAGAGGATAAGGTAATGCAAGTTATTCTGCTTGATAAAGTAGCAAACCTGGGCACCCTGGGTGATCAAGTTAACGTTAAAGCGGGCTACGCTCGTAACTTCCTGGTACCACAGGGCAAAGCTGTTCCTGCTACCAAGAAAAACGTTGAATTCTTCGAAGCACGTCGTGCAGAACTGGAAGCCAAACTGGCTGACGTTCTGGGCGCTGCAGAAGCTCGTGCTGCACAGATCGTAGCACTGGAATCAGTAACCATCGCGTCTAAAGCAGGCGACGAAGGTAAACTGTTCGGTTCCATCGGTACTCGCGACATCGCTGATGCAGTTACTGCAGCTGGCGTTAAAGTTGCGAAGAGCGAAGTTCGCCTGCCGAACGGCGTTCTGCGTACTGTTGGCGAGCACGAAGTGGACTTCCAGGTTCACAGCGAAGTATTCGCTAAAGTTATCATCAACGTTGTTGCTGCTTAATCAGCAACCCACGTTTTGGTAACAACAAACCGCCGGCCTTGTGCCGGCGTTTTGCTTTTTAGACCTCCCCACTTTTCGACTGGCTATCTTTCATCCTTTTCGCGATAATCAAAAAATTAAAACAATATTTTAATTTTTGGTGAAAGAATGGAAACTCTGCGCCAGTATCCTCTGTTTTCCCGTAAAAACATCGTCTATCTCTGTGCTGCATTCTGCTGTTTGCTGTGGGGAAGTGCCTACCCGGCGATTAAGAGCGGGTATGAGCTGTTTCAGATCGCCGCCGATGATATCCCGACTAAAATCGTCTTTGCCGGCTACCGTTTCCTGTTTGCCGGGCTGATACTGCTTCTGCTGGCGATGGCGCAGCGCAAGCCGGTGGCGCGCCTGAGCGCACGGCAGTTCGGTCAGCTGACCCTGCTAGGGCTGACGCAGACTTCGCTGCAGTACATCTTCTTCTACATCGGCCTTGCTTTCACCACCGGGGTGAAAGGGTCAATCATGAACGCCACCGGCACCTTCTTTAGCGTGCTGCTGGCGCACTTTATCTACCAGAACGACCGACTGAGCTATAACAAGACGCTGGGCTGTATTCTCGGCTTTGCCGGGGTGATGGCGGTGAACTTCAATAGCGGGCTGCTGGACTTCAACTTTAGCCTGGGCGATGGCTCGGTGGTGCTGGCGGCGTTTATCCTGTCGGCAGCGTCGCTGTACGGAAAACGCATCTCCCAAACGGTAGACCCGACGGTGATGACCGGCTACCAGCTGGCGTTGGGTGGCCTGGCGCTGGTGGTCGGCGGCTATCTGAGCGGCGGCACGCTGACCTTCCACGGTTTCTCATCGGTGGCGATTCTTGGCTATCTGACGCTGCTCTCGTCGGTCGCCTTTGCGCTGTGGAGCATTCTACTCAAGTACAACCGCGTGGGAATGATTGCGCCGTTTAACTTCCTGATCCCGGTATCGGGCTCGGTGCTGTCGGCGATTTTCCTCGGGGAAAATATTCTCGAGTGGAAATACGCGCTGGCGCTGGTGCTGGTCTGTTCGGGGATTTGGTGGGTCAATAAAGTTAAAAAGTAGCCCGGCCGGGCGAAGCGACGCCGGGGAGACTCGGCGTCGCGATCAAGACGTGTTAACGCGCGCGAATAAAGCTGCCGTCCGGCTGGCGGGTAAACAGCACCTGACCGTTGTCGGACTCAATGGTTAACCCGGTTACCACGCCGTTGGCGTTCTTACGAATCTGTACCTTCTGACCATTCTTTAAATTGCTAAGCGGTTTACCCGTACCTTCGACCTGCGCCATGGCATATACGTCCGTTGGTGGCAGATTGTTGTCACGGAACAGCTGCGCCAGCGTTTTACCGGCTTCTACCTGATAGGTATGCCATTCGTTGCTGCTGCGGCTCTCCTGATACGGCTGAGTGCGCGACGGCGCAGCCTGCTGTTCGCTCGGCTGCTCTTCCTGCACCGGTTCCGGCGCGACAGGGGCAACCTGATCGAGATCGTTAGATGGCGTCACCAACTGAGCGTGCAATGGCTGGGCGTCCGGCTGCGGCGTTTGCGACTGCGACTGGAAATCCAGCTGAGCGGAACGCGTGACCTGCGCCGGTGGGCTGTCGTCAGCGGAAGGCAGCAGGAAGCCGACAATAATAGCCAGTGCAGCAACAATCACGCCGCGACGGTGGGCAGGCGGCAGCGGGTCCAGGATGCGAAGATCGTCCGGCGCGTGCCAGATTTTCACCAGCAAAGGTTTTATTTCAAATCTCCCGGGCATGGCTCTCCTCCTGCTCCGTGTCGATGCTATCCAGTATAGATGGCTAACTGCCTGATGAACGTGGCAAAGCGCATTATCATCATATCCTATAGGGCATCTGAATGGTTTCTTTTTCCCGGGAATTTGTCATCTTTCCTGACACAAAGTTTTACCCTGTGCGGCGTGGCTGCTATGCTGCCCGCTACTTTATACCCGAAGAAAGGAAAGACGATGGCCACCCCGACTTTTGACACTATTGAAGCACAGGCAAGCTACGGTATCGGCCTGCAGGTAGGGCAGCAGCTGAGCGAGTCCGGTTTGCAGGGTTTACTGCCGGAAGCACTGGTTGCCGGTATCGCTGATGCGCTGGAAGGCAAACAGCCTGCCGTGCCGGTAGACGTTGTTCATCGTGCGCTGCGTGAAATCCACGAACGTGCTGATGCCGTGCGTCGTGAACGTTTTGCGGCGATGGCCGAAGACGGCGTGAAATATCTGGAAGAAAACCGTGAGAAAGAAGGCGTAAACAGCACCGAATCCGGCCTGCAGTTCCGCGTTCTGACCCAAGGCGAAGGCGCAATCCCAGCGCGTACCGATCACGTTCGCGTGCACTATACCGGTAAGCTGATTGACGGCACCGTATTCGACAGCTCCGTCGCGCGCGGCGAGCCAGCTGAATTCCCGGTTAACGGCGTTATCGCTGGCTGGATTGAAGCGCTGACCCTGATGCCGGTTGGCTCTAAGTGGGAACTGACCATCCCTCATAACCTGGCCTACGGCGAGCGCGGTGCGGGTGCTTCCATCCCTCCGTTCAGCACCCTGGTCTTCGAAGTCGAGTTACTGGAAATCCTGTAATCCTCGCACTTATCCTCTCTCCGTCCGGGGAGGGGATACAAACTCCTGAAGTTAGATATATGTTGGGATTTAATCTTGCAAATACAGCAATTGCGTGTATTTTTGTGAGCTGTTTCCCATAGGTGAGGTGATATAACACTCACTTTAAACATAAAATTAACATTATATTTAAATCATAGTATTCATCCCTCCGATTCTTACCTAATATCGAGACATCCTATAGATAGGATCGTCTTGCATGACGACATAAAGGGCCAGTAGAGCCCGCACAACACAGACAGAAACAACAGGAAGAAAAATACATGGTTGATCAGATCAAAGTCGCTGCTGCCGCTGAGCAGGAGCCGGCTGAACAATCGCTACGGCGAAACCTCACAAACCGACATATTCAGCTAATTGCCATCGGCGGCGCCATCGGTACCGGGCTGTTTATGGGATCGGGCAAAACTATCAGTCTCGCTGGGCCATCGATCATCTTCGTTTATATGATCATCGGCTTTATGCTTTTCTTCGTGATGCGTGCGATGGGCGAGCTGCTGCTCTCCAACCTTGAGTACAAATCGTTCAGCGACTTTGCCGCTGACCTGCTTGGCCCATGGGCTGGGTATTTTACCGGCTGGACCTACTGGTTCTGCTGGGTGGTGACAGGGATGGCGGACGTCGTCGCCATCACCGCCTACGCGCAGTTCTGGTTCCCCGGACTCTCTGACTGGGTGGCCTCGCTGGCGGTGGTAGTCCTGCTGCTGAGCCTGAACCTCGCCACCGTGAAGATGTTCGGTGAGATGGAGTTCTGGTTTGCGATGATCAAAATCGTCGCCATCGTGGCGCTGATTATCGTCGGCCTGGTGATGGTGCTGATGCACTTCAAATCACCGACCGGCGTAGAAGCGTCGTTCGCTCACCTGTGGAACGACGGTGGCTGGTTCCCGAAAGGCATCAGCGGCTTCTTTGCGGGCTTCCAGATAGCCGTCTTCGCTTTCGTGGGGATTGAACTGGTCGGTACCACCGCGGCGGAAACCAAAGATCCTGAGAAATCCCTGCCACGCGCGATTAACTCCATTCCAATCCGTATCATCATGTTCTACGTGTTTGCGCTGATTGTGATTATGTCCGTGACCCCGTGGAGCTCGGTTGTACCAAACAAGAGCCCGTTCGTTGAGCTGTTCATGCTGGTCGGCCTGCCGGCGGCGGCGAGCATCATCAACTTCGTGGTGCTGACTTCAGCGACCTCTTCTGCCAACAGCGGCGTGTTTTCTACCAGCCGTATGCTGTTCGGCCTGGCGCAGGACGGCGTGGCACCAAGCCTGTTCGCCAAGCTCTCTAAGCGTGCGGTACCGGCAAAAGGGCTGACCTTCTCCTGTATCTGCCTGCTGGGCGGCGTGGTGATGCTGATGGTGAACCCAAGCGTGATCGCGGCCTTCACCATGATCACCACCGTGTCGGCGATTCTGTTTATGTTCGTCTGGACGATTATCCTGTGCTCTTACCTGGTATACCGTAAGCAGCGTCCACACCTGCATGAAAAATCCATCTACAAAATGCCGCTGGGCAAGGTGATGTGCTGGGTCTGCATGGCGTTCTTCGCCTTCGTTCTGGTGCTGCTGACCCTGGAAGCGGACACCCGCGAAGCGCTGATGGTGACGCCAATCTGGTTCATCGTGCTGGGGCTGGGTTGGATGTTCCTGCGTAAGAACAAGCTGGCTAAGTAAGCGAATTTCGCCCCTCACCCCGACCCTCTCCCCAGAGGGTCGAGGGGAAAAACCGCACCGAACGGTCCCCTCTCCCCTTTGGGGAGAGGGTTAGGGTGAGGGGGAAGCAACACAAAGCGCCCATCGTGGCGCTTTCTTTGTTTTTGAGCCCCGCCTCGTAGTCCCCCTTTTCTTAACGTGCTACTTTCCCCGCCACAAACGAAAAGCGTATGGAGATGAAATGCGTCAGAGAACGATTGTCTGCCCGGTGATTCAAAACGAGGGCGAATACCTGCTGTGTAAAATGGCCGATGACCGTGGTGTTTTCCCCGGGCAGTGGGCGATTTCCGGCGGTGGTATGGAGCCAGGCGAAACCATGGAAGAAGCGCTGAGACGCGAGATTGGTGAAGAGCTGGGAGAGGCGCTGGAGATTACTGAGGTGAAGCCGTGGACCTTCCGTGATGACGTGCGGGTAAAAACCTACGCCGATGGAACGACCGAGCAGATCTACATGATTTATCTCATCTTCGACTGCGTGAGCGCCAACCGGGATATTACTTTCAACGAGGAGTTTCAGGAGGTCGCGTGGGTGAAACCCGAAGCGCTGGCCAGTATGGACCTTAACGTGGCGACGCGGGAAACCTTCCGCCAGAAAGGACTGCTGTAATAGAAAACGCCTCCCGCAAGGGGAGGCGCGTAGTCATCTTATTCGCCTTTGAGCGCGCGTGGGAACAGCACGTTATTCTCGAGACTGATGTGCTCCATCAGGTCATCGATCATCTCGTTGATGCCGTTGTACATCGCCTTCCAGGTGGTGCAGGCTTCCGGTGGAATAGTGACGTTCTGGGTGGTGTGCTTGATCACTTCCAGCAGTTCACCTGCCTCGTCATGCTCGCTTTCCATCACGCTGATTGGCCCCATCGCCTGGCTGCCCATGCCTTGTTTGATCATCGGGAACAGAATCTGCTCCTCTTTCATCATGTGGCTGGAAAGCTCCTGATGCAGCATGGTCAGGTATTTCGCCAGGCCTTTTGGCACGTTCGGTTTGTCGGCGTGCACACGTTCGACTTTGGTGGCTTGCAGAATCAGCTCTGGCAGCTGTTCGCGGTGACGGTCATGGTAACGCACGATGATGTGGTCGATGATTTCGGCCAGCGGTGCTACGCGCCAATCTTTTTCCACCGGCTGCTCGGCCAGTTTTGCCAGCTCAGCTTCAATCACGGCAACGTCGAGCTCTTTGCGGTCCGCCGCACGGGCCAGCGTCTGCTTACCGCCGCAGCAGTAATCCATATCGTATTTACGGAACAGCGCGGATGCGCGTGGGATGGAGAGCGCCAGCTCGCCTAATGGTTGGTCGCGAAAGGCCATTGCAGTTACCTCGTCATCAATAATATAAGATGTATTTTAAATGCATCTTTAAGTTGAGGATATACCCCTTTGTAGGGAGGGGGAATTCAGTGATGGTTGTCACAAAAATTTATTACGCTTTAACGTGCTGAATCTTATTGAGAATGACGCTGGTAAGACCTGAATCGATTAAACAAGCGCGTGGCGCTGCCGATAGTGAGACTTCAGACCAGCTGCACTTAAAGGCAAAAGATGTTTAAAAGAATAAAAGTGATTACCGTCCTGATTGTCGTACTGGTCGCGCTGGGCGCGATGCAGCTGATTTCGGCGGGCGTGTTTGTACGCGCGCTGAATAACGACAAGCAGAATTTTACCGTCTCACAGCTCTCCAGCCAGAACGTGGCGGAGTTTACCGATGCATGGATTAGCCTCAACCAGGCGCGCGTGACCCTTAACCGCGGCATGCTGCGTCTGCAGGGTACCATGGCGAGCAGCGTTAACGGCGGCGAACTGAAAACGCTGGTGGATACGGCCAACAATCTGCTGGCCGATGCGAAACGTCATTACGACACCTATTACGCTTTACCGGAAACACCGGGCATGGACGGCCACCTGTCAGACAGCCTTGAGAAACAGTACGGCATCTACTCCGCAACGCTCGCCCGCATGAATGAACTGCTGGCGGAAGGTAAGCTGGAAGAGATGTTCAAGCAAAACGCTGAGCAAAAACAGCAGGCGATGCAGGCGGTGTATCAGGACTGGCGTGCGGCGCAGGCAACGCTGACCAGCGCCGGGGTGAAACAAAATGAGAGCGACTACGTGCGGATTTTGTGGAGCCTTGGGGTCATGCTGGCAGTGGCGCTGGCGGTTATTGTGGTGAGCTGGGTGGCGATGCAGCGCGTGCTGCTCAAGCCGCTGCATAAGGTGATGGATCACATTCGTCACATTGCCGAAGGCGACCTGACCAACGATATTAATACCGAAGGCAGCAACGAAATGGCGCTGCTGGCGCGTAACGTCAACGACATGCAGCAGTCGCTGGCGAAGACCGTCGGCGTAGTGCGTGAAGGCGCTGACACCATCTACACCGGCGCTGGTGAGATTTCTGCTGGCAGTAACGATCTCTCTTCCCGTACCGAACAGCAGGCGGCCTCGCTGGAACAGACCGCTGCCAGCATGGAACAGCTGACCGCGACGGTGAAGCAGAACGCCGATAACGCGCGTCAGGCTACCCAGCTGGCGCAGAACGCGTCTGAAACCGCGCAGAAGGGCGGTAACGTCGTCGACGGCGTGGTGCGTACGATGGACGAGATTGCCGCCAGCTCCAGCAAAATCGCTCAGATCACCAACGTCATTGATGGCATTGCCTTCCAGACCAACATTCTGGCGCTGAACGCGGCGGTAGAAGCGGCGCGAGCTGGAGAGCAGGGTCGCGGCTTTGCCGTGGTTGCCGGTGAAGTGCGTACGCTGGCGCAGCGCAGCGCGCAGGCCGCGAAAGAGATTAAAGGGCTGATTGATGACTCGGGCAACCGCGTCAGCGCCGGCTCTGCGCTGGTGCACGAAGCGGGTGAAACGATGGCGGAGATCGTCAACGCCGTCACTCGCGTCAGCGACATCATGGGTGAAATCGCTTCCGCCTCTGATGAGCAAAGCCGCGGTATTGACCAGGTGGGTCAGGCTGTCGCTGAGATGGACCGCGTTACTCAGCAGAACGCCTCGCTGGTGGAAGAGTCCGCCAGCGCCGCATCAGCGCTGGAAGAGCAGGCGGCGCGCCTGAATGAGACGGTGGCGGTCTTTAAAATCTCCCGCCAGCAGTCGATGCAGAAAGCGCCGATGAAAAAAGCCTTCGTGCCAACGGCGAAAGCTGCGCCGCTCAACGAAGCGAACTGGGAAACCTTCTAAGCCTCAGACCTCAGAGACCGGCACCACCGCCGGTTTCTGCGGTTTTGACCGCACCGCAATCACCACGCCTATCACCAGCAGCGCAATCCCGCTCAACGTTAGCATCGGTGGCATTTCCTGGCGCAGCAGGAAGGTGTACAGCAGCCCCGCCAGCGTTTCAAAGACAATCAACGGCCCAAGGATCACCGTCGGCAGCCGTTGGCTCGCCACGTTCCAGCACAGCGCTCCCACCCACGAACAGAGCACGGCGATGGCAATCATCAACCCAATAAACACCGTTGGCCGTGGGCCGAAAGGCAGCGCAAACTCCGGCGTCTGGGCGTTCAACCACAGACAGGCCGCGACGTATCCGATAACGGAAACCGGCAGCGTGACCAGCGCCTGCGCGGTGGCCCACATCAGCGGCGGCTGGTGCGGATTCTCCCGCAGCCAGCGGGCGTTACGCAGGGCATACCACGCCCAGCACACCACCGACACGCTCGCCAGCGCAATCCCGGAGCCGTAGCGCCAGCCGCTGAAATCCGGCAGCCCCTGACGCAGCTCGGCGATATTCACGCACAGCAGGCCGATGCCAATCAGCACCAGCGCGGGCATCAGCCGCATCCACGACAGCTTACCGTCGCGCTGACTATAGAGCAGGTTGGCGAAAATCGGGATCACCACCGGCAAGGTAGCAATGATCATTGTTGAAACCGGCGCCCCGGTGCGCTGAATGGCGCTGGCAAGACAGACGTAATAGATAAGGTTACCGACCATCGTCAGCCCCAGTGCCGTCCACCAGTCCTGGCGCGTAAGCTGACGCAGACGCGCCCGGCCCAGCCATGCCAGCGGCAGGGCAATCAGCCCCAGCGCCAGATAGCGCCCCATCGACTGCAATACCGCCGGGTAATCCGGCACGATTAACGGCCCGACAAAAATAAGCCCCCACATCAAACCCGCTAACAGGGCATACAGCACACCGCTAATCATCATGATTTCCACTTCTGTTGAACATGCTGAAAAGTGTAGGAGGGGAAAGCAGCGCCGTATTGTATGAGATTGCTGATTAGCGACGGACAACCTGTTTTTGGTAGCGCACCGGCGTAATGCCGTAGCGCTGGGTAAAGGCGCGGGTGAGGTGCGACTGATCGGTCAGCCCGGTTGCGGCGGCAACCTCAGCGGCGGGCATGCCGTGGGTCAGAAACTCTTTGGCGCGCCATAAACGTACGGCCATCAGCATCTGGTGCGGCGTGACGTGGAAATGGGCTTTGAACTGGCGTTGGAAGTGCCATGGGCTCAGCGCCGCGACGTTCGCCAGCTCGTCGAGGGTAATCGGGTGCATGTAGTTGTCGTAGAGATAGTCGCGCACGTGGGCAAAGCGGTGCGCCCCTTCAGCCAGCACCGGCGCATGGCAGGCCAGCGGCTGGAAGGTGTCGATCATATCCAGCAGCAGCCCTTTTTGCGCGAGCGGGTCGTCGGTATGCCAGAGGGCGTGGATCTGACGGCCAATCAACAGCGAGCGCTGCGGGTCGTGGCGGGTGACATCATCAAACCACCAGTGGCGAACGCCGGTGACCTCTTCAAGCAGATCGGGCTGGAGGTAAATCATCCGGTAGCGCCAGCCGTCGGCGGTTTCTGCCTCGCCGGTGTGCAGTTCGTCCGGGTTCATGGTGACGACCGAGTGAATTGGCGCAACGTGCTGGGTACCGCGATAGCGAAAGCGCTCGGCACCGGCTTCAATCACGCCAATGCCAAAGGCTTCGTGGGTGTGGGGTTCAAAGGCGTAGCGGGAGATATGGGCATGATAAAGCTCAACGCCCGGCACCTGCGCCAGATGGCGAAAGCGGGCGCTGTCTTTCTCATCGCTGAACTGTTCTGGTACGCCTTGCACGTGATGTTTCCCCCTGGACCATTCTTTTATTATCAGAGATGGCCCGCGGGGGCGCTACCACATTTAACCGATTTTTAACGATTACAGGATGCCTTTGACGCTCTGTGCAAGCGGTGTGGTGGGGCGACCAATCAGTTTGCTCAGGGTATGGCTGTCGTCGAACAGGCCGCCTTTGGAGGCCCCAACGTCAGAGTCCGCCAGCATGTCAGCCAAACCCGCAGGCAGGCCCACGCTTTTGAGCGCGGCGGCGAAATCGGCCTGGCTCAGGTTCTGATACACCACTTTTTTACCGCTCTGTTTTGCCAGTTCGGCGGCCAGTTCACTCAGCGTCCAGCCGTGGTCCCCTGCCAGTTCGTATACCTTCCCGGCGTGACCTTCTTCAGCGATAACACGCGCGGCGGCAGCGGCGTAGTCTTCACGGGTGGCCGAGGCGATTTTTCCTTCACCGGCTGCGCCAATAAACACGCCGTGCTCCAGCGCAGGGGGTGCGCTCGCCAGATAGTTTTCGGTGTACCAGCCGTTACGCAGCAGCGCGTAAGGAATGCCGGAGTCGGCCAGCATTTTCTCGGTTTCGACGTGTTCAACGTGCAGGCCCAGCGGCGATTTATCGGCGTGCAGCAGGCTGGTGTAGGCGATGAACTTCACGCCCGCCGCTTTGGCGGCGTTGATGATATTGCGGTGCTGCGGCGCGCGCTGGCCGACTTCGCTGGAGGAGATAATCAGCAGCTTATCCACGCCCTGAAGGGCTTTGGTCAGCGCCGCTTCGTCGCCGTAATCGGCCTGACGAACGACGATACCTTTCTGGCTCAGCGCTTCGGCCTTCGCCGGGTTGCGGACGACGGCAACCAGTTGGCTGGCGGCAGTGGTGTTGAGCAGGTTAGCAATGACGTGCTGGCCAAGCTGGCCGGTGGCTCCGGTAATGGCGATCATGGGTCTTCTCCTTCGTGTTCGTATGGTGTTGTGGTAAGCTATCACCATAACTAACTTTTAGTAAGTACGTACAAAAAGGTAAGTATGAAAGAAATAAATCCAACGCTGACGCAAAAGTTGCGTAACGGCAATCTGTTTGCCGAAAGCTGCCCATCACGGGACGTGCTCAAACACGTGACCAGCCGTTGGGGCGTGCTGATTCTGGTGGCGCTGCGCGAAGGCACGCATCGCTTTAGCGACCTGCGTCGCAAGATGGGGGGAGTGAGCGAAAAAATGCTCGCCCAGTCGCTGCAGGCGCTCGAGCAGGACGGTTTTATCAACCGTATCTCCTACCCGGTGGTGCCGCCGCACGTTGAGTATAGCCTGACGCCGCTGGGTGAAGAGGTGAGTGAGAAGGTGGCGGCACTGGCGGATTGGATTGAGGTGAATTTGCCGGTGGTGATGGCGCAGCAGATCCCGGCGTCGGCGTAAACGCCTCGGCCGGGCTACATGCCATCGTAGCCCGGCCGAGCGCAGCGACGCCGGGAAGTGCGCAGGACTTACTTACTCAAATCCAACTGATAAATCGCAAACCCAATCTCATCCGTCGCTACCTGCTTCATCGGATACTGCGCTTTCTCTTTGATAAACGCCGCCGCTTTTTCTGACGGCGAGGTTTCAAAGCGGATATCCAGTTTGGTGTCGCTGTGAATCGGGGCCAGGCGCCAGTTGTTGTCCGCCGCCGGGTGAATTTCCCCGTTGTTCTTCGACTGTTCGCTGATCCACGCCGCCAGCACCGAACGGTTTTCATCCGGTGAAGCGAAAGCGATATGGCTGTCGCCGGTGCCGGCGAACTTGCCGCCGTAGGCGCGGTAGTTGTTGGTCGCGACGAGGAACGTGGCGTTCGGGTCAATCGGCTTGCCGTTAAAGGTCAGGTTCTTGATGCGCTCGGATGTCGGGTTGATGCTCTGGCATTCGCCGTCGTAGCGTGCCGGTTGGGTCACATCAACCTGATAATCGACACCGTCGATAACGTCGAAGTTGTAGGTACGGAAACCGTCCCAGTTAATCAACGACTGCGGCTTGCTGTTGTGCGGGTCAATCTGGTTGAACTGCCCGGCGGAGCACTCCAGCCACTCTTTCACCTCTTTGCCGCTGGCTTTCACCACCACCAGGGTGTTCGGGTAGAGATAGAGGTCGGCGGCATTACGGAAGGTGAGCTGGCCTTTTTCTACTTCGACGTAGCTTGCCGGATCGTTCTTACGTCCACCGACTTTGAACGGCGCGGCAGCAGAAAGCACCGGCAGTTTTGCCAGATCCGGGTCGCCCTGAATAAAGTGCTCAACGTAGGCTTTTTGCGCCATGTTCACCACCTGCACGGTCGGGTCGTCCTGCACCAGCGACAGGTAGCTGTACATATTGTCGGAAGACTTGCCGATAGGCTTGCTGACAAACTCGCGGGTGGCATCGTGATCGGCCTTCAGTGCATCAACCAACTTGTGGTCTTCTGCCGCCAGCGATTTCTTCGCTGCCGCATCGTAAATCGGGCGTGCCTGCGCCTGTGCGGAAGCTACCTGCCATTTGCCGCTGTCGTTGTTCAGCACCAGGTCAACTACGCCCAGATGGTCGCCCCACATTCCCGGCATTACCGCGGGAATGCCGTTAAGCGTGCCTTTGGCAATATCCGCCCCTTTGATGCTGGCGAAGTCTTTGCTCGGGAACACCGCGTGCGCGTGGCCAAACATAATGGCATCGACGCCCGGCACCTGGCTTAAGTAATAGACGGAGTTCTCCGCCATCGCCTGATACGGGTCAGCGGAGAGGCCGGAGTGGGCAATTACCACCACCACGTCTGCGCCGTTGGCGCGCATCTCGGGCACGTATTGACGCGCGGTTTCGGTGATGTCGTTCACCGTCACTTTGCCGCTCAAATTGGCTTTATCCCAGGTCATGATCTGCGGTGGCACAAAGCCGATATAGCCAATCTTCAGCGTCTGCTTGTGACCGTCTTTATCGACCACCTCAGTTTCTTTAATCAGATACGGCGTAAACAGCGGCTTTTTGGTCTTAACGTCGATGATATTGGCATTAACGTACGGGAATTTAGCGCCTGCCAGTGCTTTATGCAGGTAATCCAGACCGTAGTTGAATTCGTGGTTACCGAGGTTACCGACGCTGTAATCGAGCAGGTTCATGGCTTTATAAACCGGGTGCACATCACCCTGTTTCAGCCCTTTGGCCGCCATGTAATCGCCCATCGGGCTGCCCTGGATAACGTCACCGTTATCGACCAGTACGCTGTTTTTTACTTCATCACGAGCCGCGTTAATCAGGCTCGCGGTGCGCACCAGCCCGAATTTTTCGGTGGCGGTATCTTTGTAGTAATCAAAATCCATCATATTGCTGTGCAAATCAGTGGTTTCCATAATGCGGAGATCCACCGTTGCGGCATTTACGCTGGCAGCAATCAACGTCGCCAGAAGCGTTGCGCTAAACTTGATCATCAGAGGCATCCTTTTTTTAGATCTGAGACACAGATTTAAATGTATTTGTATTCTGTTACTTACGAGGATGTGAATCATGCCAGAAATGCGTGACAGGAAATCGGCAGCGGTTCACAGATATCCGGGACGATGATGGGAATAGCAGAATTAACGGCGATGCGATATAAATAAAACAATAAGTTAACGCCACTGTAATCTCAACGAGGTGGAGAATGTTAGAACAAGTCTGTCAGCTTGCGCGTGACGCAGGCGATGCCATTATGCAGGTGTACGACGGGAAGCTGCCGTTGGACGTCACCAGCAAGCAGGATGATTCGCCGGTTACGGCCGCCGATATCGCCGCGCACCATGTGATTATCAAAGGGCTGAAGGCACTGACGCCGGACGTGCCCATTCTCTCAGAAGAGGACCCACCGGGCTGGGACGTACGCCAGCACTGGCAGCGTTACTGGCTGGTGGATCCGCTTGACGGCACCAAAGAGTTCATCAAGCGCAACGGCGAGTTCACGGTCAATATCGCGCTGATTGAAAACGGCAAGGCGGTGCTGGGCGTGGTGTTCGCACCGGTACTCAAGGTGATGTACAGCGCGGAAAACGGCAAGGCGTGGAAAGAAGAGTGCGGCGTGCGTAAGCAGATTCAGGTGCGCGACGCGAACCCGCCGAAGGTCGTGGTGAGCCGTTCTCACTATGCCAACGATGACGAGCTGAAAGAGTATCTGCAGCAGTTGGGCGAGCACGATACCGCATCTATCGGCTCATCGCTGAAGTTCTGCCTGGTGGCGGAAGGCGAAGCGCAGCTTTACCCGCGCTTCGGGCCAACCAACATCTGGGATACCGCCGCAGGGCACGCGGTGGCCGCTGCAGCCGGTGCTCACGTCAACGACTGGCAGGGGAAAACGCTGGATTACACCCCGCGTGAATCGTTCCTGAACCCCGGCTTCCGGGTCTCTATTTTTTAATTGAGTAGCTTATGCAGCAGGGCAACCACCTGCTGCACTTCTTCCTGCGTCAGCGCCCCATCTTTGGCCCACTGAACCCGCCCCTCTTTGTCCAGCACCACAATGGCAGAACTGCCTTCATCCAGTTGCCAGGCTTTGCGCACCACTCCATCGCTGTCGACGATAAACTGTGACCACGGATAGAGCTTTTTATTGCTCTCAATACTGCTGCGCACGAACATCGACGAGCCAGGGATCGCGTCGTCCGTATTCACAATTGTGGTGGTCTGGTAACGGTCGTGCGGTAAATTCGCCGCTTTAATCGCCTCGACGAGTGTCGCATTTTTCTCTTTTGCCGATGAACGCCCGGCAATATGTTGCACCACTCTCACTTTTCCAGGCAGCTGCGCGCTATTCCAGTTTTTATAACTAAACTTATCGTTATCGAGAATCAGTTCGCCGCGATCCGCCACGCCAACCGGCGAAACACGTTGTCCATTTGTAAAGTTATGCGCGGCAGCCATTAACGGCATTAACAGGCATGAAACCGCCAGCAGGGTACGTAGGGTCATGGTTTTTCCTTTTTATATGCAGGTGATCCGACCACTTGGCCGATAGCTTTAATCATATGTGCGATCTATGGTTTTTTCCCGCAAAGGTGGTGCCAGTTTGTGGAGGAACGCACACAATCTCACGAAATCGAAGGCTTATACTGTGTTCGTCGTATAGCTGAAAAGAAAGTTCTGAATTATTGTAATAAAAAGGTAAATAAGGTCCTCTAAGATAGAGGACCTCTGTTGTTATGGACTATAGTTAACAAGTACTTCACTTTGCGCCCCGGAGCGTTGAGCCAAATGTGGACAACAAGGGCGTAGTACTTGCAGGAGATTAGAATGAAAATTTTCCAACGCTACAACCCGTTTCAGGTAGCCAAATACGTTAAGACCCTGTTCCGTGGACGGTTGTACATCAAGGACGTTGGCGCTTTTGAATTTGATAAGGGCAAAATTCTTATCCCAAAAGTCAGAGACATTCAGCACCTTTCTGTGATGTCTGAAGTTAACCGCCACGTGTTACGCCTACAGACAGACATGGCGTAATCAGAACACGATGCGGCAGAATTAAAAACGGCTCCCAATGGGAGCCGTTGATGTTTCTGGCACTCGCGTTTTATGCGGTGCGCTGTTCGCTTTCAATGATATCGGCCTGTTTCGGCACCAGCACCGTTGGCTTGTTATCAATGCGCGTCACTAGCAACTGGTCGATGCGGTAGTTATCAATATCCACCACCTCAAACTTGTAGCCGGAGAACTTCACCGCATCGGTGCGTTTCGGGATTTTACGCAGCATAAACATCATAAAGCCGCCGATGGTTTCGTAGTTGTCCGACTGCGGGAAATCGTCGATATCCAGCACGCGCATCACGTCATCAATTGGCGTACCGCCATCAATCAGCCAGGAGTTTTCGTCACGGGCGACGATCTGCTCTTCAAGCCCCTGGCCGACCAGGTCGCCCATCAGCGTGGTCATCACGTCGTTAAGGGTGATGATCCCCACGACCAGCGCGTATTCGTTCATGATAACCGCGAAGTCTTCGCCGGCGGTTTTGAAGCTTTCCAGCGCTTCAGAGAGGGTGAGGGTGTCCGGCACGATCAGCGTATTGCGGATCTGCACGCCGCTGTTCAGCGCCATGCTCTGGTTAGCCAGCACGCGGTTCAGCAGGTCTTTAGAGTCGACGTAGCCAATGATGTGGTCAATGTCTTCGTTACACACCAGGAACTTGGAGTGCGGGTGTTCGGCGACTTTGTTTTTCAGACTCTGTTCGTCTTCGTGCAGATCGAACCAGATAACGTTTTCGCGCGGGGTCATCGACGACGGCACGGTACGAGATTCCAGCTCGAACACGTTTTCAATCAGCTCGTGCTCCTGCTTACGCAGTACGCCAGCCAGCGCACCGGCTTCCACCACCGCGTAGATATCGTCGGAAGTAATGTCATCTTTACGCACCATCGGCAGCTTGAAGATGCGGAAGATGATGTTGGCCATGCCGTTGAAGAACCACACCAGCGGCCGGAAGACCGCCAGGCAGAAGCGCATCGGGTTGATGATACGCAGAGCCACGGCTTCAGGCGCAATCATACCGATGCGTTTCGGGGTTAAATCCGCGAACAGGATAAACATTCCGGTCACCAGCGAGAAGGAGAGAATAAAGCTCAACTGCTCGGAGAGTTCCGCTGACATATATTGGGAGAACAAGGAGTTGAACGCGGGGGAGAAAGCTGCGTCGCCGACGATACCGCCGAGAATGGCAACGGCGTTAAGGCCGATTTGCACCACGGTAAAGAACATACCGGGGTTTTCCTGCATTTTTATAACACGTAGGGCGTTGGTATTGCCTTCATCAGAAAGCAGTTTCAGTTTGATCTTGCGTGATGCCGCAAGTGAGATCTCAGAGATTGAGAAGAACGCACTTACAGCGATCAGACAGAGTATGATTAATATACTGTTTAACATATCTTATCCAGCCCGTCGGGCCAGATCCTCGGAAGGGGAAGTTTATAAATCCGTGTGGAATACACATTGAAAACCGCCCCGTAGGTGATGGGGCGACAATTTCAGCGGTTAGTATAGCGTAAAGCACTGTAAAGCCGCCAGAGGTCACATTTTATGTGATTGAGGTTGGGGGACTTGAACGGTAGGCCGGATAAAGCGTTGACGCCGCCATCCGGCGATATACGCGGGTTTTGCCGGATGGCGCTTTGCTTATCCGGCCTACGGTGTGACTGAGATTATCCGCTGGTCGCGAGCGATTTACCTTTCTCGTGCCCTTGCTGCTTTGCGTCCCACACCTCGTTATAGCCATACCCCGTCAGCGCCATAATCACCTCGCGCGTCTCCTGGTCGCAGTCCTCCGCATTTCCCCCTAGCTTCCGTCGCGCCACCTCTTTGATCAGCAGGCTGTGCGTCTTTTGCGTCAGCTTAAAGCGGTAAGTCATGTAGAAGCTGATGGCCAGCATCCCGGCGGTGGCGAACACCATCAGGCCGATGATGGCGTGCAGGGCGCTGGCAGGCTGTGCGCCGCCGCCTTTCACGAAGCCGCTCTCTTCCAGCACGATGCCAATCAGCATAATCGCCAGCGCCACGGTGCTTTTACGCGTTAGTACCATCACGCCTGCGAAGATCCCTTCACGGCGCTGGCGGGTGACAATTTCATCGACGTCAGGAATAAAGCTATAGATGTTCCAGGGAATGTAATATAGCCCGGCCTTCGCCAGCCCCAGCAGCACAAACACGGCGGAAAACAGCAGCGTCGGTACCTGCAAATTACCGATATAAACGATAAACAGAAACGCAAGCACCACCATTATGCTGCCGTACGAGAGCCTCAGCGCTGCCGAAGGCGTGAGGTTAAATTTATTCATCAGCATCATAAAGCCGAACGTGCCGGGAATCGAAACAAAAGCGGCAATGCTTAATAGCCCGGAAACCATTTCGGTATCGTGATGCAAGGCGTAAACCACGTAATAGGTGAATACCGAACCAAAAATATCCATCGCGGTAAATGAGCAGATGTAAATGATAATATGCTGGCGAAATATTCTGATTTTGAATGAGGAAATAAGATCGATAACCAGATACTTTAAATGGTTTAAAAGACCACTGCTGCGGTGATTATCCGGCTGAAATTCATACTCTTCGCGAACATCTTTCGCTTCCCAGGTACAAGCCCAGGTGGTAAATACGGCGATGCAATAGATGGTCGCAAAAACAATCCCGGTTAACGTGTAAGTGAATGAATTATCTTTTCCGGTGTATTGCATAATAATACCCGGCACGGATACCGCCAGGAAACCGCCAAGGGCAGAGCACATCATGCGCACGCCAGAGAGACGCGTACGCTCGCTGAAGCGGTTGGTCATTTCGGCGGACAGGGTTTCCCACGGCACCAGAACCATCGCGGAAAGCAGTTCAATAGAGAGGTAGGTACCCAGGTAGTACCAGTAGTTCATGTCGGTAATCCACACCAGCGCGTAGAGAAACATCAGCGGGGAGCTTATCAACAGGAAGAAGCGGCGACGGCCAAATCTGCGGCCAAGCCAGGTATTACCAAAGTTATCCGTGATATAGCCCATTACCGGACTTAAAATCGCATCAATAATACGAGCAATGGCAAATATTGACCCGGCTTCTAAAACGCTCAGGCCACAATAGGTGGTGTAAAAGAATAAAAGCCAGGTTCCTATAACGGCAAATGCGCCGCCGCCAAATAAATCTGTTACGCCGTAGCCGATAGCGGTGCCATAGCCAACGCGGCGTTCGGTTGGTTTAACCATAATATTATTATTCCTGTACTGGTAGGGTGTCAGTGCAGAGTTACCCCTGCACCTTATATTATTGACAGCAGGAAAAATCGGATGACGATCGCTAGTTTATATTCACCCATTTCCTCAATAGTGACGAGTGGTAAATAGCATTAACCATCTGTAATGATTTGGCCGCCTCAGCAATATCGCAGAAGTCTGCAGAGGCGGGATCGTTTAATGCCTGATAAAAGTGGAGAATGGCCAGTCGGTGGCCGATTCCCCAGTAGCTTTTGCCGATGCCATCGGGCGCGGCATCGCTGGCAAGCTGCGTACGTTTGTCGTCGCTGAACTGCCACAACACGTTGTCCGTCAGGCGCAGCATTCCCCGTTCAAACTCCAGTTCCAGCAGCAGCGGCGAGTCGCTGATATGACTGTTGCTGGCGTAAAACAGCCCGCGTGCGCCGTTGTGACAGCGCAGGGTGACCATCGCGCTATCTTCCGTTTCAATCTCGTCGGCAAGCCAGGCACTGTCGACGACCCCCTTCAGGCTCTTGACCCCCTCGCCAAACCATTGCATCAAATCCAGTGTGTGAATCGCCTGATTAATCAACAAGCTGCCGCCTTCGGTGGCAAAGCTACCGCGCCACGGGCTGGCGGCATAGTAATCCCCGGAGCGCGACCAGGTGAGCACCGCTTTGATGGCACGCAGGCTGCCCAA
Source organism: Kluyvera sp. EC_51 (assembly GCF_019584505.1). Lineage (NCBI taxonomy): Bacteria > Pseudomonadati > Pseudomonadota > Gammaproteobacteria > Enterobacterales > Enterobacteriaceae > Kluyvera > Kluyvera sp. EC_51. Next base: position 98,330 of record NZ_VDAG01000035.1, on the reverse strand, counting down.
CGTACCGTCGGTGATACAGCGCTGAATGGCTAAGCTGGTGGGGTTCAGGCGGTTCTGGTAGCAGACGCCCACGCGACGCTGGTGGCGCGTCGCTGCCGCCTGAATCTCGTTGACCTCCTGCGGGTTCATCACTACCGGTTTTTCGCAGAAAACCTGTTTCCCTGCCGCCAGCGCGGCAAGGATCATCGGTTTATGCAGGTAGTGCGGCGTGCAGATATGCACCACGTCAATGGCGTCATCCAGCAGCATCTCGCGATAGTCCTGATAAAAATGACAGCCATAGTCGGCCGCAAGCTCGCTTCCTTTGGCGCTATCAATATCAACAATCGCGCGCAGGACAACGCCCGGCACATGGCGCAGCGCGTCTACGTGGCAGGTATGGATGGCGCCGCAGCCGATAATGGCCGCATGACGTGTTTTCATTTCGGCCTCCTGTTATTCCACCGCGTTCGCCAGCATCTGCGCCTTTACGCAAAGCTCGGCCGCTTTAAAGGTGTGCGCCTGGGTCATGGCGTTTTCGGTGCGGTTCAGGCAGTCCCGAATCAGCTCGCCGAAATAAGGGAAGCCCACTTTGCCTGCCACCGGATAGCGGAACTCGCCCTCTTTGTTGACCAGGTAGACCACGTCCTGCTCGCCGTGAGTGATATCGACGTACTTACGGATTTCGATATAGCCCTCGGTGCCGAGCAGCGTTAAGCGGCCGTCGCCCCAGCTGGAAAGGCCATCTGGTGTGAACCAGTCGCAGCGGAAGTAGCCGGTGGCGCCGTTGTCGCCCGCCAGCATGGCATCGCCGAAATCTTCAAACTGCGGATACTGTGGATGGTTCACGTTGCGAACCTGGCTTGCCACGATGTGCGCATCGCTGTTGCCGGTATAAAACAGGAACTGCTCAATCTGGTGGCTACCGATGTCACAAAGAATGCCGCCGAAGAATTCTTTTTCGTAGAACCAGTCCGGGCGACCGGTGCCTTCACGGTGTGGGCCGACGCCCAGCGTCTGCATCACGCGGCCAATCGCGCCTTCGGCCACCAGTTGCCCGGCAAAGACCGCGCTTTCCACGTGCAGGCGCTCGCTGTAGTACACCGCGTATTTGCGCCCGGTTTCTGCCACTTTGCGCTTCGCGGCTTCAAGCTGCGCCAGCGTGGTCAGCGGGGCTTTATCGGTGAAGTAGTCTTTCCCAGCGTCCATCACTTTCAGCCCCAGCGCACAGCGCTCGGACGGAATCGCCGCTCCGGCAACGAGCTGGACGCTGCTGTCGTTTAAAATCGTTTCCAGCGTCGGCGCAACCTGTGCCTGCGGGTACTGCTGCACAAACTTATCAACCTTCGCCGGGTCCGGATCATAAACCCATTTCAGCGTCGCACCGGCTTCAATCAGACCGTTACACATCCCGTAGATATGGCCGTGGTCTAACGCCGCCGCCGCAATAATAAACTCGCCCTCGCCAACAACCGGCTGTGGTTTGCCCACCGGGGCGTAGTTCATACCGTCTTTAATGCTCATGTTTATGCTCCTTTGTCCAAATCTTTACCCAACGGGATCGCGCCCACTTCGCTGAAGTTTTCGACCGATGCCGCCTTCTCGTAGAAGTGTGGGGCGAGGGAAACCAGGCCGCCGGTTTTATACCAGGGCTCATCCGGGCTGACAGGCAGCGTCACGACGCGCCCGGTAATGGAAGATTGATAGATGGCGGTAATCAGCTCGAGCGAGCGTTTACCTTGTACGCCGTCAATCAGCGGCTCACCATGCTGCTCCACCGCGTTAAGCAGATCGTTAATCTGCCCGGTGTGCAGTGTGTATTTGAGCTTTGGCGTATTGCGGAACAGGCCGTCCAGCCGCGCTTCCAGTTCGTCGTTATGCTGATCCTGTGGGAAGCCGTTATCGGCGGAGACGCTGGCCCACACGTCCCACGGGGCGGAGATACGCGCTTTGTCGCCCTGAATAACAATTTTCTGGTCTTCGCCATGATGCACTACCGAGGCGGTTAGCTGGGTCAGCGCGCCGCTGCTGTAGCGGAAGATGGCGGCGGAAAGGTCTTCCACTTCAGCGTTATCGTGGGCAACGTTGGTCATCATCGCCACCACTTCCGTTGGGAAGCCCAGCATCCACTGAATGGCGTCGATATGGTGCACCGCATGGTTCAGGGTGCAGCCGCCGCCCTCTTTTTCCCAGGTGCCGCGCCACCACAGGTCGTAGTAGCAGTGACCGCGCCACCAGAATGAGTCCACCTGTGCGTGGCAGACTTTCCCCAACTCGCCGGAGTCCACCACCTGCTTTAAGCGCCAGAAGGCGTCGGTGAAGCGGTTCTGGGCGATGATCGAGAGGGTTTTGCCGCTGGCGCGCTGGGCGGCGATCATCGCGTCGCACTCTTCCAGCGATGCCGCCATTGGCTTCTCGCACAGTACGTGTTTACCGGCGTTTAGGGCATCGATGCTGATTTCCGCATGCACGTACGGCGGGGTGCAGACATCGACAATATCGACCTCAAGGCCAGACTCCAGCAGCGCCTGATGGCTGCTGAACACCGTAGCGTCCGTCAGCTCGTAGCGCGCTTTCTTCTCCTGCGCTTTTTCCGGGTAGATATCGACCAGCGCGACTATCTGACAGCGGTCGGCAAATTCCTGATATCCCTGAATATGGTTGTGGGAGATGTTCCCGGTTCCCACTATCGCAATGCGTAACATGTGTCTCTCCTGAGGCGGATTACCAGGTGCCGGAGGCATCCAGCGTTTTACTTTCGACCTGTTTTTCAACGGAGGTGGCGATGCGCTCATCCAGCAGCTTTTTGAACAGCGCCTCGTCAAACGGCAGATTGACCCAGTCGTCGGTCCAGGTGGAGAGGTGCATAGCATTAGAGAGCGTCAGGCCGCGAATCCCGTCGGTGCCGGGGGCAATCAGCGGTTTACCGTGCAGCACGGCATCGCAGAAGTTGGCAGTGACCACGTGGTGCTCGCTGCTTTCTGGCGGAGTAGGGATGATGACCTCCCAGCACTCCGGCTCGCCAAAGCCGTTCTGCCAGCGGGCGTTGAATTCCGGTTCGGACTCGCGCAGACCCCAGAAGCGCAGGCGACCTTCTTCCACCACCACTTTGCCGCGATCGCCGGTGATTTCCAGACGGTTGGTGCCCGGCGCTTCTGCGGTGGTGGTAATAAAGACCCCGGTTGCGCCGTTGGCGTACTCGGCATAGGCGGTGACATCGTTTTCCACTTCAATATCGCGGTGTTTGCCGAACTGGCAGAACGCGCGCATGCGCACCGGCATACCGACCAGCCACTGCCAGAGGTCGAGCTGATGCGGGTCTTGATTCAGCAGCACGCCGCCGCCTTCGCCCTTCCAGGTGGCGCGCCAGCCGCCGGAGTTGTAGTAACTCTGGGAGCGATACCAGTTGGTAATTATCCAGTTGGAGCGGCGCAGTTCGCCCAGTTCGCCGCTGTCGATCAGATCTTTCACTTTCTGATACAGCGGGTTAGGGCGCTGGTTGAACATCATGCCGAACACCACATTGCAGCCGCGGGCGTATTCGTTCATTTCGCGCACCTGGGCGGTGTATACCCCGGCCGGTTTTTCGCAAAGGGTATGGATACCGTGGCGCATGGCCATCATCGACAGGCCGGGATGGTCGTAGTGCGGGGTGGAGACGATAACCGCGTCGATCAGCCCGCTTTTCAGCATGGTTTCGGCATCGTCGAATAACGTAATGCCGTCGCCAACAAGCTGGCGAATAGCCGGATGCTTGCTGAGATCGTTATCGCACACTGCCGTCAGGCAGGCCTCTTTCACCGTACCTGCCATCAGGTAACGGGCGTGAAGGGTACCAATGTTACCCACGCCGATAATGCCAAAACGCACCTTATCCATGTTGCACCTTAACCGTGATAGGAATGACTGAAGTCTGAAAATAGGGAAGGCGGGGAAAGCGGACAAACGGAATTTGTGAGAATGCTCGCAGGCCGGGCAGGAATCTGCGCGGGAAACTGAAAATGGGTTTTAAAATCAGCAAACTGCATCTGCAAAAATTTGCAAAATATGATTGCGAGCGAGGTCACACAATGCCAGGCAAGCTAAAAATGGATGAAATTGCTGCCCAAACTGGTTACTCCATCAGCACCGTTTCCCGGGTGCTGAGCGGCAAATCCTATACCAGCGAAAAGGCGCGGGAGGCGATAGTGAAATGTGCCCGCCAGTTGGGCGTGCTGGACTCGCTGGCCAATGGAAGGCTGCTGATTAATGGTATTGCCGTGTTTGCGCCAGAGCGCACATTCCAGGGACGGGGCGATAGCTTTTATCTGGAAGTCACCAAAGGGATTGCTGAAGCCAGCGCACCGCATGATGTCTGGATCAGCCACTGTGCGCTGGAAGAACAGCATGCAGACGTGAAATTATTCCTCGAAAAAGCCAGCCAGAAGAGCATCAATGCCGTGGTCATCATCGGTACGGATGACCCCACGATTCTCAAACTGGCCAGCACGCTGAATAAGCCCTGTGTGCTGATTAACTCGATTGACCGGGAAATGGCGCTGGATTGCGTCTCGCCTGACCACCGGGCTATCGGCTTTACCGCGATGCGCTATCTCTTTGAACAAGGGCATCGGCGCGTGCTGACGATGACCTGCCTGCGCAGGGAGACGCTCTATGCTCGGCTGGATGGGATTAAAGAGGCCTATCGCTATCACCACGTGCCTTTCAACCCCCAGCACGACCTGCTGGTCACCGAGTGGTTCACGGCGGAAGAAGCGGAGCGGGCGCTGGATACGTGGCTGACGACGCACGATCGCACCCTGTGGCCGGATGTTATTTTCCCCAATAGTACGAGCATGACCGATGGGGCAATGAAGGCGTTGCAGCGTCATGGGCTGCGCGTGCCTGAGGATATTTCTCTTATCACCACCGATTTTACGTGGAATCTGGAAAACAGCCTGACCACACCGGTGACCGGCATTCGCGTTCCTTGCCGCGATCTCGGCATTGAGGCTGTGCATCTGCTGCAAACCCGGCTTAACCGGCCGCAGGCACCGGTTTATAACCTTTTACTGCAGGGGAAAGTCATGGACTACGGGACAGTGGCGAACGCCACGCGCCATGCGGCGCGCGTGGCATTAGACGGTTAACCCTGTAGCTGTGGCGGCAGGCACACGCCAATACCTCCGATGCCGCAGTAGCCGTGCGGATTTTTGTACAGGTACTGCTGATGTTCATCCTCGGCATAGTAGAACGGCTTCGCGTTGGCGATTTCGGTGGTGATGGTGCGTGCATCGCCCGAGAGGCGCATCGCCTCCTGGAACTGTTTGAGGCTAGCATGCGCCTCCTGTTCTTGCTCCGGCGTGACCGGGTAAATTGCCGAACGGTACTGCGTACCCTGATCGTTGCCCTGTCTCATCCCCTGCGCCGGGTCATGGTTCTCCCAGAACACTTTCAGCAGCTCGCCATAGCTGACGACCGTCGGGTCATACACCACGCGTACGGCTTCGGCGTGCCCGGTCTGGCCGCTGCACACTTCGCGGTAGGTTGGATTTGGCGTATAGCCGCCGGTGTAACCCGCTGCGGTGCTGTAAACCCCAGGGATCTGCCAGTACAGACGTTCGACGCCCCAGAAGCAGCCCATGGCGAATAAGGCGACCTCCATCCCCTCCGGAACGTGCGTCATTGAGTGTTCTGTCACAACATTGAGCGTGGCGACCGGCATCGGCGTATTTCTTCCGGGTAATGCATCCGATTGAGATACAAGGTGTTTTTTATCAGCTAGACTCATGGGATAGGCCTCCGGTGTACGGTAATTTCCGTTAAGGTTGTAACCGAGCGTGTCTTTTAACACAATAAACACGCCGAATACGTCTAGATTTAAACATAAGAATAATTTGGGGTACTGTCTTTATTTCAACCCGACAAAGAGTGGGTTTTTTGCGCTGACGTTGAATACCGTGCGCCCTCAGAGCGCAGTCATGGTGAAAACGCAGTTGTGGCCGCGGAGCGGGCTTTCGTTTCCCGTTGGGGTGGGAACAAGGATATTCAGGAGAAAATGTGCGACAAATCCGCCAGTTATGTTTGGTGAGCTTGCTGCTGACCAGCGGTGTTGCCAGTGCAGCAAACGTCCGTCTGCAGGTTGAAGGGCTCACAGGCGAGCTACAAAAAAACGTGCGTGCGCAGCTTTCGACGATCGACAGCGATGAAGTCACCGCCGATCGTCGTTTTCGCGCGCGCGTCGATGATGCTATTCGTGAAGGGCTGAAGGCCCTCGGCTACTATGAGCCGACCATCGATTTCGAACTCAAGCCGCCGCCGGCCAAAGGCCGCCAGGTGCTGCTGGCGAAAGTTACGCCCGGTGAACCGGTGCTCATTGGCGGCACCGACGTTATCCTGCGCGGCGGCGCGCGGACCGACAGCGATTATCTGGCGCTGCTGAAAACCCGGCCGAAAATTGGATCCGTTCTGGATCACGGCGATTATGACCACTTTAAAAGCTCGCTAACCAGCGTGGCGCTTCGCAAAGGCTACTTTGATAGCGAATTTAAAAAGAGCCAGCTCGGCGTGTCGCTTGAGCGTCATCAGGCGTTCTGGGATATCGACTACGATAGCGGTGAACGCTATCGCTTTGGTGACGTCACCTTTGAAGGCTCGCAGATCCGCGAAGAGTATTTGCAGCATCTGGTGCCATTTAAAAAAGGCGATTATTACCAGTCCAGCGATCTCGCTGAACTAAACCGCCGCCTCTCTGCTACCGGTTGGTTTAACTCGGTGGTGGTGGCCCCTGAATTTGATAAATCCCGGGAAACGAAGGTGCTACCGCTGCACGGCGTTGTCTCGCCGCGCAGCGAAAACACCGTTGAACTGGGTGGCGGCTACTCCACCGACGTGGGGCCACGGGTGAAAGCCTCGTGGAAAAAACCGTGGGTTAACTCCTACGGCCACAGCCTGACGACCAGCGTCAGCGTGTCCGCTCCAGAACAGCAGCTGGATTTCAGCTACAAAATGCCGCTGCTGAAAAACCCGCTGGAGCAGTATTACCTGGTGCAGGGCGGTTTCAAAAGTACCGACCTTAACGACACCAAAGCGGACTCTACCACGCTGGCGGTTTCGCGCTTCTGGGATCTGTCGAGCGGCTGGCAGCGCGCTATCAACCTGCGCTGGAGCCTCGACCACTTTACCCAGGCCGATGTCACCAACACCACCATGCTGTTCTACCCTGGGGTCTCCATCAGCCGTACCCGCTCGCGCGGCGGCCTGATGCCAACCTGGGGTGACTCACAGCGTTACTCCATCGACTACTCCAACACCGCCTGGGGTTCGGACGTCGACTTCTCGGTGATTCAGGCACAAAACGTCTGGATCCGTACGCTCTATGACCGCCATCGCTTCGTGATGCGCGGCAATCTGGGCTGGATTGAAACCGGCGACTTCGACCGCGTACCGCCGGACCTGCGCTTCTTCGCCGGTGGCGACCGCAGTATTCGCGGCTATAAGTACAAATCGATCGCCCCGCGTGACGATAACGGCAAGCTGATCGGTGCTTCCAAACTGGCTACCGGCTCGCTGGAGTATCAGTACAACGTGACCGGGAAGTGGTGGGGCGCGGTGTTTGTTGACGGCGGTGAAGCGGTCAGTGATATCCGCCAGAGCGACTGGAAAAAAGGCGCGGGCGTCGGCGTACGCTGGCAGTCGCCGGTTGGGCCTATTAAGCTCGATTTCGCCGTTCCGGTGGGCGACAAAGATGAACATGGATTGCAGTTTTATATCGGACTGGGGCCTGAACTATGACGTTATGGAAGAAGATAAGCCTCGGTGTGCTGATTTTTCTCGTACTGCTGGTGGGGATCGTTGGGTTCCTGGTCGGCACGACGACAGGGTTACATCTGCTGTTTAACGCGGCAAACCGCTGGGTACCGGGGCTGGAAATTGGCAAAGTGACCGGCGGCTGGCGCGATCTGACGCTGAAAAATGTCCGCTACACCCAGCCGGGCGTAGCGGTAGATGCCGGAGAATTCCACCTGGCGGTGGATCTCAACTGCCTGTGGCATAGCAGCGTGTGCGTGAACGATATTGCGCTCAGCAACATTAACGTGGCTATCGACAGCAGTAAAATGCCGCCCGCCGCGCCGGTGAAAGAGGAGGACAGCGGCCCGCTGAACCTCTCCACGCCGTACCCGATTACCCTCAAGCGGTTCGCGCTTAACAGCGTCAATATCAAGATTGATGACACCACGGTGTCGGTGATGGATTTTACCAGCGGACTGACATGGCAGGATAAAAACCTGACCCTAACGCCAACCACGCTGCAAGGGCTGCTGATTGCCCTGCCGAAGGTCGCTGACGTGGCGCAAAAAGAGGTGGTTGAACCGAAGATCGACAACCCGCAGCCGCAGGAAAAACCGCTCGGCGAGACCATGACCGAGCTGTTCTCCAAACCGGTGCTGCCGGAGATGACCGATGTTCATCTGCCGCTGAACCTGAATATTGAGTCCTTTAGCGGCGAGCAGTTGCGCATTACCGGCGACACTGACCTGACGGTCTACAAAATGCTGCTGAAGGTGAGCAGCATCGACGGCAATATGAAACTCGATGCGCTGGACGTTGACTCGAGTCAGGGCACAGTAAACGCCAGCGGGACCGCGCAGTTGATCAACGACTGGCCGGTAGACATCACGCTCAACAGTACGCTGAACATCGACCCGCTGAAGGGCGAGAAAGTGAAGCTGAAAGTGGGCGGCGAGGTGCGTAAACAGCTGGAGCTGGGCGTAAATTTGTCAGGCCCGGTGGATATGAGCCTCCGCGCCCAGACGCAGTTGGCGGAAGCCGGGCTGCCGTTCAACCTTGAGATCAACAGCAAACAGCTTTACTGGCCGTTTACCGGTGAGAAGCAGTATCAGGCCGACGATCTGAAGCTGAAGCTCGGCGGCAAGATGACCGACTATACGCTCTCATTCCGCACTGCGGTGAAAGGGCAGGGCGTGCCGCCAGCGGATATCACGATCGACGCGAAAGGTAACGAGCGGCAGGTGAGTCTCGATAAGCTCACCGTAGCGGCGCTGGAGGGAAAAACCGAACTGACCGCGCTGCTTGACTGGCAGCAGGCGATCAGCTGGCGCGGCGAACTGGCGCTCCGTGGCATCAATACCGCGAAGGTGGCGCCGGATTGGCCATCGAAGCTGGATGGTCTGATTAAAACTAACGGCAGTCTCTACGGCGGCACCTGGCAGATGAACGTCCCGGAGGTGAAAATCACCGGCAACGTGAAACAGAACAAGGTGAACGTCGATGGCTCACTGCGCGGCAACAGCTACATGCAGTGGACCATTCCTGGCCTGCACGTGGCGCTGGGTAACAACACGGCCGACGTGAAGGGCGAGCTGGGGGTGAAAGACCTCAACCTGGATGCCAACATTGATGCGCCGAAGCTCGACAACATGCTGCCGGGCCTTGGCGGCACGGCGAAAGGGCTGGTGAAAATTCGCGGCACGGTGGATGCTCCGCAGCTGCTGGCGGATATCACCGCGCGCGGCCTGCGTTGGCAGGCGCTGTCGATTGCTCAGGTGCGCGTGGATGGCGACGTTAATTCCACCGACCAGATTGCCGGTAACCTTGACGTGCGCGTAGAGCGCATCGTCCAGCCGGGGGTAAATATTGGCCTGGTGCATCTGGCAGCCAAAGGCAACGAGAAGCAGCACGCGTTGCAGCTGCAGATTCAGGGTGAACCGGTCTCCGGCCAATTAGCGCTATCGGGCAGCTTCGACCGCAAAGAAGAGCGCTGGAAGGGAGCACTCAGCAATACGCGCTTCCAGACCCCGGTTGGCCCGTGGTCCATCAACCGCGATATCGCGCTGGACTACCGCAATCTTGAACAGAAAATCAGCATCGGGTCGCACTGCTGGGTGAACCCGAACGCCGAGCTGTGCGTGCCGCAGACGATTGATGCCGGGGCGGCAGGCCATGCCATAGTGAACCTCAACCGCTTCGACTTAGCGATGCTCAAACCGTTTATGCCGGAAGCAACGCAGGCGAGCGGCGTGTTCAGCGGCAACGCCGATGTCACCTGGGACACCACCAAAGAGGGGTTGCCGCAGGGCAAAGTGACGCTCTCCGGGCGCAACGTGAAGGTCACGCAAATCGTCAACGATGCGCCGCTGCCGGTGGCTTTCGATACGCTGAATCTGAACGCCGACCTGCACAACAACCGCGCCGAGCTGGGCTGGCTTATCCGCCTGACGAACAACGGTCAACTGGACGGGCAGGTACAGGTCACCGACCCGCAAGGGCGGCGTAACCTGGGCGGTAACGTCAATATCCGTAACTTCTCGTTGGCGATGATTAACCCGATTTTCTCCCGTGGCGAAAAGGCGGACGGTAAGCTCAACGCGAACCTGCGTTTGGGGGGCAACGTGCAAAGCCCGCTGCTCTATGGGCAGATGCAGTTGAACGGTATCGACGTGGATGGCAACTTTATGCCGTTCGACATGCAGCCAAGTCAGATAACCATGAACTTCAACGGCGCGAGCTCAACGCTGCAGGGCGATATCCGTACCCAGCAGGGGCAAATTAGCCTGGACGGCGACGCGGACTGGCGGCAGATAGACAACTGGCGCGCGCGTATTGCCGCGAAAGGTAGCCGGGTTCGTATTACCGTGCCGCCGATGGTGCGCCTGGATGTGTCGCCGGACGTTGAATTTAAAGCCACGCCAAGCCTGTTCACGCTGGATGGTAACGTCGATATTCCATGGGCGCGTATTGTGGTGAAAGACGTGCCGGAAAGCGCCGTCGGTGTCTCCCGCGATGAAGTGATGCTCAATAGCAACCTTCAGCCGGAGAAAACGCAGTCCGCGTCGATCCCTATCAACAGCAACCTGAATATCCATGTTGGCAACAACGTCCGTCTGGATGCATTCGGCCTGAAGGCGCGCCTGACCGGTGACCTGAAGGTGGCGCAGGATAAACAGGGGCTGGGGCTGAACGGGCAGATCAATATTCCGGAAGGGCGCTTCCACGCTTACGGCCAGGATTTGATCGTGCGTAAAGGCGAACTGCTGTTCTCCGGCCCGCCGGATCAGCCGCTGCTGAATATCGAAGCCATTCGTAATCCAGACTCTACCGAAAATGATGTGATCGCCGGTGTTCGCGTCACTGGCTCAGCCGATCAGCCTAAGGCGGAAGTCTTCTCCGACCCGGCGATGTCGCAGCAGGAAGCGCTCTCCTACCTCGTGCGTGGGCAGGGGCTGGACAGCGGTCAGAGTGACAGTGCGGCCATGACATCTATGCTTATTGGTATGGGGGTTGCACAAAGTGGTCAGGTTGTGGGTAAAATCGGCGAGACGTTTGGCGTAAGTAATCTGGCTCTGGATACGCAAGGGGTGGGTGATTCCTCCCAGGTGGTGGTCAGCGGTTACGTATTGCCGGGTCTGCAGGTGAAATATGGCGTGGGGATCTTTGACTCTTTAGCGACGCTCACGTTACGCTATCGCCTGATGCCTAAGCTGTATCTGGAAGCGGTGTCTGGCGTAGACCAGGCGCTCGATTTGCTCTATCAGTTTGAGTTTTAGCAATGCGAATATTTGTGTACGGCAGTTTACGGCGCAAACAAGGTAACAGCCACTGGATGACCAACGCCCAGTGGCTGGGCGATCACAGCGTTTTCGATTATCAACTGTACAGCCTGGGCCACTATCCAGGCGCGGTGCCAGGTGAAGGCACGGTACACGGTGAGGTTTATCGGATCGACGCATCGACGCTGGCCGAACTGGATGCGCTGCGCACCAAAGCAGGTGAATATGCACGTCATCTCATCCAGACGCCCTATGGCAGTGCCTGGATGTACGTCTATCAGCGCCCGGTCGATGGGCTGAAGCTGATAGAAAGTGGAAACTGGTTGGACAAAGACCAGTATTGAATATGACAACGCCACCTTCGGGTGGCGTTGTTTTTTTGTCTTGCTGATACCCGGTGCTGCCCCGGGGTCGGCGTGAACGCCTCTCCCGGCTACGAGTTTTAGGTCGCCCGCACAAACAAAAACACCGCCCGAAGGCGGTGTTTTGTCACGCTCGAAAAATATTATTTCTTCGCGCGCTCGAAGGAAGCAACGATTTCAGCTTTAGCCGCTTCAGCGTTGTCCCAACCGTCAACCTTAACCCATTTGCCCGCTTCGAGGTCTTTGTAGTGCTCGAAGAAGTGGGTGATCTGCGCTTTCAGCAGGTCTGGCAGGTCGTTCACATCTTTGATGTGATCGTATTCTTTGCTCAGCTTGGTGTGCGGTACCGCAACCAGCTTCGCGTCTTCACCGGATTCGTCGGTCATTTTCAGCACGCCAACTGGACGGCAGCGAATGACGGAACCTGGCTCCAGTGGGTATGGCGTTGGGACCAGAACGTCTACCGGGTCACCGTCCAGAGACAGGGTGTGGTTGATGTAACCGTAGTTGCACGGATAGAACATCGCGGTGGACATGAAACGGTCAACGAACAGCGCGCCGCTCTCTTTGTCGACTTCGTATTTGATAGGATCTGCGTTAGCCGGGATTTCGATGACTACGTAGATATCTTCCGGCAGATCTTTACCCGCAGGGACGTTGAGTAAGCTCATGTCTGTTTCCTTTAGAATGTATGGCAAACTAGTGCCCGGTATTATAGCCAACTCGTCGGGAAAGTCTTGACCTGTTTTACGCCTCTCCCCCTGGAACCCGGCCTTTTCAGTGCCTTCTTACGGCAGAAAAATCCATAAACGTAGCCGCATCATGAATAAAATCATGAAACCGTTTACAACACGGTAAAAAATGGCCGCGTCGTGGTCAAAAAAAACACAAAAACGATAGCCATCAATGGGTGCGCGACACCTACTCCTTCCTGAACTCTGATGTTCGCTGCTAATTAACAAATAATTTACTTTTTTGAATTGTGATGTAACGCATTCCGTTACATATCCCATTGTCTATAGTTTTCCCGCAGATGAATATTTGACCAACAATAACCCTACGAGGATAACTCTATGTGGAAGCGCTTACTTCTTGTCACAGCAGTTTCCGCAGCCATGTCGTCTATGGTCATGGCTGCTCCTTTAACGGTGGGATTTTCGCAGGTCGGATCTGAATCCGGCTGGCGCGCGGCGGAAACCAACGTCGCGAAGCAGGAAGCGGAGAAACGCGGTATCACCCTGAAGATCGCCGACGGGCAGCAAAAACAGGAAAACCAGATTAAAGCGGTTCGCTCGTTTATCGCCCAGGGCGTCGACGCCATCTTTATCGCCCCGGTGGTCGCCACCGGCTGGGAACCGGTGCTGAAGGAAGCCAAAGAGGCCAAAATCCCGGTCTTCCTGCTCGACCGCTCCATTGATGTCAAAGACAAATCCCTCTACATGACCACGGTGACCGCCAACAACGTGCTGGAAGGCCAGCTGATTGGCGAGTGGCTGATTAAGACCGTCGACGGCAAGCCGTGTAACGTCGTCGAGCTGCAGGGCACCGTCGGCGCGAGCGTGGCGATTGACCGTAAGAAAGGCTTCGCCGATGCGATTTCGAAAGCCTCCAACATCAAGATTATCCGCTCTCAGTCCGGTGACTTTACCCGTAGTAAGGGTAAAGAGGTGATGGAGAGCTTTATCAAGGCGGAGAACAACGGCAAGAACATCTGCATGGTTTACGCCCATAACGACGACATGGTGATCGGCGCTATTCAGGCCATCAAAGAGGCCGGGCTGAAGCCGGGCAAAGATATCCTGACCGGCTCTATTGACGGCGTGCCGGATATCTACAAAGCGATGATTGCCGGTGAAGCCAACGCCAGCGTCGAGTTGACCCCGAATATGGCTGGCCCGGCGTTTGATGCGCTGGAGAAATTCAAGAAAGACGGCACCATGCCGGAAAAAGTGACGCTGACCAAGTCCACGCTGTATCTGCCGGATACGGCGAAAGAGGAGTTAGAGAAGAAGAAAAATATGGGCTATTAAGCGAGTTGTACCCTCACCCCAACCCTCTCCCTGAAAGGGAGAGGGAGCTGAGCGGTGCGGGCTGCAAGTCAGGCACAATGTATTGGGTGAGGGGGGAGAGCACACAATGACCACTGAAACCAACCCGGAAATCCTCCGCACCGAGGGGCTCTGCCAGTACTTCCCCGGCGTCAAAGCGCTGGATAACGTCAACTTCAGCCTGCGGCGTGGTGAAATTATGGCGCTGCTTGGTGAAAACGGTGCGGGGAAATCGACGCTTATCAAGGCGCTGACCGGCGTCTACCACGCCAACAGCGGCAGCATCTGGCTGGAAGGCCAGCAAATTAACCCGAAAAATACCGCCCATGCCCAACAGCTGGGGATTGGCACCGTCTACCAGGAAGTGAACCTGCTGCCGAACATGTCGGTGGCGGACAACCTGTTTATTGGCCGTGAACCCAAACGCTTTGGCTTTATCCAGCGCAAAGAGATGGAAAAGCGCGCCACCGCGCTGATGGCCTCCTACGGCTTTTCCCTCGACGTGCGCGAACCGCTAAACCGCTTTTCCGTGGCGATGCAGCAGATTGTTGCCATCTGCCGGGCCATCGATCTCTCGGCAAAAGTGCTGATCCTCGATGAACCGACCGCCAGTCTCGATACCAAAGAAGTGGAGATGCTTTTCACCCTGATGCGCCAGCTGCGCGATCGCGGCGTAAGCCTGATCTTCGTCACCCACTTCCTCGATCAGGTCTATACGGTCAGCGATCGGATCACCGTGCTGCGCAACGGATCGTTCGTTGGCTGTCGGGAAACCCGCGAGCTGCCGCAGATTGAGCTGGTCAAAATGATGCTTGGCCGCGAGCTGGAGCATCAGGCGCTACAGCGCGCAGGGTGCACGCTGCTCAGCGACAAGCCGATCGCCTCGTTTGAGGGCTACGGCAAAAAAGGCACCATCGCGCCGTTCGATCTGCACGTTCGCCCCGGCGAGATCGTCGGCCTGTCGTGGCTGCTGGGATCGGGACGTACCGAAACCGCCGAGGTGATCTTCGGTATCTATCCTGCCGACAGCGGCCAGGCAACAATCAAAGGCAAACCGCAAACCCTGCGCTCGCCGCATCAGGCCTCCTGTCTGGGCATCGGCTTCTGCCCTGAAGATCGTAAAACCGACGGCATTATTGCCGCCGCCTCGGTGCGGGAAAATATTATCCTCGCCCTGCAGGCCCAGCGCGGCTGGCTGCGGCCGATTCCGCGCAAAGAGCAGAACGACATTGCCGAACGCTTTATCCGCCAGCTGGCAATCCGCACTCCCAGCGCCGAGCAGCCGGTAGAGTTTCTCTCCGGCGGCAACCAGCAGAAGGTGCTGCTCTCCCGGTGGCTGCTGACGCGTCCCCAGTTCCTGATCCTCGACGAACCGACCCGTGGGATCGACGTGGGCGCCCACGCAGAGATTATTCGCCTGATCGAAACCCTCTGCGCCGATGGCCTGGCGTTGCTGGTGATTTCGTCCGAGCTGGAAGAGCTGGTGGGTTACGCCGACCGGGTGATCATCATGCGCGATCGCCAACAGGTAGCGGAGATCCCGCTCGATAAGCTTTCCGTTCCCGCCATCATGAACGCTATTGCGGCCTAAGGAGTACACCGTGATGCCTCGATCCGTTCCTCAACCCGGCCAGCCCGCGCGACGTTTTCGCTGGCCGCCGGGCATGCCGCAGATTGCGGCGCTGATTCTGGTGCTGCTGGTGGATAGCCTTGTCGCGCCGCACTTTTTCCAGATAACGCTGCAGGATGGCCGCCTGTTCGGCAGCCCGATTGATATCCTCAACCGCGCCGCCCCCGTGGCGCTGCTGGCGATTGGTATGACGCTGGTGATTGCCACCGGCGGTATCGATCTTTCCGTGGGCGCGGTGATGGCGATTGCCGGGGCCACCGCCGCCTCAATGACCGTGGCCGGGCACAGCCTGCCGGTAGTGCTGCTGGCGGCGCTGGGCTCCGGCGTGCTGGCGGGGCTGTGGAACGGCATCCTGGTTGCCATCCTCAAGATCCAGCCCTTTGTGGCGACGCTCATCCTGATGGTGGCCGGACGCGGCGTGGCGCAGCTGATCACCTCCGGGCAGATCGTCACCTTCGACTCGCCGTCGCTGGCGTGGATCGGCAGCGGTAAGTTTCTGCTGTTCCCGACGCCGGTGATTATCGCGCTGGTGACGCTGGTCCTCTTCTGGCTGCTGGCGCGTAAAACGGCCCTCGGCATGTTTATTGAAGCGGTGGGGATCAACATCCGCGCGGCGAAAAACGCCGGGGTAAACACCCGCATCGTGGTGATGCTGGCTTACGTGCTGAGCGGTGTCTGCGCCGCCATTGCCGGCACCATTGTGGCGGCGGACATTCGCGGAGCCGATGCCAACAACGCCGGGCTGTGGCTGGAGCTGGATGCCATTCTGGCGGTGGTGATTGGCGGCGGCTCGCTGATGGGCGGGCGCTTTAACCTGCTGCTGTCGGTGGTCGGCGCGCTGATTATTCAGGGCATGAACACCGGCATTTTACTCTCCGGTTTCCCGCCCGAGCTTAACCAGGTGGTGAAGGCGGTGGTGGTGATGTGCGTGCTGATCGTCCAGTCGCCGCGCTTTATTCAGATGCTGAAGAGGGTTCGCCGCGATGATAAAACGTAATTTACCGCTGATGATCACCCTGGGCGTGTTCATCCTCGGCTATCTCTACTGCCTGACCCAGTTTCCCGGTTTTGCGTCTACGCGGGTGATTTGCAACATTCTGACCGACAACGCCTTTCTGGGCATTGTGGCGGTAGGGATGACCTTTGTGATCCTCTCCGGCGGTATCGATCTCTCCGTCGGCTCGGTGATCGCCTTTACCGGCGTGTTCTTAGCCAAGGCCATTGGCGTATGGGGGCTGTCGCCGCTGGTAGCCTTCCCGCTGGTGCTGGTGATGGGCTGCGCCTTCGGGGCGTTTATGGGCTGGCTGATTGATGCGCTGAAGATCCCGGCGTTTATCATCACTCTTGCCGGAATGTTCTTTTTGCGCGGCGTCAGCTATCTGGTCTCCGAAGAGTCGATTCCTATCGATCATCCGCTCTATGACACCCTCTCCGGGCTGGCGTGGACGATTCCCGGCGGCGGTCGCCTGAGCGCGATGGGGCTGCTGATGCTGCTGGTGGTGATTCTGGGGATCTTCCTTGCTCACCGTACCCGCTTTGGCAATCAGGTGTACGCCATCGGCGGTAGCGCCACCTCGGCGAACCTGATGGGGATTCCGACCCGCAGCACCATCGTGCGCATCTATATGTTGTCGACCGGGCTGGCGACGCTTGCCGGTATCGTCTTCTCCATCTATACCCAGGCAGGCTACGCGCTGGCGGGCGTCGGGGTAGAACTGGATGCCATTGCCTCGGTGGTGATTGGCGGAACGCTGCTGAGCGGCGGGGTGGGGACGGTGCTCGGCACGCTGTTCGGCGTCGGCATTCAGGGGCTGATTCAGACCTATATCAACTTTGACGGCACGCTCAGCTCATGGTGGACGAAGATAGCGATCGGCATTTTGCTGTTTATTTTCATCGCGCTCCAGCGTGCGCTGACGGTGCTGTGGGAGAACCGCCAGAATGCGGCAGTGACCCGTGTGAACGCGGCAGTAACAAAGGACTAACACACTGAAACACTAATGTTTTTCCGGTAGTGGCCGATACTGACTTTTTACGCCAAACAGTACCCCTGCTACCGGACAACACTATGATGCTAAAAACGCTCTCTATCCGTACCGGCTTGCTGTCCCTGCTCGCCGTGATGACCCTGCTGCTGGTTTTAGTCAGCGGTATCGGCATTTATGCCCTCACCAAAAGCTCCACCTCTCTACAACGCATTGACCATCTGCAAAGCGACCAAATGACCCAGCTGAACGAAGGTTATACGTTGATATTGCGTGCGCGTAACGAAGCCAGTCAGGCGGTCCGGCTGATGGAAATCGGCATGCTCGATGATGCGACGAAAGCAGTAAAAGCCCTCAATGGTGAAGTGGCCCAGGGGCAGAAGATTATTGCCGATGTGGGCCAGTCCTCGATGGATGATGCCGACGGCGCGCAGCTGCTGGCGAACGTCATGAAAAGCTTCGAAGCCTACAACACGCAAGGGATCGTGCCGATGCTGGCGGCGCTGAATCAGCAAAACGTTGACGGCTATTACGATCTGCTGGAAAAGACCATGATCCCGGTCTCTCGCCAGTTTGACGATGCGATCCACGCGTTCCAGGACTGGGGCGAGTCTCGCGGCCAGATTGAAGTCGCCGCGGTGCACAGCACCAAAAACCGTGTGCTGGTACTGATGGTTATCGCCATTCTGCTGACCGCAGGCGTGATGGCGCTGGGCTGGCTGCAGCTGCGTCATCTGCTGCTTAAACCGCTGGCGGCGGCGATTGGTCAATTGGAGCAGGTGGCGGCAGGAGATTTAACCGATTCGCCGCTGAAGGCGAGCAGTGCGGAGATTAAGCGTCTGAACGTGGCGATTGCCGGTATGCGCGAGTCGATGATGAACTCGGTGATGCGCGTGCGGGATGCCAGCTCGCAAATTGACGTTGGCAGCCGTGAGCTGACGGCGGGCAACAACCATCTGGCACAGCGCACCGAGTCGACGGCGACGTCGCTTGAGCAAACGGCGGCCAGCATGGAAGAGATCACTGCCACCGTGAAGCAGAACGCCGATAACGCCGACCAGGCGCACAAGCTGGCGCAGGAAGTGTCCGATACCGCCGACCGTGGTAGCGAAATGGTCTGCTACGTGATTGAAAAAATGCAGGATATTTCCGGCAGCGCCAACCGCATCGCCGATATCCTCAGCGTGATTGACGGGATTGCCTTCCAGACCAACATTCTGGCGCTGAACGCCTCAGTAGAAGCGGCGCGCGCGGGTGAGCAGGGGCGCGGATTCGCGGTGGTAGCAGGTGAAGTGCGTAACCTGGCAAGCCGCAGCGCGGATGCCGCCAAAGAGATTCGTCAGCTGATCTCTGCCTCACAAACCCACGTCAGCGAAGGCAGTGACCTGGCGCAGCAGGCGGGGGAAACTATGGATGAGATTGCCAGTGAAGTGATGCGCATGACCAAACTGATGCGCGAAATTGCCAGTGCGTCGCAGGAGCAGAGCCGTGGCATTGAGCAGGTGAATATTGCGGTAAGCCAGATGGATGAAACCGCGCAGCAGAACGCGACTCTGGTACAGCAGTCGTCGGCGGCAACCCGTTCGCTGGAAGAGCAGTCGCAGGCGCTGGTGGCGGCGATGTCGTCGTTCCGGTTGCAGGTGTCGTAGTGAGGTTACCCCCTCACCCTAACCCTCTCCCCACGGGGGAGAGGGAACCGTCCGGTTTTCTCCCTCGCACCTGTGGGGAGAGGGCCGGGGTGAGGGGGCATCCTCAATAAGATTACGCGTCCGGGAACTCGCGAATCAAACGCTCAACGTCTTCCACCATATGGTCGTTACCCACGAAGAACGAACGACGCTGGTGCAGGGTTTCCGGCACGATATCCAGAATACGCTCTTTCCCATCGCTGGCCTTGCCGCCGGCCTGTTCCGCGAGGAACGCCATTGGGTTGCACTCATACAGCAGACGCAGTTTCCCATCCGGGTGGCTGGCGGTGCTTGGGTACAGGTAGATCCCGCCTTTCAGCAGGTTGCGGTGGAAATCGGCAACCAGAGAACCGATGTAGCGTGAGGTGTACGGGCGCTGCGTGGACTTATCTTCTTCCTGGCAGAACTTGATGTACTTCTTCACCCCGTTCGGGAACTTGATGTAGTTGCCTTCGTTGATGGAGTAGGTGCTACCGCGCTGAGGGAAGCGCATACGCTCCTGGCACAGGCAGAACACACCCAGCGACGGATCGTAAGTAAAGGCGTGCACGCCACAGCCGGTGGTGTACACCAACATGGTGGAGGAGCCGTAAACCACATAGCCCGCGGCGACCTGACGGTTACCCGGCTGCAGGAAATCTTCTTCGGTGACCGGCGTACCCACTGGGGTTACGCGACGATAGATAGAGAAGATAGTACCGACAGAGACGTTAACGTCGATATTAGATGAGCCATCCAGCGGGTCCATCAGGACCACATACTTCGCGTGTTCGCAGCCGTCGAATACGACAATTTCGTCTTCTTCTTCGGAGGCGATACCAGCGACGATGTCACGGGCGCGCAGCGCGGCTTTCAGCTTCTCGTTTGCGAACAAATCGAGCTTTTGTTGTACTTCTCCCTGTACGTTTTCTGCGCCGCTGGCACCCAGGATATCGACCAGACCGGCCTTATTGATATCGCGGTGGATGATCTTGGCACCTAGCTTTATTGCCGACAGCAAAGCAGTGAGCTCACCGGTAGCATGAGAGAACTCGTGCTGCTTTTCGACAATAAATTCACCTAACGTTTTCATAACACTTTCCCTGACAGTGGATGTTGAGTAAAACGACTGCAACAATATTAACAAAGAATAAAAAAAATTCGCACTGGTGAATCGCGCCAGCAAACTACGGAATATCCTTAAATGCGTTTCTCTGCTGGCAAACATATGGGTAAAATGCGGAGCAGATAAAAAAAGGATAGTGACGTATGCGCATTCATATTTTGGGTATTTGTGGCACCTTCATGGGCGGTCTGGCGATGCTGGCTCGCTCGCTGGGTCATGAAGTCACGGGTTCGGATGCCAATGTGTATCCCCCGATGAGCACGCTGCTTGAAAAGCAAGGCATTGATTTAATTCAGGGTTATGACGCAAGTCAGCTCGACCCGCAGCCGGATCTGGTGATCATCGGCAACGCCATGACGCGCGGCAACCCGTGCGTAGAAGCGGTGCTGGAAAAGAACATTCCGTATATGTCCGGCCCGCAGTGGCTGCACGACTTCGTGCTGCGCGATCGCTGGGTTGTGGCGGTTGCCGGTACCCACGGCAAAACCACCACCGCCGGTATGGCGACCTGGATCCTTGAAGAGTGCGGCTACAAGCCGGGCTTCGTGATCGGCGGCGTACCGGGGAACTTCGAGGTTTCCGCGCGTCTGGGCGACAGCCCGTTCTTCGTGATTGAAGCCGATGAATACGACTGCGCCTTCTTCGATAAGCGCTCCAAATTCGTGCATTACTGCCCGCGTACGCTGATCCTCAACAACCTTGAGTTCGATCACGCGGATATCTTCGACGACCTGAAAGCTATCCAGAAACAGTTCCACCATCTGGTGCGCATCGTTCCGGGCCAGGGCCGTATCATCCTGCCGGAAAACGACGCCAACCTGAAACAGGTGATGGCAATGGGCTGCTGGAGCGAGCAGGAGCTGGTGGGCGAGCAGGGCCACTGGCAGGCGAAAAAACTCAATACCGACGCCTCCGAGTGGGAAGTACTGCTCGACGGTGAAAAAGTCGGTGAAGTGAAGTGGGGCCTGGTCGGCGAACACAACATGCATAACGGCCTGATGGCGATTGCCGCCGCGCGTCATGTTGGTGTGACGCCAGCCGATGCCGCCAACGCGCTGGGCAGCTTTATCAACGCCCGTCGTCGTCTGGAGCTTCGTGGTGAAGCCAACGGCGTTTGCGTTTATGACGACTTCGCGCACCACCCAACGGCTATCCTCGCCACGCTGCAAGCGCTGCGCGGCAAAGTGGGCGGTACCGCGAAAATCATCGCCGTGCTGGAACCGCGCTCGAACACCATGAAAATGGGCGTCTGCAAAGACGACCTGGCGCCGTCTCTGGGCCGCGCGGATGAAGTGTTCCTGCTGCAGCCGCAGCACATTCCGTGGCAGGTCGCGGAAGTGGCAGAAGCCTGCGTGCAGCCTGCGCACTGGAGCGCTGACGTAGACGCGCTGGCCGATATGATTGTGAAGAGCGCCGAGCCTGGCGACCATATTCTGGTGATGAGTAACGGCGGCTTCGGCGGCATTCATCAGAAACTGCTCGACGGGCTGGCGAAGAAAGCGCAGCAGGAGTAATTCGCTGATGTTGCGCTGAGCGGGTTGCCCCCTCACCCTAACCCTCTCCCCAAAGGGGAGAGGGGACCGCCCGGTTTTCTCCCTTACCATACGAGCAGAAGGCACGGACGGTTTTCTCCCTCGCCCCTTTGGGGAGAGGGCCGGGGTGAGGGGGGCTCGCTCGATATAGCCCTTTCCCCGGAAACCAAAAATGCTCACCGCCAAAAAAATCACCTCAACCGACTCTGTCTTATTCCCCCCACTAGACACCCTTTACACTCACGCCTTCCCCTGGCACGAACAGCGCGAACTCCCCGCCAAACAGCGTGCGCTTAACTCCCCGCACTACGCGCTGGAAGCGTGGTTCGATGGTGAACAGTTTATTGGCATGAGTGGATGCTGGGCGTTCGACGGCTACGTCTATATTGAACATCTGGCGGTCGACAGCAGCCTACGTTCCCAGGGTTACGGCAAACGTCTGCTGGGGCAGATCCTCGAGCGCGCGCCGAAAACCATTCTGGAAATCGACCCGCTGACCACCGAGATAGCCCACAAGCGCCTGCGTTTCTATGAAAGCATGGGATTCTTCGCCAACCCGTGGCCGCACGCGCACCCGACCTATCATGCCGGCATCGCCGATCACGAGCTGATTGTGCTGAGCTACCCGCAGCCGATTGACGAAGGGCAGTACCAGCGCTTTAACCATGATTTGTGCCAGATTGTGATGGCATGAAAGTCGCCCGGCCGAGCAGCGCGACGCCGGATGTTGCACAAGACGGGCAAAAAAATACCCTCACGAAGAGGGCATTTTCTTGACGCTTAGTCCTGGTGTTCGGACAGCTCGCGCAGATACTGGAAGATCTGGCGGGAAGATTTTGGTGGCTTGTTGCCGGCTTTTTCTTTCCTGGCGTTACGCACCAGCGAACGCAGTTGCTGACGGTCGGCGTCAGGCCACAGGTTCATCACTTCTTCGATGGCTTCATCGCTACCGTCAACCATACGGTCACGCAGCTGTTCCAGCTTATGGAAAACAACAACCTGCTGGTTGTGGCGGTTTTTCAGCTTATCCAGCGCCTGACGGAAAGGTTCTACGTCACGCTGACGCAGCATTTTACCAATCAGCTGCAGCTGGCGGCGGCGGCCTTCCATCTTAATACGCTGCGCCAGTTCAATGGCGGCGCGCAGGTCGGCGTCCAGCGGGATTTTATCCAGCGCGTTCTTACCGAGCTCAACCAGTTCTACCCCAAGCTTCTTCAGCTCTTCGGCATCACGTTTAATTTCACTCTTGCTGACCCAGATAATTTCATCATCTTCGTCTTCGATATCATCACCGGGGACGTCGTCGAGCCAGTCTTCGGGCTGCTTTGTCATTTCAGGCTCCTTAAAAAAGAGGCTAATACTAACAGCTTGAGCGCATACTGAGAAAGGGTTCTCTGTTAGACTTCATTTAACTTTACCTCAGATTATGGCTTAGACGATGAAAGTGATCACACAAGTTGCACAACAACGTATTGCGCTGGAAAAAGCGGTCTCTATGGCGCTGGAACTGGCAGCCACTCAATCAGACGGCGCGGAAGTGGCGGTCAGTAAAACCACCGGCATCGGCGTAAGCACCCGTTATGGTGAAGTCGAAAACGTCGAATTTAATAGCGACGGGGCGCTGGGGATTACCGTCTATCACCAGAACCGTAAAGGCAGCGCATCGTCCACCGACCTGAGCCCGGATGCTATCGCCCGTACCGTGCAGGCGGCGCTGGATATCGCGCGCTACACCTCGCCGGACCCGTGTGCTGGCGTGGCAGACAAAGAACTGCTGGCCTTTGAAGCCCCGGATCTTGACCTGTTCCACCCGGCGGAAGTCTCCCCGGATGAAGCCATCGAAATGGCGGCTCGCGCAGAGCAGGCTTCGCTGAAGGCTGATAAACGCATTACCAACACCGAAGGCGGCAGCTTTAACAGCCACTACGGCATTAAAGTCTTCGGCAACAGCCACGGCATGCTGCAAAGCTACTGCTCTACCCGTCACTCCCTGTCCAGCTGCGTGATTGCCGAAGTGAACGGCGACATGGAGCGTGACTACGCCTATACCATCGGCCGCGCGCTGAGCGACCTGCAGTCCCCTGAATGGGTCGGTGAAGAGTGCGCGCGTCGCACTCTGTCTCGCCTGGAGCCGCGCAAGCTCTCCACCATGAAGGCGCCGGTGATTTTCGCCAACGAAGTGGCAACCGGGCTGTTTGGCCACCTGGTGGGCGCGATTGCTGGCGGCTCGGTTTACCGTAAATCGACCTTCCTGCTGGACTCCCTCGGCAAGCAAATTCTGCCGGAATGGCTGACCATTGAAGAGCATCCGCATCTGCTGAAAGGGCTGGCGTCGACGCCGTTCGACGGCGAAGGCGTGCGCACCGATCGTCGCGACATCATCAAAGACGGCGTGCTGACCCAGTGGCTGCTGACCAACTACTCCGCGCGTAAGCTGGGCCTGAAGAGCACCGGCCACGCAGGCGGCATCCACAACTGGCGTATTGCCGGTCGCGGCCTGAGTTTTGAAAAGTTACTTAAAGAGATGGGCACGGGTCTTGTCGTGACTGAACTGATGGGGCAGGGTGTTAGCGGCATCACCGGCGACTACTCTCGCGGTGCATCCGGCTTCTGGGTTGAGAACGGCGAAATTCAGTATCCGGTGAGTGAAATCACCATCGCTGGCAACCTGAAAGACATGTGGCGCAATATGGTCACCATCGCCGACGATATTGAGACACGCAGTAACATTCAATGTGGTTCCGTACTGTTACCGGAGATGAAAATCGCCGGACAGTAATCACGTATTGGGCGCATCCTGCTGCGCCCGTTCGCTTAAATAATAAAAAGGAAGTGAGCAATGCGTAAAAAACTGGTTGCGATGCTGGCGGTCTCCGCGCTGGCGCTGGGTTCGGCTTCTGCCTTTGCTGACCTGGGCGAAGATATGGACACCCTGGCGGAAAATCTGCAGGTCGTGCAGAAGACCACCGACGTGGGTGAACTGAAAGCGGCGCTGACGAAGATGCGTACCGCCGCAGAAGACGCTAAAAAAGAGACCCCGCCGAAGCTGGAAGGCAAAGCGGCAGACAGCGCGGAAATGAAAGACTATCGTCATGGTCTGGATACGCTGATTGGTCAGATTGACGGCGCGATGAAGCTGGCGAACGAGGGCAAAGTGAAAGAAGCCCAGGCCGCCGCGGAAGATTTCAAAACCACCCGCAACGAGAACCACAAGAAGTTCCGCTAATCCTATCTCCGGAAGGCGTCGCCCTGACGCCTTCCGTCTTCGCTCCCCGAAAATTCCCCGAAAAACTTCACCGATATCACACTTTTCACCTTCGTTTTGCCATTCGCCTTTCCAATGACCTTGTCCCACAGACGTGACATTCATCACGCGAATGTATCGAAATCGTTACTTTCGTGGCGAATGTGTGAATCCGATCACTCAAGCCGTCTACCTTTCCACTTCGAAGTGGAAAACAACTCGCTACAAACTCCCATCCCCCGGCGTTAGGTTTATCCCCAGAGACATTAGCGGGGTAACACGAGTGAATAACGGAGCGGTAATACACGACGCAGGGGAGCAGGCGCTACAGACCGAACGGCTGGCCGACAAGATGTTGCAGCAGGTGTTCGCACTGTTACGCCGCCGCGATATCACCCCTAACGACGTGCAGGAGCAAATGCTGACCTCCCACGTGCGGGCCATGGCCCACCGGTCCATCAGCGGCGAGCCGCTGCCGGAAGTGGATGAAAGCCTGTTTGAAGAGATTTCTGACGATTCAATGATGCTTGCCCGCGAAGTGGTCGCGGAGTTCGGCAACCTGCCTGATGAAGAGGCCTGGCTGCTCTCCGTTCACTTCGAAGTAGCAAAAGACAACCTGTAAGGAGCAACAAATGGAACAGATCACCGTAGTAATTGGCGACCGCCTGGGTAAAGGACAAAAAGTTGCCGCTGGCGCGGAAAAAGCCGGTGCTCGTGCAGTTGTGGTACCGGGCGTAGCCGCCGACATGAAGCTGGGCGACATGATGAAGGCCGAAAACGCGACCTTCGGTATCTCCTTCTGCGGTAGCGGCGGTGCGGGTGCTATCACCGCGCAGACCAAATATGGCTACAAAGCGAAATACGGCATGCGTTCAGTGGAAGAGGGCGTCACCGCCATTAACGAAGGCTGCAACGTGCTGGGCTTTGGCTTTATGGACAAAGAAGAGCTGGGTGAACGCCTGGTAGAGGCCTGGAAGAAGAAGTACGGCGCTTGAGTATGAAAGAACAATTCACCACCACGGTGAGGGTCACGGGCAAAGGCGAGAGCAAAACACGGGCGTTCGCCGATGCCCTGAACCACGTGCAGGCAGCGGTGATGAAAACATCATCGCGCATCTTACTGCGTATTGAGCCACAGGATGTGCAGGTTGTTCATGCGCGCGAAGCGGTACGAAAAGAGGCGTTCTTATTCTTCTTTTTACGCCGTGAACGACGAGCGTACAGCGTGGAGCTGGACGTGACCGTCAACGTGACCGCCATTGATATCGATAAAGTGGATTTCGTCACGCAAACCTGATTTTCACCAAAGGGTCAGACTATGTTCCTGATAATTTTAATAAAATCGCTCATTATCGGCGGCCTGGTTGGCGTCGGCGTGGGCGCCGGAGCGGCACGCATGTTTCACGCGCCCACCACGCAGGGGATGGGGGCGTTTCGTACGTTGGGCGAGCTGAACTCCTGCGAAGGCGATCCGGCTTCCCACTTCTCCTTTGGCCTCGGCTTCTTCTTTAACGCCTGGGCTTCTTCCGTCGCAGCAGGTTCCTTCACCCAGGACGTTGACCACCGCATTATCCCGAACTGGGGCGCGGCGGCACTGATGGTGAAAAATCGCAACGTCGGCGAGACGCTGCATAACCCACGCAAAATGGCGATTGCCTGCGGCATCATCGGCATGATTGTGGTGGCCTTCCTCAACCTGACGGCCTCTTCCGTACCACAGGCGCTGCAGGTCACCGCCGTTAAGGTACTGGTTCCGGCAGCCAACCTGCTGGTGAACACCGTGATGCCGGTTATCTTCTGGCTGGCAGCGATTGATGCCGGTAAGAAATCAGGCTTCTGGGCCACCATCTTCGGCGGCGCAGCGCAGCTGATTATGGGTAACGCCGTGCCGGGCCTGGTGCTGGGTATTCTGATTGGTAAGGGTGTTGAAGAGAGCGGCTGGCATCGCGTCACCAAAGTGATGATGGGTGCGATTATTGCGCTGTTCGTCCTGAGCGCCTTCTTCCGCGGCTTCGACATGAAGATGATTGAATCCTTCCACCTGACCGTACCGAACTGGCTGGATCTGATCCACAGCTCAATCAGCGGCAAATAACGGGAGCCTGACATGGAACAAAATAAAGGTTTTTGGTATGCCGACTGGTCGTTCCCGATCTTCGTTGGCCTGCTCTCCTCCGGCGTGTTCGCCGGGACGCATATGTACTACCTCTACGGCATTGGTGCTTTCAACGAAGTGGCCTTCGTGGCGATGCTGAAAGCCGGGATTGATACCGGGGCTTACGGTGCCGTTGCCGCGTTCGGCGCGAGCTTCCTGTTCGCCCGTATCATCGAAGGTTCGCTGGTGGGCATTCT
Source organism: Kluyvera sp. EC_51 (assembly GCF_019584505.1). Taxonomy (NCBI): domain Bacteria; kingdom Pseudomonadati; phylum Pseudomonadota; class Gammaproteobacteria; order Enterobacterales; family Enterobacteriaceae; genus Kluyvera; species Kluyvera sp. EC_51. The sequence continues at coordinate 70,856 of NZ_VDAG01000035.1, read as the reverse complement.
GGACATCGGTGGCGCGATCCAAACCGGCGTGGGCCTTGGGGTTCCAGCGCTGCTGCTGGGCGCGGGCATCATGTTCCCGGTGACCAACTTTATCGCCTCCCTGATTACCGGGCTGGTGATTGGTCTGGCGATTGGCTACATCATCATCCTGGCGCGTAAGTTCACCATCAACCAGAGTGACTCCACCTACGGGGCCGACGTGATGATGGGCGCGGGTAACGCCTCTGGCCGCTTCCTTGGCCCGTTGATTATCCTCAGCGCCATGACCGCTTCGATTCCTATCGGCGTGGGCTCACTGATTGGCGCGCTGATTTTCTATGTCTGGCAGAAGCCGATTACCGGCGGCGCTATTCTCGGCGCGATGCTGCTGGGTTCCATCTTCCCGGTAGCGATTAGTTAAACCCTGCGGGCGCTTTGGCGCCCGTCTTAACAGGAGAGAGATATGTTTGATTTACTCCTGCGCCGTGCGCGCCTCGTCGACGATACCCTGACTGATATCGCCATTAAGGACGGTTCAATCGCGGCGCTGGGCGAGATTAGCGCGCCTGCCCTGAAAACCATCGACCTTGACGGCAAACACTACGCCAGCGCTGGCTGGATTGACTCCCACGTCCACTGCTACCCGAACTCACCGATTTATCACGACGAACCGGACAGCGTGGGTATCGCCACCGGCGTGACCACCGTGATTGATGCTGGCAGCACCGGGGCCGATGACGTGGACGATTTCTACCAGTTGACCCGCAAAGCGGCGACCGACGTCTATGCGCTGCTCAACATCTCCCGCGTGGGGCTGATTGCCCAGAATGAACTGGCCAATATGGCCAATATCGATGCGGAAGCGGTGAAGCAGGCGGTGGCGCGCCACCCGGACTTTATCGTCGGCCTGAAAGCGCGCATGAGCAGCAGCGTGGTCGGCGAAAACGGTATTACGCCGCTGGAGCGTGGCAAAGCCATCCAGAAAGAAAACGGCGACCTGCCGCTGATGGTGCACATTGGCAACAACCCGCCGAACCTTGATGAGATTGCCGATCTACTGAGTTCCGGCGACATCATCACCCACTGCTACAACGGCAAACCGAACCGCATCCTGACGCCGGAAGGCGAACTGCGCGGCTCTATCGTGCGCGCCTTAAAGCGCGGCGTGCGTCTCGACGTCGGCCACGGCACCGCCAGCTTCAGCTTTGAAGTGGCCCGCCGGGCGATTGCGATGGGCATTCTGCCGCACACCATCAGCTCCGATATCTACTGCCGTAACCGCATCGACGGCCCGGTACGCTCGCTGGCGCTGGTGATGTCGAAGTTCCTCGCCATCGGTATGTCGCTGCCGCAGGTCATTGACTGCGTCACCGCCCATGCCGCCGATGGCCTGCGCCTGACTCGTAAAGGGCAACTGGCGGTGGGATATGACGCTGACCTGACGCTGTTTACCGTAGCTCAGACCCCAACGGTGCTGGTGGATGCGGAAAAAGAGAGCCTTCAGGCTGACAAGATTTTGCTGCCGCTTGCCGCGATTCGCGCTGGCAAGGGCTATCTGACCGAACAAGGGAGTGCGGAAAATGCCTTCGATTTTTGAGAAATACGATTTAAAACAGGTGATTAACACCTCCGGCCGTATGACGATCCTCGGCGTCTCTACGCCGCGCCCGGAAGTGGTGGAAGCCGCGATGGCGGGCATGAACCAGTACTTCGAAATGAAAGATCTGGTGAATAAAACCGGCGCCTACATTGCGAAGCTGCTGGATGTAGAAGGGGCGACGGTCGTCTCCTGTGCCTCTGCCGGGATTGCGCAGTCGGTGGCGGCGGTGCTGGTAAAAGACAGCGACTGGCTGCTGGAAAACCTGCACGTTACCCCGATTGAAAACAACGAAATCGTGCTGCCGAAAGGCCACAACGTCAACTTCGGCGCACCGGTCGGCACCATGGTGGCGCTGGGCGGCGGCAAGCTGGTGGAAGCGGGCTACGCCAACGAATGCTCTGCCGACCAGCTGGCGGCAGCTATCACCCCGCGTACAGCGGCCATTCTGTACATTAAATCTCACCACTGCGTGCAGAAAAGCATGCTCAACGTGGCGCAGGCTGCGGCGGTCGCGCGTAGCCACAATCTGCCGCTGATTGTTGATGCGGCGGCGGAAGAAGATTTACAGGCCTACTACCGTGCGGGCGCGGATCTGGTTATCTACAGCGGCGCGAAGGCCATTGAAGGGCCAACCAGCGGACTGGTTATCGGTAAAACCCAGTACGTGGAGTGGGTCAAACGTCAGTCGAACGGCATTGGTCGTGCGATGAAAGTGGGCAAAGAGGGCATTCTTGGCCTGACCTGCGCCATCGAACATTACCTGACGGCGACCAAAGAGAGCGGCGAAGAGATGGTGGCAAAAATGACCCCATTCATCGAGGCGCTGAATACGCTCAACGGCGTAACCGCCCGCGTGGTGTGGGACAGCGCGGGCCGCGACATTGCGCGCGCCGAGATTAAATTTGATGAAGCCGTGACCGGCGTCCACACCGGTGACCTGGTGGCGGCGCTGAAGCAGGGTGAATACGCCATTTACTTCCGCGGCTACAAGGCCAACGAAGGCATTATCGAAGCCGATGTTCGCAGCGTGGATGCGCAGCAGTTGGAGATTGTCTCCCGCCGTATTGCTGAAGTCTTAAACCAGGAGAAAAAAGCATGAAACTGACCCCAAACTTTTACCGTGACCGCGTCTGCCTGAACGTTCTGGCAGGCAGCAAGCAGAACGCCAGCGAGATTTACGAAGCGGCGGAAGGTCATGTGCTGGTGGGCGTGCTCTCCAAAAACTATCCGGACATCGCCAGCGCGGTGGCCGATATGCGTGAATACGCAAAGCTGATTGATAACGCACTGTCTGTCGGCCTGGGCGCAGGCGACCCGAACCAGTCGGCGATGGTCAGCGAAATTTCCCGCCAGGTGCAGCCGCAGCACGTTAACCAGGTCTTCACCGGCGTCGGCACCAGCCGCGCGCTGCTGGGGCAGAACGAGACCGTGGTCAACGGCCTGGTATCGCCAACCGGCACCGTCGGCAGGGTGAAAATCTCCACCGGCCCGCTCTCCAGCAACGCGCCGGACGGCATTGTGCCGCTGGAGACTGCCATTGCCCTGCTGAAAGATATGGGCGGCAGCTCGATTAAATACTTCCCGATGGGCGGCCTGAAGCATCGCGATGAGTTTGTCGTGGTGGCGGAAGCCTGCGCCCGCCATGATTTCTGGCTGGAGCCGACCGGCGGCATTGACCTCGACAACTACGGCGAAATCCTGAAAATTGCGCTGGATGCTGGCGTTAGCAAAATTATTCCCCATATCTATAGCTCGATTATTGATAAGGCGAGCGGGAATACGCGTCCGGCGGATGTTCGTCAGCTGCTGGAGATCACGAAACAGCTTGTTAAGTAGTGCGATTGCCCCTCTCCCCACGGGGAGAGGGGACCGCCTGGTTTTCTCCCTCGCCCCTTTGGGGAGAGGGCCGGGGTGAGGGGGAAAACCCCCACCGAACCATCAAGGAGTCACCATGCCAACCGCTCGTCACCTGCTTGTTGCTTCACTCTCTCTGCTTGCCGCCAGCGCCGTCGCGCAAACCCAGTACGCCTGGGTGGGAACCTACAACCCTAACGGCGAAGGTCTGTATCGCTTTACCGTCGATGGCAAAACCGGCGATCTGCGCGATAAAGCGCTCGTCAGTTCGCTGCCGAACGTCGCGCAGCTGACCGTCAGCCAGGATGGCAAAACCCTGTACGCCGCCAGCGAAGTAGAAAAAGGTGTAGTGCAGGCGTGGCGCATTGCCGCGAGCGGCGAGCTGAGCGAGCTGAATCAGGTGGCTTCCGGCGGCGCGGGCCCGGTCTATCTCTCGCTGACACCAGATGGCCGCCACCTGCTGGTGGCGAACTACGTGAGCGGCTCGATTGCCGTATTGCCGGTGAAAGAAGATGGCAGCCTGGGTGAGGCGGTGGATGCGCATCAGGATCAAGGTCCTGCGGGCGCAGCACGGCCGGCTGCTGCGGTTGAAGGCAGCTTTGCCGTCAGCGATCATAACGGCCCGCATGCCCATATGATCTCGGCCGATCCCAGCGGGAAGTTTGTCTTTTCGACCGATCTGGGGCTGGACAGGATCTATCAGTACCGTATGGACAGCGCCAGCGGCAAGCTGACGCCGAACGACCCGCCGTTTATCGCCGCATCGTCCGCCGGGGCGGGGCCGCGACATTTTGTCTTCACGCCTGCCGGGAATGGACTATGGTTGATTAACGAAGAAGCTTCCACGCTGACGTTTTATCACCTCGATAAACAGAGCGGACTGCTGCGCGAAGGGAAAACGGTCTCTGCCTTACCGAAAGAGTATAAAGGCACCAGCTTTGCCGCCGGTCTGGTATTAAGCCAGGACGGCAAACAGCTGTACGTCGCTAACCGCTTACACAACAGTATCGCCCACTTTACCGTGATGGCCGATGGCACCCTGAAACATCAGGATGATATCTGGACGCGTGGCGACTATCCGCGAACGTTAACGCTGGATAAGCAAGGGCACTGGCTCTATGTGATGAATCAGCGTAGCGACAATATCACCCGCTTTAGCGTAGCGCCGAAGGACGGAAAACTGACGTTCTCCCCGGACTACACCCCGGTTGGCAGCCCATCCCAGATGGTGATTTCTGCCACCCCTTAAGCCGTAACAGGAAGGAACCGACATGAGATTTCCCAATCAACGTTTAGCGCAACTCTTTACTCTGCTGCAAAACGAAACGCTGCCGCAGGATGAACTGGCGCAGCGCTTGTCGGTTTCGACCCGCACCGTACGCGCCGATATCACCGCGTTAAACGAGCTGCTGATGCATTACGGCGCGCAGTTTGTGTTGGCCCGCGGCAGCGGTTACCAACTGAAGATTGACGATCCGTCGCGCTATCAGCAGCTGGAAGCAACTGCGCCTAAGCCGCAGCACATTCCCCGCACTGCCCAGGATCGCATTCATTTTCTGCTGGTGCGTTTTCTGACGTCGGCGTTCTCTATCAAGCTTGAGGATCTCGCTGACGAGTGGTTTGTCAGCCGCGCGACGCTGCAGGGCGATATGGTAGAGGTACGCGAGCGCTTTCAGCGCTATCAGCTGACGCTGGAGACCCGCCCGCGCCACGGTATGAAGCTGTTTGGCAGCGAGGTATCGATTCGCGCCTGTCTGACCGACCTGCTGTGGGAGCTAAGCCAGCAGGGGCCGCTGAACCCGATGATCCGCCAGGAAGCGTTTGATGACAGCGTGCCAGCCATGCTGGAAGCCGTGTTGGAGGAGACGCTGGTGCGCCATCATGTCCGTCTCACCGACGTAGGGGAGCGCTTTATTTGTCTGTACGGTGCGGTCGTTGCGCGCCGTGTCAGCGACGGTTACCCGCTGGCCGATTTCAGCGCCGAAGAGGTCGCGCAAAACGTGCGCGATGTCGCCCATGACGTGGCCAGCGCGCTGCAAAAGCTCACCGGGAAACCGTTCTCTCAGGCCGAAGAAGCCTGGCTGTGCGTGCATCTTGCCGCCCGCCAGGTACAGGACGTCGACCCGGAAACCATCAGCGCCGACGACGACGAAGCGCTGGTGAACTACATCCTGCGCTATATCAATCAGCAGTATAACTACAACCTGCTGGAGGACGCGCAGCTCCACGCGGACCTGCTGACCCACATTAAGACCATGATCACCCGCGTGCGCTACCAGATTATGATCCCCAATCCGCTGCTCGATAACATCAAGCAGCACTACCCGATGGCGTGGGATATGACGCTGGCGGCGGTCTCGAGCTGGGGGAAATATACGCCGTATACCATCAGCGAAAACGAAATCGGTTTTCTGGTGCTGCACATCGGCGTGGGGTTAGAGCGCCACTACAATATCGGCTACCAGCGCCAGCCGAAGGTGCTGCTGGTGTGCGATGCCGGTAACGCCATGGTGCGGGTGATTGAAGCCATTCTGCAGCGTAAATATCCGCAGGTGGAGATTGCCGCTACGCTGTCCCAGCGCGAGTACGAACAGCTGGAAAGCGTGAGCGAAGATTTTGTCATTTCCACGGTGCGCATCAGCGAAAAAGAGAAGCCGGTCGTCACCATTTCACCGTTCCCCACCGATTACCAGCTGGACCAGATTGGCAAGCTGGTGCTGGTCGATCGCACACGCCCGTGGATGCTGAACAAGTTCTTCGACGCCGCTCATTTTCGGGTTATCGACGGCCCGATGGACCAGCAGACGCTGTTTGCCGAACTCTGCCAGCAGCTTGAGCAGGAAGGGTTTGTCGATGAAGCGTTTCATGCCTCGGTGGTGGAGCGTGAAGCGATTGTCAGCACCATGCTCGGCGATGGCATTGCGCTGCCGCACGCCCTGGGGCTGCTGGCGCAAAAAACTGTGGTCTACACCGTCATTGCCCCGCAGGGCATCGCCTGGGGCGACGAAACCGCCCACATCATCTTCCTGCTGGCGATCAGCAAAAGCGAGTATGAAGAGGCGATGGCTATCTACGATATCTTCGTCACTTTCCTGCGCGAACGCGCCATGGCACGCCTGTCGGCGACCCGCAGCTTTGATGAGTTTAAGGTGGTGGCGATGGAGTGCGTCAGCCGGTTTTGAGAGGCTGACGTAGGGCGTTAACGCAGGTGGTGCACCACCTGATTACTGCTACCGCGCCAGATAAGCGCCGGGTCTTTTAAGTCCTGCACAAACTTACCGTCAACCAGCACGTTGATAAGGTCGACGACCTCCCTCTGCGCAGCGTTCAGTTCGTCAATCTTGTAGCCGGTCCAGACCCAGATATCTTTGCCGGGGCATTCGGCGTGAATGCGCTGAACCAGTTTGAGAATTTCCGGTACGTTTTGCGGGTGCAGCGGGTCGCCGCCGGAGAGGGAAATTCCCTGGCGCTTGACGCGGGTGTCGTTCAGGTCGGCGATGATGCGGTCGGCCATCTCGGCGGTAAACGGCTGGCCGGAGTTCACGCGCCAGGTGCTCTTGTTGTAGCAGCCGGGGCATTCGTGAACGCAGCCGGAAACAAACAGCGTGCAGCGTGTACCCGGCCCGTTAACGATGTCGACGGGATAGTATTGATGGTAATTCATGTTCGCGTTCCAGATTTTCGGCCGGTATACGGTCGTGCAGCGTGCGGTAAAACGGTTCCCTCTCCCCTGAGGGGAGAGGGTTAGGGTGAGGGGACAAACCGCTCGAACTTAACCGAGCTGCCCGTTACCCAGGTGCTTAACGCGGCGTTTCACTTCTTCCTGCTTACCGGCGTTGAACGGACGGGCGTCCGGGCTGCCGAGGTAGCCGCACACACGGCGAGTCACGGAGACGCGCGCAGCGTCGTGGTTACCGCATTTCGGGCAGGTGAAGCCTTTGCTGGTGCACTCGAATTCACCGGTAAAGCCGCACTCATAACATTCGTCGATTGGCGTGTTGGTGCCGTAATACGGCACGTGCTGATAGCTGTAATCCCACACGTCTTCCAGCGCCTTCAGGTTGTGCTGAATGTTCGGGTACTCGCCGTAGCAAATGAAGCCGCCGTTGGCGATTGGCGGGTAGGCCGCTTCAAAATCAATCTTGTCGTACGGGTTCACCTTCTTCTCCACGTCGAGGTGGAAGCTGTTGGTGTAGTAGCCTTTGTCGGTCACGCCCTCAACGAGGCCAAACTCGGCGGTGTCCAGACGGCAGAAACGGTCGCACAGGTTTTCGCTTGGCGTGCTGTACAGGCTGAAGCCGTAGCCGGTTTCGTCTTTCCACTGGTCAACGGCGTCGCGCAGACGCTGAACAATCGCCACGCCTTTCTCACGCAGCATCTCGCTGTCGTACATATGCTGGTTGCCGAACAGCGCGTTGATGGTCTCGTGGATACCGATGTAGCCCAGGGAGATAGACGCACGACCGTTTTTGAAGATTTCGGAAACGTCGTCGTCCGCTTTCAGACGCACGCCGCAGGCACCTTCCATATAGAGAATTGGCGCCACGCGAGCTTTCACACCTTCCAGACGAGCGATACGGGTCATCAGCGCTTTACGCGCCAGCACCAGACGTTCGTCCAGCAGTGACCAGAACGTGGCTTCGTCGCCTTTGGCTTCCAGCGCGATGCGCGGCAGGTTGAGGCTGATTACGCCGAGGTTGTTACGGCCATCGTGAACCTGTTCGCCGTCTTCGTTTTCCCACACGCCAAGGAAGCTGCGGCAGCCCATTGGGGTTTTAAACGAACCGGTGACTTTCACTACCTGATCGTAGTTGAGGATGTCCGGATACATGCGCTTGCTCGCGCACTCCAGCGCCAGCTGTTTGATGTCGTAGTTGGCATCGCCCGGCTTGTGGTTCAAACCATCGCGAATGGCGAAGACCAGTTTCGGGAACACCGCGGTTTTGCGGTTTTTGCCGAGGCCCGCGATACGATTACGCAGAATGGACTGCTGAATCAGGCGAGATTCCCAAGTGGTGCCGAGGCCGAAGCCAAAGGTGACGAACGGGGTCTGGCCGTTGGCGGTATGCAGCGTGTTCACTTCATACTCCAGCGACTGGAAGGCGTCGTAGCACTCTTTCTCGGTACGAGAACGAGCATACTCTTCCGCGTTCGGAATCTGCCACTCTTCAGCGGTTTGGCGATGTTTGTTGAAGCTGGCGGTGACAAACGGTGCCAGCACTTCATCGATACGGTTGATGGTAGTGCCGCCGTAAATGTGGCTAGCCACCTGTGCGATGATCTGCGCGGTCACCGCAGTCGCGGTAGAGATGGATTTTGGCGGCTCGATCTCCGCGTTGCCCATCTTAAAGCCCTGCGTCAGCATGCCTTTCAGGTCAATCAGCATACAGTTGAACATCGGGAAGAACGGCGAGTAGTCGAGGTCGTGGTAGTGGATAACACCGCGCTCGTGCGCCATCACCACGTCGTGCGGCAGCAGGTGCTGGCGAGCGTAGTGCTTAGCGACGATACCGGCCAGCAGGTCGCGCTGGGTTGGGATCACTTTACTGTCTTTGTTGGCGTTCTCGTTCAGCAGCGCCGAGTTGGTCTGCTCAACCAGGCCGCGAATTTCCTGGTTCAGACGACCGCGTTTTTCGCGCTGGCTGTCGCGGTCGTGGCGATATTCAATATAGGCACGCGCGAGCTGCTTGTACGGCCCGGACATCAGCTGGTTCTCAACGGCGGTCTGAATCACGTTGATATCAACCTGCGCCTGGCCCTGCATTTGTTGGCTAACGATTGCTGCGACGGTGGCGCAATAGTCTGCGTCATCGACTCCCGCTGCTTTAGCTGCACGCAGAATTGCTTCTTTGATGCGCTCTGATTTGAACGGCACTTTACAGCCATCTCGTTTCATCACATGCGGTGTCATGATCACTCCAATTTTATAAGTACGTTATAAGAACAGGTTATCCACAGAGGCGGGAAAACGACGATTGGCGTAATCACTCCATTAACCAATACTTTCCCTCGTGTGCGGCCCAGGTTATCCACATACCGACTATCTTTTTGGTGATTATCATTGTTGCAATGATAGTCGATAAATACCATATGTTGGGCCGGGGCGCATTTTAAGTTCTATATGTAGTGATTTGCATCAAAGATGTTTGCGCTTTTATTGATTCAGAACAAAGTAAAAATGCAAGAGTACAGATGGCAAGCGTTGAGGGTAATGTAAATTTTGCTGCTCAATAAGTGTCCAAAAAAGGACCGAAAAACAGCGTGATGCGAAGAAGCCCGGCAGCAGGGCGCTACCGGGCCGGGGGTTAACGTTGAAGCCACCAGATAGCTTCAAACGGACGTAGCGTCATGCCAGCAGGGGTGTCGTAGTTGCTCATCAGCACCTCGCCATCGGTGGAGCCAGCCGGTGGCTCCCAGGCCTGCGGCTCGCCGCTGAGGTTGGCGGCGACCAACAGCGTTTGCCCCTGCCACTGACGTCGGTAGCACCACAGCGACGGGTGCTCAGGCAGCAGATCCTGGTAGTCGCCCCACGTCAGCACCGGTTCGGATTTACGCAGTGCAATCAGCTGTTGGTAGGCGTAAAACACCGAATCCGGCTCTGCCAGCGCGCGTTCGGCGTTGATCTCAGCATAATTGTGGCTGACGCCAATCCACGGTTTGCCTTCGGTAAAACCAGCGTTAGGGCTAGCGTCCCACTGCATTGGTGTACGGCTGTTGTCGCGGGATTTGCTGGCAAGAATCGCCAGTAGTTCGTCGGCATCACGCCCCTGCGCCAGCAGTTCGTTATACATGTTGTGGCTCTCCACGTCGCGGTACTGCTCAATCGTCGTGAAGTGCGGGTTGGTCATGCCAATCTCTTCGCCCTGATAGATGTACGGCGTGCCCTGCATCCCATGCAGCACCATTGCCAGCATCTTCGCTGCGGTGACGCGGTGTTCACCTTCGTCGCCAAAGCGCGAAACAATGCGTGGCTGGTCGTGGTTACACCAGAACAGCGCGTTCCACGCCCGGTTGTGCATTCCCTGCTGCCAATGGTTAAACAGTGATTTCAGCGCCACGAAGTCCGGGCGCGCCAGCGTCCACTTCTCGCCGCCAGGGTAGTCCACCTTCAGGTGGTGGAAGTTAAAGGTCATCGACAGCTCTTTGCCGTCGAGAGAGGCGTACTGCTGGCAGTTTTCAAGCGTGGTCGAGGACATCTCGCCGACGGTCATCAGGCCGCGCGGCGTAAAGACATCGCGGCTGAACTCCTGCAGGAACTCGTGGGCGCGCGGGCCATCGGTATAGAAACGGCGGCCGTCGCCCTGATGGTCATCCGGGAAGCTCTGGTCTTTGGAAATGACGTTGATAACGTCGAGGCGCAGACCATCAACGCCGCGATCGGCCCAGAACTCACAGACCTTTTTCAGCTCGGCGCGTACCGTCTCGTTTTCCCAGTTGAGATCCGCCTGTTCGGTAGCGTACAGATGCAGATAGTACTGGCCGCTAGCCGCGTCCCACTGCCAGGCGTTGCCGCCAAACTTCGAGCGCCAGTTATTCGGCGGGGTGTCCGGCGTGCCGTCGCGCCAGATATAGAACTGGCGATAGGGGCTCTCTTTGTTCAGCGACGCTTTAAACCACGCGTGGTGAGTGGAGGTGTGGTTCAACACCATATCGAGCACAATGCGAATGCCGCGCTGATGCGCCTCGGCAACCAGTTTGTCGAAATCGTCGATCGTGCCGTAAGAGGGGTCGATCTCGGTGTAATTGGCAATGTCGTAGCCGTTATCAACCTGCGGTGAAACGTAGAACGGCGTTATCCAGATGGCATCAACGCCGAGCTTTTGCAGATAGTCGAGACGTGAGGTGACGCCGCGCAGATCTCCCGTTCCGCTGCCGGTCGTGTCCTGGAAGCTTTTCGGGTAGATCTGGTAAATCACGCCGTTTTGCCACCAGTGAGGTAGTGTATTCATTCGGTTGTCCTCTAATAAGAATCAGGGGCGCAAGTGCGCCCCGAAGAAGGTGTATTACATGACGGGCAGCGTGCCCTGACGCTCTTTGCGTTTGTAGACCATCACCGTCAGGAGAATCGGTACCACGATGGTGATAATCATCGCGATGCTGTAGACGCCCCAGAAGGTTGGCTTAATCGACAGGATGCCCGGCAGGCCACCGACGCCGATACCGTTCGCCAGCACGCCGTACAGGCCGCACAGCAGGCCCGCGATGCCGGAACCGATCATCGCGCAGAGCATCGGGAAGCGGTACTTCAGGTTGATCCCGTACATGGCTGGTTCGGTCACGCCGAGGTAGGCGGAGATCGCCGCCGGAACGGAGATTTCACGCTCTTTGGCCTTACGGCTGCAAATGATGATGCCGACGACGGCAGAAGCCTGCGCGATGTTTGACAGGGCAATCATCGGCCATACCGGGGTACCGCCCATGCTCTGAATCATCTGCATATCAATAGCCAGCGTGGTCTGGTGCACACCGGTAATCACCAGCGGCGCATACAGGAAGCCGAACAGCGCGGCGCCAATCGGTGCGAAGCTGCCGGTCAGCAGGTGACGCACGGCGAAGGCTACACCGTCGCCAATCAAACGACCGAATGGCCCGATAATCGCGTGAGCGAGGAATACCGCCAGAATCAGCGAGCATACCGGCACGATGACCAGGTAGAGGTAGTCCGGCACGATGCGCTTAAGGCGCGTCTCAATGAAGCCAAGGGTCAGACCCGCCAGCAGCGCTGGGATAACCTGCGCCTGGTAGCCGACTTTGGCGATGGTAAACAGGCCGAAGTTCCACACTTCAGGCACCTGCTGACCTAGCAGGTAGGCGTTCATCAGCTGCGGGGAAACCAGCGTGACGCCGAGCACGATGCCGAGGATTGGCGTGCCGCCCATTTTCTTCACCGCAGACCAGCAGATACCAACCGGCAGATAGAAGAAGATCGCCTCACCAATCAACCACAGGAAGTCATAGATGGTTTGCAGCGACGGGTGCATCTGCGCCAGCGTCTGGCCGTTGCTCATCGGCAGGTCGCCGATCACGTTACGGAAGCCTAAGATCAAACCCCCGCTGATAAGCGCTGGCAGCAGCGGGAAGAAGATCTCAGCGAAGTGAGAAATCATCTGCTCGTGCCATTTCATATTCTGGCGAGCAGCCGTTTTGGCCTGCTCTTTATCTGCACCGGTCTGGCCGGTGGTGGCAAGCAGCGCCTGGTAGTAGTCGCCCACTTCCGTGCCGATAACCACCTGGAACTGCCCGGCGTTGGTGAAACAGCCTTTGACCATCGGCAACTCTTCGATAGCTTTCGGGGAGGCCTTAGCCGGATCGTTAAGCACAAAGCGCAGGCGCGTGATGCAGTGGCTGACGGTGGCGATGTTCTCGCGCCCGCCAACCAGCTCGATAAGTTTATCGATGTTCTTTTGGTCTATTTTTTTGCTCATGATAGGGCCTTAAAACAGAGGTGAGATCTCCCCGATACCGCCACTTCAGACGCTCTTGTTAGCGAGACATCTGACGGACTCAGGATCGAACCGTTATTAATACGCTGAATATTAGCGTAACGGGTTTGCGGTTTCGGGAAAATGGGAACGTTCCCGAAACGCTGCGGCGATCACATTAAAGCTGTTGTTAAGCTTAGGACAGAATGGCGGGGATCACGATCTGATGCGGTTCGCTCTTACCACTGATCTGGGCGATAAGCTGCTCTGCGGCGCGGTGTCCGGCCTCGGCGTAGCCGGGATCGACGGTGATAATTTCCGGGTGCAGGAACTTGGTCAGCGGCGTGTTACCGACGCTCGCCAACTGCACGTTATCGATGCGTTGTTCCTGAAGATACTTGCTCACGCCGAGGGCGAGGGTGTCCGTCGCGCAGATAAGCGCGGTGGTCTCCGGGGTGATAACCTGGCTTGCGAAGTCGTAACCCTGCTTCATCGCCAGGCCCGGCAGGGCGGCAACTGGTGTGAGCTTGTGGCGCTTGCAGAATGCCTGATAGGCATCGTGACGGCGCTGCCCGGTGGTGACGTCGGCAGGAGGAACGCCGAGGAAACTAATATGGCGATGGCCCAGTTCGAACAGGCGCTGCATCAGCTGCGTAATCGCCCCGGTGTCGTCATAACAGACGGAGGCAAAACCGTTGGCATCACGAGCCATCAGCACCAACGTCGAGTGCCAGTCGCCCAGAATCGCTTCGGTCACGCCGGTAAAGCCGAACAGGATCACGCCGTCAATATTGCGGCGTTTCAGCATCGCCAGATGCTCGACCACTTTCTCCGGTGAGAACTGGCTTTCCATCATGATGGGGTCATAGCCCTGCTCGTAGAAGGCGGGCAGCATGGTCTGTACCGCCAGATTTTCCGACAGCGAGTCCAGACGGGTGACAATAATCGCCACTACCTTATCGCTCTGCCCACGCATGGCGCGTGCGGAGCGGGAAGGGGAGAAGCCGTGCTGCGCCATCACCGCTTCGACACGTTCGCGGGTGCGGTCGCTGACGCCGCTTTCATTATTCAGCACGCGGGAGACGGTTGATTTCCCGACACCGCTCAGGCGAGCGATATCTTTAATAGTCAGCCGATTTTCCATAATAGTTGCCCCGCGTGAATATTTTATGCCGTCTACCTGATGGTTGACGTACCGTTGAATTGCCTGACGTTATTATATCGCTCTAATTGTCACAAACCTTATGAATTTCTGCGTATAATCCGCGGCGTTTTCTATTATCAATCTTACCGGAGGCTGTATGGATCCCGATCCCACCCGTCTCTCCATCTGGAGAGTAACTTTCCGGTAAGCCAGCTTTTCGCTGCCTTGCCGATGATGTGAGGCAGTGACACGTCTTAATGTCCCTGCAATAAAAATGAAGTGCCTTTACGGTACAGATTCACTGTGCCCACAGGCCTGTCTGCGGTTGCCTCCGGCGACTGCGGAGGACTTTTGTATGCTGAAAAATTTAACCCGGCAGCTGTTCGCGCAGCTTGGCCGCCATTTGCCGCGCCGTCTGGTACAGCGCGATCCTATGCCTTCTCAGCAGAGCGTTGCTCATACGCCTATTCCGCCATCGCTTAGTGAACAGTGCCTGAAAATGGCGCACCTCAGTGAACAGGCGCTGTGGGAAACCTTTAACACCCATCCGGAAGGGCTGAACGCCGCGGAAGTCGAGCAGGCGCGTGTCGCGCACGGCGAAAACAAGCTGCCAGCGCAGCAGCCGCAGCCGTGGTGGGTGCATCTGTGGCTCTGCTACCGTAACCCGTTCAACATCCTGCTGACTGTGCTGGCCGCCGTCTCTTACGCGACGGAAGATCTGTTCGCGGCGGTGGTCATCGTGCTGATGGTGGGCATTTCCACGCTGCTGAATTTTGTCCAGGAAGCCCGCTCGACCAAAGCGGCAGACACCCTGAAAGCGATGGTGAGCAACACCGCGACGGTGCTGCGCGTTATCAATGACAAGGGCGAGAGCAGCTGGGTGGAACTGCCTATCGACCAACTGGTGCCGGGCGATATCATCAAACTGGCGGCGGGGGACATGATCCCGGCCGACCTGCGCGTGATTCAGGCGCGCGATCTGTTCGTGGCGCAGGCATCGCTGACCGGCGAATCCTTGCCGGTTGAGAAAGTGGCACATACCCGCGAGCCGGATCAGACCAACCCGCTCGAGTGCGACACCCTGTGCTTTATGGGCACCAACGTGGTGAGCGGCACCGCGCAGGCGATGGTGATTGCTACCGGGGCCAACACCTGGTTTGGGCAACTGGCTGGTCGCGTGAGCGAGCAGGAAAGCGAGCCGAATGCGTTCCAGAAAGGCATCAGCCGCGTCAGCATGCTGCTGATCCGCTTTATGCTGGTGATGGCGCCAATTGTGTTAGTTATCAACGGCTATACCAAAGGCGACTGGTGGGAAGCGGCGCTGTTTGCGCTTTCCGTCGCGGTGGGCCTGACCCCAGAAATGCTGCCAATGATCGTCACTTCGACGCTGGCGCGCGGGGCGGTGAAGCTGTCAAAACAGAAGGTTATCGTTAAGCACCTCGACGCGATTCAGAACTTTGGCGCGATGGACATCCTCTGCACCGACAAAACCGGTACGCTGACCCAGGATAAAATCGTGCTGGAGAACCACACCGATATCTCCGGCAAGGTGAGCGAGCGCGTGCTGCAAACCGCATGGCTTAACAGCCACTACCAGACCGGGCTGAAAAACCTGCTGGATACCGCGGTGCTGGAAGGGGTGGATGAAGTGGCGGCCCGCGAGCTGTCGACCGCCTGGCAGAAAGTGGATGAGATCCCGTTTGATTTCGAACGTCGCCGCATGTCGGTGGTGGTCAGCGAAAAGCCAGATGTGCATAAGCTGATTTGCAAAGGGGCGCTGCAGGAGATCCTCAACGTCTGTACGCAGGTCTACCATAACGGTGAAATCGTGCCGCTGGACGAGACCATGCTGCGCCGTATCAAACGCGTGACCGATACCCTGAACCGTCAGGGGCTGCGCGTGGTGGCGGTGGCGAGCAAGTTCCTGCCAGCGCGTGAAGGCGACTATCAGCGCATTGATGAGTCCGATCTGATCCTCGAAGGCTATATCGCGTTCCTCGATCCACCGAAAGAGACCACCGCACCGGCGCTGAAAGCGCTGAAAGCGAGCGGCATCACCGTGAAAATCCTCACCGGCGACAGCGAGCTGGTGGCGGCGAAAGTGTGCCACGAAGTGGGGCTGGATGCGGGTGACGTGATTGTCGGCAGTGAGATTGAGCACCTGAGCGATGACGAGCTGGCGAAGCTTGCCCAGCGTACCACGCTGTTTGCTCGCCTGACGCCGATGCATAAAGAGCGCATCGTGACGCTGCTGAAACGCGAAGGGCATGTGGTGGGCTTTATGGGCGACGGCATCAACGATGCGCCAGCGCTGCGTGCGGCGGACATCGGTATTTCCGTGGACGGCGCGGTGGATATCGCCCGTGAAGCGGCAGATATCATCCTGCTGGAAAAGAGCCTGATGGTGCTGGAAGAGGGGGTGATCGAAGGTCGCCGCACCTTCTCGAACATGCTGAAGTACATCAAGATGACCGCCAGCTCCAACTTCGGTAACGTCTTCAGCGTGCTGGTGGCCAGCGCCTTCCTGCCGTTCCTGCCAATGCTGCCGTTACACTTACTGATTCAGAACCTGCTGTACGATGTATCCCAGGTGGCGCTGCCGTTTGATAACGTCGATGACGAGCAGATTCGTAAACCGCAGCGCTGGAACCCGGCCGATCTGGGCCGCTTTATGGTGTTCTTCGGGCCAATCAGCTCGATCTTTGACATTCTGACCTTCTGCCTGATGTGGTGGGTGTTTAAAGCCAACACGCCAGAAATGCAGACTCTGTTCCAGTCCGGCTGGTTTATTGAAGGGCTGCTGTCGCAGACGCTGATTGTGCATATGATTCGTACTCGCCGCATTCCGTTCGTGCAGAGCCGTGCCGCGTGGCCGCTGTTCGCCATGACGCTGCTGGTGATGGCGATTGGTATCGCACTGCCGTTCTCACCGCTGGCAAGCTATCTGCAACTGGAAGCATTGCCGCTGAGCTACTTCCCATGGCTGGTAGCGATTCTGGTGGGTTATATGACGTTCACGCAGATGGTGAAAGGGTTCTTCACCCGTCGTTATGGCTGGCAGTGATGAGTGAGATCCCGGGGTCACTGCGTTCGCCCGGGCTACGTTCGTGCTTCCTGTAGCCCGGCCAAGCGAAGCGCCGCCGGGAAACCCACCGTACTAAAACAAAAAAGGCAGCCATCGGCTGCCTTTTCTTCATACTGCGTGCAATCAGCGACGCACGGCAATCGCTTCGATTTCAATCTTCACGTCTTTCGGCAGACGCGCCACTTCTACGCAGGAACGCGCTGGGAAGGTGGCGTTGTGCTCGGTGAAGAAGGCTTCGTAAGTGGCGTTAACGGTCGCGAAATCGTTGAGATCTTTAACGAATACGGTAGTTTTCACGATATCGCCCACTTTCAGGCCAGCGGCCTCAACGATAGCTTTCACGTTTTCCAGCGACTGACGCGCCTGAGCAGATACGTCTTCCGGCACGCTGCCGGTTTTCGGGTCTACCGGGATCTGACCGGAAGTGATGATCATGCTGCCCAGGTCAACGCCCTGAACGTATGGGCCGATCGCTGCTGGTGCATTTTCCGTCGCAATAGTTTTGCTCATGATATCTCCAGATGAACTGCAGTATTAAGGTGTTAGCCATTATAGAGAGGCAACATTTCAATACCAACCGCAATTAGTTGGCCAGCACCACATAATGAGAAAACTCTTTTTCACAGTATTTGCATTTGAGTGCAACGTCATCGGCACGTTTTTTCACTGCAAAGCTAGAGGAAACCGGTTCGGCATGGCTAATACAGTTGCTGTTCGGGCACACCAGCACGCTCTCGATGCGCTCCGGCAGGCTCGGGCGCGATTTGCCCACCACTTCATAGTTATCGATGCGGTTAACGGTCGCCTCTGGTGCGTACAGCGACAGCTGGTTGACCTGCTCATCGGTCAGGAAGGTATTTTCGATTTTAATCAGGTCTTTACGCCCCATCTCGCCGGATGGCAGGTTCAGGCCGATGGTGATGCGCTGGTCGGTTTCGGTCAGCTTGAACAGGGTTAGCAGCTTAAAGCCAACCTGGGCCGGGATATGGTCAATTACGGTGCCGCGTTTGATGGCTTCTACTTGTAATTTGTTATCGTGTGTCATCGTCGTTTCCCCCTTACAGAGCCAGTTCGCTATTCAGTACCAGTGCCAGTAACGCCTGGCGGGCGAAGATGCCGTTGCCGGCCTGCTGGAAGTACCAGGCGTGCGGCGTTTTATCGACATCGGTGGTGATCTCATCAATGCGCGGCAGCGGGTGCAGCACCTTCATGTTATCGCGTGCGCCGACCAGATCCGCCGCGCGCAGGATGAACTGTGCCTTGACGTTGGCGTATTCGGACGGGTCGAGGCGCTCTTTCTGTACGCGGGTCATATAGAGAATATCGACTTCAGCCATCACTTCGTCGATGGCGCTATGCAGGCTCCAGACAATGCCTTTCTCATCGAGCATGTCGAGGATGTACTGCGGCATGGCCAGCGCGTCCGGGGCGATAAAGTAGAAGCGATTGCCGTTAAACTTCGCCAGCGCCTGGGTCAGCGAGTGGACGGTGCGGCCGTACTTCAGGTCGCCGACCATGGCGATGTTCAGGTTTTCCAGGCGGCCCTGGGTCTCCTGAATGGTGAACAGGTCCAGCAGCGTTTGCGTTGGGTGCTGGTTCGCGCCATCGCCGGCGTTCAGTACCGGAATGTTGCCGGAGAACTCGGTGGCCAGACGCGCCGCGCCTTCCTGCGGGTGGCGCATGACGATGGCGTCAACGTAGGTGCTAATCACCGAGATGGTGTCGGCGAGGGTTTCGCCTTTCTTACCGAGCGAGGTGTTGGCGCTGTCGGAGAAACCGACCACGCTGGCCCCCAGACGGTGCATGGAGGTTTCAAAAGAGAGACGGGTGCGCGTCGAGGCCTCGAAGAAACAGCTGGCGATCACTTTGTGCTTCAGCAGCTCCGGCTGTGGGTTCGCTTTCAGGCTGGCGGCGGTCGCCAAAACCAGTTCAAGGTCTTCGCGGCTGAGATCGTTTATGGAAATGATGTGTTTTTGATACAGCGGATTAGCCATGGTTATCTCCTGACGACGGCGCAAAAAAAAAGCCCCTTAAATAAGGGGCTTTACGAATACGGATGCTACGGAAAGGAAAAACGGCAGGCCAGCGTCTGTTTTCAGACGCGGTAAGACGCGATGTCGTACACACTGAACCATAATTCCTCCCGGCAAAACGGGTGGCATTATACGCAGCTTTATCTGGCAATCAAGCGTCTGATTCACATTTTAATCAACGAAAACGATTCTCATACAATAAAAATTCATTTTTTATGCGTATAAATTCAATTTTTATGCAGGGCAGAAAAAGTGTGCGCTAAACCAGCAGGATGGCAGAGTCATGATAAAAAGTACTGGTATGGTATCGCGAATTTACGTATAACAACTGAAAATTGAAACATTGTTTTATTTGTGGAGTCATCATGATTATTGGCAACATCCATCACCTTCAGTCCTGGCTGCCGGAAGAGCTGCGTCAGGCTATTATCCACCTTATGGCGAACGTTACCGATGCTACCTCGGAAGGGAAATATGATATCGACGGCAACCGCCTGTTCTATATGATCTCTGAGAACATGACCGAACCGTTTGCCGATCGTCGTGCGGAGTATCATGCACGTTATCTGGATATCCAGGTGGTACTGAAAGGCCAGGAAGGAATGGCGTTCAGCACCCAGCCTGCGGGCGAGCCGGACACCGATTGGCTGGCGGACAAAGATATCGCGTTTCTGCCGGAAGGCGTGCAGGAAAAGATGGTGGTGATGAGCGAAGGTGACTTCGTGGTCTTCTACCCAGGTGAAGTCCACAAGCCGCTGTGCGCGGTGGGGCAGCCTGCGAAAGTGCGTAAAGCGGTTGTGAAACTTCTGGTCGAATGACGAACGGTAGCCCGGACGAAGTGCGATAGTACCGACTCCGGGGTTTTCCCGGCGTCGCTGCGCTCGGCCGGGCTACATTGTGAGCTTATTTGCTTAGCGTTGCGACCATCACCGCTTTGATGGTGTGCATCCGGTTTTCCGCCTGATCGAACACGATGCTGGCCGGAGATTCAAACACCTCATCGGTCACTTCCATCCCGCCGTGCATGCCGTACTCAGCGGCCATTTTCTTACCTACGGTCGTCTGGTCATCATGGAACGCAGGCAGGCAGTGCAGGAATTTCACCTGCGGATTGCCGGTCAGTTTCATCATGGCGCTATTCACCTGATAGCCGCGCAGCAGCGCAATACGCTCCGCCCACTTCTCTTTGGCTTCGCCCATCGATACCCACACGTCGGTGTAGATAAAGTCCGCGCCCTTCACGCCTGCGGCAATATCTTCCGTCAGGGTTACGTTACCGCCGTTCTTCTGCGCCAGCGCTTTGCACTCTGCGACCAGGCTCGCTTCTGGCCAGCATTCCTGTGGTGCCACCAGACGCAGATCGAGACCGGTTAATGCCGCGGCTTCCAGCATTGAGTTACCCATGTTGTTACGCGCATCGCCAGCATAAACCAGCGTCATTTCGTTGAACGCTTTGCCCGGCAGGTGTTCCTGCATGGTCAGCAGATCCGCCAGCAGTTGGGTTGGGTGGAACTCATCGGTCAGGCCGTTCCATACCGGCACGCCGGAATACTCGGCCAGCGTTTCCACCACTTCCTGGCCGTAGCCACGGTACTGGATGCCGTCGTACATGCGGCCCAGCACGCGAGCGGTGTCTTTAATCGATTCTTTGTGGCCAATCTGGCTGCCGCTGGATCCAAGATAAGTGACGCGAGCGCCCTGATCGTATGCGGCAACTTCGAAAGAGCATCGTGTACGGGTTGAGTCTTTTTCGAAGATGAGCGCGATGTTTTTACCGGTCAGGTTCGGCGACTCCGTGCCGCTTTTTTTATCCGCTTTTAGTTTTGCTGCGAGCTGCAGCAGGGTGGTGATTTCTGCAGGGGTAAAATCGAGTAATTTTAAGAAGTTCTTTTTATACAGAGTAGACATAATTCCCTCACCTGGCTCAAGCCACTTATTGAATTAAAATTCACTTTATATGGATGAATATTCATTTGCAACCCCAATAACAAATCTTTATCGGAAAGGTGGAGGCAATGGCAACGGTATGTGACAATAAGAGTATCAGCCACATTATGAGGAACGAGCCATGGCAAACCCTGAACATCTGGAAGAACAGCGCGAAGAGACCCGTCTGATCATTGAAGAACTGCTGGAAGACGGCAGCGATCCTGATGCGCTGTACACCATCGAACATCACCTTTCCGCAGACGATTTCGAAAGTCTGGAGAAAGCGGCGGTAGAAGCGTTCAAGCTGGGCTACGAAGTGACGGAACCGGAAGAGCTGGAAGTGGAAGAAGGCGACACCGTGATCTGCTGCGATATCCTGAGCGAAAGCGCGCTGAACGCAGAGCTTATCGACGCGCAGGTTGAGCAACTGATGAACCTGGCTGAGAAATTTGAAGTGGAATACGACGGTTGGGGAACCTACTACGAAGACCCGAACGGCGAAGAGGGTGATGACGACGACGAAGATTTCGTCGACGAAGAAGACGACGGCGTACGTCACTAAGTCATCATATACCCTACGGCAGCACCCGCTGCCGTAGGGCAAGGATTTTGGTATGGATTACCCGCAAATACTCTCCCCGGTTCTCAACTTCCTGCACTGTAAAACGCCTCAGGCGTGGCTCGATAAAGCCCGCGATCCGGCCAATCTCCCTCTGCTGCTGACCGATCATTTAGTCTGTGAGCTAAAAGCGGCGCAAACCGCGATGCTGCTGGTGCGTAAATATGTGGCGGATAAAGAGGGCGCTCAGGCGCTGCTCGACTGGCTGAAGCCCTATGAAGCTTTCACCTTTCGCGACGGCGTTGAGCCAGACTTTACCGCGCTGCATAAACAGATGGGTAAAAGCGCGATGCCGCAGACCGACGACCCATGGGGACGGCAGCTTATCGACAGCATGGTGCTGCTGATAAAAGAGGAGTTGCACCACTTCACACAGGTGCGTGAGGCGATGCTGAAGCGCAATATCCCATACGTGAAAATCACCGCCAGTCGCTACGCTAAAGGGATGCTCAAAGCGGTGCGCACGCATGAACCCCTTACCCTGATTGATAAGCTGATTTGCGGGGCGTACATCGAAGCCCGCTCCTGCGAACGCTTTGCCGCGCTGGCGCCGTATCTGGATGATGATCTGCAGGCGTTTTACCTGTCGCTGCTGCGTTCAGAAGCGCGGCACTATCAGGACTACCTGACGCTGGCGCAGCAAATCGCTGACGGCGATATCAGCGAGCGGGTGCGTTTCTTCGGTGAAGTGGAAGCGTCGCTTATCACCGCTCCGGATGAAGAGTTCCGCTTCCACAGCGGCGTGCCCGCATAGTTGTTCTCAGCTTCCCGGCAGAAAAATCTGGTGGCTGGAAATGCCTCACCTTTGCCGCAATAATCGACACACAGAACAGGAAAGCATAATTCCCGGCATATTTGTCGATTTGGCTAAGGATAATCAATGAACTGGGCACACGTATTACTGGCAGGGTATATCGGGGCGGTTATCGCCATCATCGTTGGCGTATTTCGCAAAAAAGGTTGGATTGGCAAGGTCGCAGGTGGTGTGATTTTTGTCGTTGCAATTGTTGGCTGGAACCTGTTCGACGTGCACTACCTGATCCCGCGTGAAAACCCGGACTATGGTCTAAGCGAAGCGCAGAAGTTTGAAAATGCGATGCTGACCATGCCGGTTTACCAGGTGCTTAAAGCGCAGGAACCCGCGCTTTGGGAGCATATTCGTAATCAGGCTGCACAGATGAAAGAGGCGGGGAAAAGCGAGCAGCAGATCATCGATGCTATACAACCACAGATTCTTCAACTACAGATGGCGCGTTTGCAGCAGGCACCTGATGCCAATGTTATCGAGTATATGAAGATTAACCTCGAACAGATTGCTGCGGTCAAGAATGTGGGAGATGACGAATGTTTTCGTTTTCTGTTCCCTGCGGTGAAAGGGGGAATTAACCCGGTTCGCCTTATTCCGAACGAGATTATGGCGCGGCGTATGGCGAGCGATATAGCAATGATGAACGCCGCCTATGGCCCTGGCAAGCATACGGTCACGGCGGAGGAAAAACAGTTAGCGCTGGAAGATCTGCAAGCGATTAGCCCGGGGCTGGTACAGCGCTACGGACCGGACATTCAGATTATGGCTGACCCGAGCAAAGGCGTGGGTAAAGAGAAAATGGCTTGTGAAATGGTACAGGAGCTCTGGACTCAGGTTCTCAAGCTGCCGACCGCGCGTGCCGCCGGCGTGATTCGTTTCACGCTCTCTGCCGAGATGCAATAAGGTAGACCGAGCCCTTCTGATTCCTCTCAGAGGGGCTTTAACATCCGCACTTCACAATCGACATGCCCGGTGCAGCCCAGCGGCTCGGCGATATGTTCGAATCCCAGATGTTCATAAAGACGAATAGCTTCTGTCAGAAACGCCGTGGTCTCAAGGTAGCACTGCTTAAAACCCTGCTCGCGGGCGTGCTCAAGCGCCATCAGCGCCAGCTTTTTCGCCAGCCCCTGACCGCGTACGCTCGGCAGGAAATACATCTTTTGCAGTTCGCAAATATCCGGCTCGCTACAGCCTAACGGCGCGACGCCGCCGCCACCTACCACCTGACCATTCTGCTCAACCACCCAGTAGGCCGCACCCGGCTGGCTGTAAACCTGAAACAGCTCGTCCAGATTGGGGTCGGCCACCGTGTAGCCTTTATCGGCGGTCAGGCCGTGTTCGGCAGAGACCTGGCGGATAACGTTGGCAATGGCGGCGTTGTCGTCAGCCGTAAGGCGACGCAGCGTTGCAGAGACAGGGGTAATGACACTCATAGCGAACTCATGACGTAAACGTGGAACATATGCAGTTAATAACACTGCGGGGAGGGGGAGTGCAAGCGAGGATAATTCAGGAGGTTGGAACCGTACCGTGGATAACCCGGAGTCGGCGCTAATGCACCTCGTCCGGGCTACTCGACAGTTTGCCGGATCGCCCGGCAAACGTACAGGCTCGATTTTTACAGCGCGGCGATGACCGCCTGCTGCTCAATCAGCTTCGCTTTCGCTTCTGCGTAACCGTCCAGCTTCTCACGCTCTTTAGCAATCACCGCTTCCGGTGCGCGAGCAACGAAACCTTCGTTGGAGAGCTTGCCTTCGATACGGGCAATCTCACCTTCGATTTTCGCTACTTCTTTTGCCAGACGCGCCAGCTCATCTTCTTTGTTGATGAGGCCAGCCATCGGGATCAGCAGCTCGGCGCCGTCGATGATTTTGGTCACGGAAACTGGACCTTTGTCATCGGCTGGCAGCACGGTGATGCTTTCCAGACGGGCCAGGTTCAGCAGGAAGCTACGGTTGTCGTTCACGCGACGCATTGCGTCAGCGCTGCAACCACGCAGCAGCAGCTCCAGCGGTTTGCCTGGGGCGATGTTCATTTCCGCACGGATGTTACGTACGGCAACGATCGCCTGCTTCAGCCACTCGGTATCGGCCAGCGCGGCTTCATCAACCTGCGCGGCGTTATATTCCGGGAACGGCTGCAGCATGATGGTGTCTGCGGTGTTGCCACAAATCACTTTCACGCGCTGCCAGATGGTTTCGGTGATGAATGGAATAATCGGGTGCGCCAGGCGCAGCAGACCTTCCAGCACGGTGACCAGCGTATTGCGGGTACCGCGCAGTTCAGACTCGGAACCCCCGGTCATTACCGGCTTAGTCAGCTCCAGATACCAGTCACAGAACTGGTTCCAGGTGAACTCGTAGAGGATGCCCGCGGCGATATCGAAGCGGAAGTTATCCAGCGCTTCGCGGTACGCTTTCACGGTCTGGTTGAATTCCGCCAGGATCCAGCGGTCTGCCAGAGACAGGGTCATTTCGCCGCCGTTGAAGCCGCAATCCTGATCTTCGGTGTTCATCAGCACGAAGCGGCTGGCGTTCCACAGCTTGTTACAGAAGTTACGGTAACCTTCCAGGCGCTTCATATCCCAGTTGATGTCGCGGCCGGTAGAAGCCAGTGCAGCCAGGGTGAAACGCAGGGCGTCGGTGCCGTGCGGCTCGATGCCGTCCGGGAACTGTTTCTCGGTACGTTTAGCAATTTTCTCAGCCAGCTGCGGCTGCATCATGTTGCCGGTACGTTTTTCCAGCAGGTCTGCCAGGGAGATACCGTCGACCATATCCAGCGGGTCGATAACGTTACCTTTGGACTTGGACATCTTCTGGCCTTCGTCGTCACGAATCAGACCGGTCATGTAGACGGTCTTGAACGGAACCTGCGGCTTGCCGTTTTCATCTTTGATGAAGTGCATGGTCATCATGATCATGCGGGCAATCCAGAAGAAGATGATGTCGAAGCCGGAAACCATCACGCTGGTTGGGTGGAACTGACGCAGTGCGTCGGTGTTTTCCGGCCAGCCCAGGGTAGAGAAGGTCCACAGTGCGGAGGAGAACCAGGTATCCAGAACGTCTTCGTCCTGACGCAGCGCAACGTCGGCGCCGAGGTTGTTTTCCTGACGCACTTCGTCTTCGGTGCGGCCAACGTAGACGTTGCCGTCGTTGTCATACCATGCCGGGATACGGTGACCCCACCACAGCTGACGGGAGATACACCAGTCCTGAATATCGCGCATCCAGGAGAAGTACATGTTTTCGTACTGCTTCGGTACGAACTGAATGTCGCCGTTCTCAACCGCTTCAACCGCTGGTTTCGCCAGCACGTCGGCACGGACGTACCACTGGTCGGTCAGCATTGGCTCGATAACCACGCCGCCACGGTCGCCGTAAGGAACGGTCAGATCGTGAGGTTTGATCTCTTCCAGCAGGCCCATCGCATCGATGGCAGCCACGATCGCTTTACGCGCGGCAAAGCGTTCCAGCTTCTGGAATTCAGCCGGGATAGCGTTGGAGTAAACGTCAGACTCTTCGCCCTTGGTGTCGTACACTTCCGCGGTTTCGCGGATGTCGCCATCAAAGGTCAGAATGTTGATCATTGGCAGTGCGTGGCGACGACCGACTTCATAGTCGTTGAAGTCGTGCGCCGGGGTGATCTTCACGCAGCCGGTGCCTTTTTCCATATCGGCGTGTTCGTCGCCCACGATAGGAATACGGCGGTCAACCAGCGGCAGAACAACGAACTTGCCGATCAGATCTTTATAGCGTGGATCTTCCGGGTTCACGGCCACGCCGGTATCGCCCAGAATGGTTTCCGGACGGGTGGTCGCGACGACCAGGTAATCTTTACCGTCTGCGGTTTTCGCGCCGTCGGCCAGCGGATAGCGGATGTGCCACATTGAGCCTTTAGACTCGCGGTTTTCCACTTCCAGGTCAGAGATGGCGGTGCGCAGTTTCGGGTCCCAGTTTACCAGGCGTTTGCCACGGTAAATCAGGTCTTCTTTGTACAGGCGGACAAAGACTTCTTTCACGGCATTGGAAAGGCCTTCGTCCATGGTGAAGCGCTCGCGCTCCCAGTCAACAGAGTTGCCGAGACGGCGCATCTGACGGGTAATGGTGCCGCCGGATTCCGCTTTCCACTGCCAGATTTTGTCGATGAAGGCATCGCGACCGTAGTCGTGACGAGTTTTACCTTCTTCCGCGGCAATCTTACGCTCAACCACCATCTGGGTAGCGATACCCGCGTGGTCGGTACCCGCCTGCCACAGGGTATTTTTGCCCTGCATGCGCTGGTAGCGAATCATGGTGTCCATGATGGTTTGCTGGAAAGCATGACCCATATGCAAACTGCCGGTGACGTTCGGCGGCGGGATCATGATGCAGAAGGACTCTTTGCTTTCGTCGCCGTTAGGCTTGAAATAGCCCTGCTGTTCCCAGTGCTCGTAAAGCGGCTGTTCGATATCTTGCGGGTTATATGTCTTTTCCATTATTTCCAGGTTGCCGTATTCAGGTTAAAACCAGCCACGCGGTAGGCTTTGTAGCGATCGCGTGCGAGTTGTTTCAGAGTTTCTTCGTAAGGGACGAAGTCTACCACTTCTGTGAAAGCGGTGGCAAAATCTGCAAAGTTTACCCGCAGACTTATCAGTATATCCCGTGGGCTGCTGTTGCGCTTGGCAGGCCAGGCTATCTCCACCGGCGCACCGCCTCTTGGGCCTTCGCCCGCCAGATTATGCGGCACAAAATTGTCCGGAGGACGGCTCCACAGGGCTTCATCCAGGCGAATGGCCTGCTGCTCGTCTTCGCAGGCGATCAGCACGCGCTTGCCAGCGCGCCAACGTTCTGCGGCAATTTCACACACCAGTTGCTCGACGGCGCTGAGGTCGTCGACGGTGGTGTCATTGTCCAGAAGATAGAACGTCGCATTCTTCATATATGGGGCTTCTTGTGATGGTTTTAAATCGCCCCCTGACGCCCTTCCCGAACGTGGAGAAGGGCGGTCCCCTCTCCCCAGTGGGGAGAGGGTTAGGGTGAGGGGGTTGTGCCTTACTCTTCGCCGTTAAAACCAGCGCGGTTCAGCAGGAACTGCGACAGCAGCGCCACCGGACGACCGGTTGCGCCTTTGGCTTTGCCGGAGCGCCATGCGGTACCGGCGATGTCCAGGTGCGCCCAGTTGTACTTACGGGTAAAGCGCGCCAGGAAGCAGCCCGCGGTGATAGCACCACCAGGACGGCCGCCGATGTTCGCCATATCCGCGAAGTTAGACTCCAGCTGTTCCTGATACTCATCGCCCAGCGGCAGACGCCACGCGCGGTCACCAGCCTGCTCGGACGCGCCAATCAGCTCGTGCGCCAGCGGGTTGTGGTTCGACATCAGGCCGGTGATGTGATGGCCCAGTGCAATCACGCAGGCACCGGTCAGCGTTGCCACGTCGATAACCGCTTCTGGCTCGAAGCGCTCAACGTAGGTCAGAACGTCGCACAGCACCAGACGGCCTTCGGCATCGGTGTTCAGCACTTCAACGGTCTGGCCGGACATGGTGGTCAGCACGTCGCCCGGGCGATACGCGCGCCCGCCAGGCATGTTTTCGCAGCCTGCCAGCACGCCAATAACGTTGATTGGCAATTGCAGTTCCGCAACCATCCGCATCACGCCGTACACCGCCGCTGCGCCGCACATGTCGTACTTCATCTCGTCCATGCCTTCGGCAGGCTTGATGGAGATACCGCCGGAGTCGAAGGTCAGGCCTTTACCCACCAGCACGATTGGGCGAACGTCTTCGGAAGCCACGCCCTTATACTCGATGACCGACATCAGGGATTCGTTCTGCGAACCGTTGCCGACCGCGAGGTAGGAGTGCATACCCAGCTCTTTCATCTGCTGTTCGCCGATGACGCGGGTGATGACGTTTTTGCTGTAGCTGTCGGCAAGCTGACGCGCCTGAGAGGCCAGGTAAGCCGCATTACAGATGTTTGGCGGCATGTTGCCGAGGTCTTTCGCTGCTTTGATACCGGCAGCAATGGCCAGACCGTGCTGGATAGCACGTTCGCCGCTGGTCAGTTCACGGCGGGTTGGCACGTTGAAGACCATTTTACGCAGCGGGCGACGCGGCTCGCTTTTGTTGGTTTTGAGCTGATCGAAGCTGTACAGCGTCTCTTTTGCCGTCTCAACCGCCTGGCGTACTTTCCAGTAGTTATTGCGGCCTTTGACGTGCAGTTCGGTCAGGAAGCAGACGGCTTCCATTGAACCGGTATCATTCAGGGTGTTGATGGTTTTCTGAATGACCTGCTTGTACTGGCGCTCATCGAGCTCGCGCTCTTTACCGCAGCCAATCAGCAGAATGCGTTCTGACAGCACGTTTGGTACGTGGTGCAGCAATAAGGTCTGTCCCGGTTTGCCTTCCAGTTCGCCGCGACGCAGCAGCGCACTGATATAGCCGTCGCTGATTTTATCGAGCTGTTCGGCGATGGGAGAAAGGCGGCGTGGTTCGAATACGCCCACGACGATACAGGCACTCCGCTGCTTCTCCGGGCTACCACTTTTTACACTGAACTCCATGCACTACGCTCCTGAATCTTAAAGACAACGGCGGTGGCTACGGATAGAATTGCAAGCTTACGTAACTCATTTCCGCTGTTGCGGTGACTTCGTGTTAATCTTAACGTTATTACGGTCCTGGCACGTCAGAACAAGTCCTGAAACGTGAAGCCGCTGAGTCATTTAATCTTAGCGATGTTTTCGACGACTCAAGAGAATAAATGACGTTTAAGCCATGAAACAAGCTATTTTCCTGCAATAAGACGGGTTTTTACGGGCGTATTTATAGTGATAATCATACGATATCTGGTGCGGGAGACGCTAAAAAGCCAGCTTGCCATCCTCTTCATCCTGCTTTTGATCTTTTTCTGTCAGAAACTGGTGAGGATCCTCGGCGCGGCGGTCGATGGTGATATCCCGACAAACCTCGTGCTCTCATTGCTCGGGCTCGGCGTGCCTGAAATGGCGCAGCTTATCCTACCGCTGAGTCTGTTCCTCGGTCTTCTGATGACCCTGGGTAAACTGTATACCGAAAGTGAAATCACGGTGATGCACGCCTGCGGCCTGAGTAAAGCCGTGCTGGTGAAAGCGGCGATGGTCCTCGCGCTGTTTACCGGTATTGTTGCCGCCGTCAACGTGATGTGGGCGGGGCCGTGGTCGTCTCGCCATCAGGATGAAGTGCTCGCCGAAGCCAAAGCGAACCCCGGCATGGCGGCGCTGGCACAGGGCCAGTTCCAGCAGTCTACCGATGGTAACGCGGTGTTATTTATTGAAGGCGTGAATGGCGCAAGCTTCCATGACGTCTTCCTGGCGCAGCTCCGGCCGAAAGGCACCGCGCGCCCTTCTGTGGTGGTGGCCGACACCGGCCAGCTCTCGCAGCGCAAAGACGGTTCTCAGGTGGTGACCTTAAATCAGGGTACGCGCTTTGAAGGCACCGCGATGCTGCGTGATTTCCGCATTACCGATTTTAAAAACTATCAGGCCATTATTGGCCACCAGGCCGTAGCCGCCGACCCGACCGATACCGAACAGATGAACATGAGCACGCTGTGGAATACGGATACCGACCGTGCTCGCGCGGAGTTGCACTGGCGTTTCACGCTGGTGCTGACTGTCTTTATCATGGCGCTGATGGTGGTGCCGCTCAGCGTGGTCAACCCACGTCAGGGCCGTGTACTCTCTATGCTGCCAGCTATGCTGCTGTATCTGGTGTTCTTCCTGCTGCAGACTTCGCTGAAGTCGAATGCGGGCAAAGGCAAAATCGACCCGGCAATATGGATGTGGGCGGTCAACCTGGCGTACATCGCGCTGGCCGTGGTGCTGAACCTCTGGGATACCGTCCCGATGCGCCGCGTTCGCGCCCGTTTTACGCATAAAGGAGCGGTATAATGCAGCCATTTGGTGTACTTGACCGCTATATCGGTAAAACCATTTTCACCACCATCATGATGACGCTGTTCATGCTGGTGTCGCTGTCCGGCATTATCAAGTTCGTTGACCAGTTGAAGAAAGCCGGGCAGGGGAGCTATGACGCGCTGGGCGCGGGCATTTATACCCTTCTCAGCGTTCCGAAAGACGTGCAGATCTTCTTCCCGATGGCGGCGCTGCTTGGCGCACTGCTTGGCCTGGGGATGCTGGCTCAGCGCAGTGAACTGGTGGTGATGCAGGCTTCCGGCTTTACCCGTCTGCAGGTGGCGCTGTCGGTGATGAAAACCGCGATCCCGCTGGTGCTGTTGACCATGGCAATGGGCGAGTGGGTTGCTCCGCAGGGCGAACAGATGGCGCGTAACTACCGCGCTCAGCAGATGTACGGCGGTTCGTTACTCTCTACCCAGCAGGGCATGTGGGCGAAAGACGGCCACAACTTTGTCTATATCGAGCGCGTAAAGGGCACCGATGAGCTGGGTGGTGTGAGCATCTACTCCTTCAATAGCGAGCGTCGTCTGCAGTCCGTACGCTATGCGGCCAGCGCGAAGTTCGATCAGGATCAGAAGGAGTGGCGCCTGTCGCAGGTGGATGAATCTAACCTGACCGACCCGAAACAGATTACCGGTTCGCAAACGGTGAGCGGTACCTGGAAAACCACGCTGACGCCGGATAAGCTCGGCGTAGTGGCGCTGGACCCGGATGCGCTGTCTATCAGCGGCCTGCACAACTACGTGAAGTATCTACAGGCCAGTGGCCAGGATCCCGGTCGCTATCAGCTCAATATGTGGAGCAAAATCTTCCAGCCGCTCTCCGTGGCGGTAATGATGCTGATGGCGCTGTCGTTTATCTTTGGCCCGCTGCGCAGCGTGCCGATGGGTGTGCGCGTGGTGACGGGGATTAGCTTCGGCTTTGTGTTCTACGTCCTTGACCAGATCTTCGGCCCGCTGACGCTGGTCTACGGTATCCCGCCGATTATCGGGGCGCTGCTGCCAAGCGCCAGCTTCTTCCTCATAAGCCTCTGGCTAATGATGCGAAAAGCCTAACCCCTTCTGTAGCCCGGCCGAGCGAATGCGACGCCGGGTTTTTTATGCCCGAAATTTCTGAATTCCTTTGGAACATCGGTGTTATCCCCGGGGTCGCTGCCGCTCGCCCGGGCTACGAGTTATAGGCCGGATACGGCGTTAACGCCGCCGCCCACCCAGTAGACTACCCAACATCCCACGCACAATCTGGTTCGTCACCTGACGCACGGCGCTTTTCGCCGCCGTTTGCACCAGACCATCGTGCTTGCCGCCGCGCGGCCCGGTGGTGCCGAAGATAATATCTTTCAGCCCGCCAAGGATGCCGTCATCAGCACTCTGCTGGCCTTTAGCGGGCGGAGCATCTGCCTGACCGGCGCTATTCTGTACCCCTTTTTGCAGCATCTCGAACGCCGACTCGCGGTCTATTTCATCTTCGTACTTACCGTACAGCGGTGAGTTATTAATAAGCCCATTGCGTTCATCGTCGGTCACCGGCCCCATGCGTGAACACGGCGCGATAACCATCGCTCGCTCAACGATGGACGGGCTGCCTTTTGCATCGAGGAACGAAATCAGCGCCTCGCCGGTTCCCAGTTCCTGAATCGCCTGCTCGGTATTAAACGCCGGGTTAGCGCGCATGGTTTGCGCCGCCGTTTTCACCGCTTTCTGATCCTTCGGCGTAAAGGCGCGCAGCGCGTGCTGCACGCGGTTACCTAGCTGGCCCAGTACCGCATCAGGAATATCCGACGGATTCTGCGACACAAAGTAGACGCCCACGCCCTTAGAGCGAATCAGGCGGATCACCTGTTCGATTTTATCCAGCAGCACCTGCGGCGCATCGCTAAACAGCAGGTGCGCTTCGTCGAAGAAGAAAACCAGCTTCGGTTTTTCGAGGTCACCCGCTTCCGGCAACTGCTCGTACAGTTCGGAGAGCATCCACAGCAGGCTGGCAGCGTAAAGCTTCGGCATCTGGTAGAGCTTCTCTGCGCTGAGGATATTAATGACGCCTTTACCGTTGCTGTCGGTGCGCATCCAGTCTTTGATATCGAGCATCGGCTCGCCGAAGAAGTGCTCGGCACCCTGCTGTTCCAGCGTCAGTAGCCCGCGCTGGATGGCACCGACGGAGGCGGTACTGATATTACCGTACTGGTTCTGGAATGATTTGGCGTTATCGCCGATGTATTGGGTGATGGCCCGCAGGTCTTTGAAGTCCAGTAACAGCAGGCCCTGATCGTCGGCGATGCGGAAGATAATATTCAGCACCCCGGACTGCACCTCGTTGAGGTTCAGCAGGCGAGCCAGCAGCAGCGGGCCGAGGTCTGAGACTGTGGCGCGAACCGGGTGGCCCTTCTCGCCGAAGATATCCCACACCACCACCGGGTTAGCATGCGGCTCCCAGTCGGTCACACCGATATTATTCAGGCGTGCCATTAACTTCTCTGAGGCCTGGCCTTCCTCTGCCACGCCGGTCAGGTCGCCTTTCACATCCGCCATAAAGACCGGCACGCCAATCTCCGAGAACGACTCGGCCATCTTTTGCAGGGTAACGGTTTTCCCGGTACCGGTGGCGCCGGTAATCAGCCCGTGACGGTTGGCCATATTGGGCAG
Source organism: Kluyvera sp. EC_51 (assembly GCF_019584505.1). Lineage (NCBI taxonomy): Bacteria > Pseudomonadati > Pseudomonadota > Gammaproteobacteria > Enterobacterales > Enterobacteriaceae > Kluyvera > Kluyvera sp. EC_51. Next base: position 37,804 of record NZ_VDAG01000035.1, on the reverse strand, counting down.
CAGTTCAAGCTGCTTGTCCTGGGTGCGTGCGATAAGCAATGGTGCGCTCATGGGTAATCCTCCATTTATTCTGCGTCGAGTATAGGCAAAACAACGACATCTCGCGGCAGTAAATTGTCTGTTTTGCGGCGCGTTATCCAGCGCCGACTATGCTTTGCATACGGTTTACTTTTTTTTGGAATGCTATGTCCCGATTCTTTTTTAACGAGCGCAAACACCTTGTGGACGATGCGCTTGAAGGCTTAGTGTTGTCCGCACCTCACGCGAACCTGGTGCGATTGGATATCGACCCGGCGATTCGTATTGTCGCCCGCAGCGACTGGGATAAAAGCCGGGTGGCGATAATCTCCGGCGGCGGCTCCGGCCACGAACCGGCGCATGCGGGGTTTGTTGGTAGAGGCATGCTCACCGCTGCCGTATGCGGCGATCTCTTTGCCTCACCGAGCGTTGATGCGGTGCTGAACGCCATCGTGGCGGTAACTGGCGATCGTGGCTGTCTGCTGATCGTCAAAAACTACACCGGCGACCGCCTCAACTTTGGCCTTGCCGCCGAAAAGGCCAAACGCTACGGCCTGAAGGTCGAGATGGTGATTGTCGCCGACGACGTTGCACTGCCGGACAACAAACAGCCGCGCGGCATTGCGGGCACGGCGCTGGTGCATAAAGTGGCGGGCTATGCGGCGGAGCAGGGGAAATCGCTCAGCGAAGTATACGAGATAGCCCAGCAGGCGAGTCGCGGCGTGTTCAGCCTGGGGCTGGCGATGGAGACCTGCAATTTACCCGGCGGTGAGACCGAAGACCGCATTAAGCCCGGTCAGGTGGAGCTGGGGCTTGGCATCCACGGTGAGCCAGGTGCTTCGACGGTCAGCAGCCATAACAGCCAACAGCTGATTGGCACGTTGGTTGAGACCCTGAAAGCCTCAGCGGGTGACAACCGCGTGGCGGTGCTGATCAACAACCTCGGCGGCGTGTCGGAGCTTGAGATGGCGCTGCTCGCCAAAGAGCTTGCGCACTCCGCACTGCGCGAGCAGATAGCCTATCTGATTGGCCCGGCGACGCTGGTCAGTTCGCTCGATATGAAGGGCTTCTCGCTCTCGCTGATCGTTCTGAATCAGGCCATTGAAGAGGCGCTGCTGGCCGACGTTGAGACCAGCGGTTGGGTGAAAGCCGTGGCCTTTGCGCCACTGAGAACCCTGGCGCATGCCAAAGTTCACGACGCGCTGGAGGTGCAGCCGTCGGAGAACCCGCAGGTGCATGCGCTGGTGGCACAGGCTACCCAGACGCTGTTGGGTTTAGAGAGTCGCCTGAATGCGCTGGATGCCAAGGTAGGCGACGGCGATACCGGCTCGACCTTTGCGCTGGGCGCGCAGGATGTCGCTACGTTGCTCCAGCAGAACGCCCTGCCGCTAAACAACCCGGCGCAGCTTCTACAGCTGATTGGCGAACGTCTGGCAACCGTGATGGGTGGCTCCAGCGGCGTGCTGATGTCGCTGTTCTTCACCGCTGCCGGGCAGGCGTTAGCGCAGGGGGAGCCGCTGGCAAATGCGCTACTGGCCGGGTTAAAGCAGATGAAGTTCTACGGCGGTGCCGCACCCGGCGACCGTACGTTAATCGATGCTCTGCAACCGGCGCTGGAAGCGCTGCGAGATAAGGGGCTGGCAGAAGCGATTGCGGCAGCACAGCAGGGTGCTGACAGCACGGCGACGATGCAAAAAGCGAAAGCGGGGCGCGCGTCGTACGTGAACAGCGATAACCTGAACGGCGTGCCGGACCCAGGTGCCGTTGCCGTAGCGGAAGTCTTCGCGGCCTTCGCAAAAGCTTAACGGCGAAGAGAAGAACCGGCGGCAGAACGCCGCCGGATAAACATCAGAAATCAGCTTTCAATACCACGCGGTAACGGGCTTTACCGTCACGCACGTGCTGGATGGCATCGTTGATTTTCGACATCGGGAACAGCTCGGTAATTGGCGCGACTTTGCTGCGACCAGCAAACTTCATCAGCTTGCGTAGTTCGAACGGGTTACCCGTCGCCGAACCGGAGACGCTGCGGTCGCCGCCAATCAGGGTAAACGCCGGTACCGGCAGCGGCGTCAGCACCGCGCCGACGGTGTGGAAGTTGCCGCCCGAGGCCAGCGCTTCGAAGTACGGCTGCCAGTTCAGGTCGACGTTGACGGTGTTGATTATCAGATCAAACTGACCCGCCAGCGCTTTGAGCGCTTCCGGCGAACGGCTGTTAACCACATGGTCTGCACCCATCGCCCGCACTTCCTGCTCTTTCGACGGATTGGAGCTGAACGCTGTAACTTCAGCACCCATCGCGCGCAGCAGCTTAATGGCGATATGCCCCAGACCACCAATCCCAATCACCCCTACGCGGCTGGTGGCGGTAACGTGGTGCATCAGCAGCGGTTTAAAGACGGTGATCCCGCCGCACAGCATCGGGCCTGCGGTTTCGATATCAATGTTGTCCGGCAGTGGAATAACCCATTGCCAGTCGGCGCGCAGCTTATCGGCAAAGCCGCCGTGGTTGAGGATGGTTGGCACCGAGCCTTCGGTACAGTTAATCTGGTTGCCATCGATACAGGCATCGCAGTGGCCGCAGCTTCGCGCCGTCCAGCCAATGCCCACGCGCTGACCAATCTTCAGCCCCTTACTCTGCGCCGCGCTGCCCAGCGCCACCACGTGACCAATCACCTCGTGGCCGGCAACCAGCGGATATTGAGAGAACCCCCATTCGTTGTCGATCATCGACAGGTCCGAGTGGCAGATCCCGCAGTAATCCACTTTCACCTCAACGTCTTCCGGCAGCAGCTCCCCGGCATCGTATTCCCAGACTTCCAGTTCTGCCCCGGCATTTTTCGCGGCGTAGCTTTTTATTATGGACATCGTGTATCTCTCAGTGTGGTGTTGAACTGAGAGTGTAGAGCATGTGGGGGCGGGGCGCTTGGCGGAAGGGGGGATTATGGGTTGCCAGCGAAAACGTGACCAGGATTGGAGTTGTGCTGGTTTTTTCGACACTTAGCGAGTTATGCTAGTGCTGGTACTTGCATGGTGGCGCGCTACAGGTATAATCCTCAACGTTTTCCGCATACCTTTCCAGTGCCGGAGTGGCGAAATCGGTAGACGCAGTTGATTCAAAATCAACCGTAGAAATACGTGCCGGTTCGAGTCCGGCCTTCGGCACCAAAAGCATGTAAATGGACCTCAACTGAGGTCTTTTTTTATGTCTAAAATCCAGTATTTATCTATCTTTCCCGCTATATTAACTCTCTCAAGGTCAACCGACATCAACGTACATCTACCAACACATGTTGGTACAGATGATGGTATTTACGGTTCGATAATGCTTGTACCAACAGGGAGGGGATAAGCATGGCGTTAACAGATATCAAGGTCAGAACAGCCAAGCCAACGGATAAGCAATACAAACTGACCGATGGCAGCGGTATGCACCTACTTGTCCATCCTAATGGTTCTAAGTACTGGCGTTTGCAGTACCGTTATGACGGCAAGCAAAAGATGCTGGCACTTGGGGTTTACCCTGAAATCACACTGGCGGATGCCAGAGCGCGTCGTGACGAAGCGCGTAAGCTACTAGCGAATGGCGTCGATCCGGGAGACAAAAAGAAAAATGATAAGGTTGAACAGAGTAAAGCACGAACCTTTAAAGAGGTAGCGATCGAGTGGCATGGCACCAATAAAAAGTGGTCTGAAGATCACGCCCATCGTGTGCTAAAAAGTCTGGAAGATAATCTCTTTGCAGCGCTTGGTGAACGTAATATCACTGAGTTAAAAACGCGCGATTTATTAGCGCCCATTAAAGCCGTAGAGATGTCTGGACGTCTTGAGGTTGCTGCTCGTCTTCAACAGCGCACTACGGCCATTATGCGTTATGCAGTGCAAAGTGGGTTAATTGATTATAACCCGGCACAAGAGATGGCTGGGGCGGTTGCTTCCGGTAATCGACAACATCGTCCGGCGCTGGAATTAAAGCGCATCCCTGAGTTGCTTGAGAAAATAGATAGCTATACCGGCAGGCCGCTAACCCGCTGGGCGACAGAACTCACCCTGCTTATCTTTATTCGGTCCAGTGAGCTGCGTTTTGCTCGCTGGTCAGAAATCGATTTTGAAACGTCAATGTGGACCATCCCACCTGAGCGAGAGCCCATTCCTGATGTGAAACATTCTCAGCGAGGTTCAAAGATGCGTACACCGCATCTGGTGCCGCTTTCAAAGCAGGCGCTGGCGATCCTGAAGCAGATAAAACAGTTCTGTGGCGAGCATGAGCTGATTTTTATTGGCGATCACGATCCGCGTAAGCCCATGAGCGAGAACACTGTAAACAGTGCGCTACGGGTGATGGGTTACGACACTAAAGTTGAGGTTTGTGGTCATGGCTTTCGCACAATGGCCTGTAGTTCGTTAATTGAGTCAGGACTATGGTCGAAGGATGCGGTGGAAAGGCAGATGAGCCATATGGAACGCAATTCGGTGAGGGCGGCGTATATCCATAAAGCGGAACACCTGGATGAGCGCAAGCTGATGTTGCAGTGGTGGGCGGATTTTCTGGATGCCAATCGAGGGAAAGGGATTACGCCGTTTGACTATGCGAAGATCAACCGGGGTAATGGCGAGTGAGTTGAATGCCTTTATTTCTCGGTTGATGTTTAAATTAAAATGACCAACCAGCCCTTTAGGACTGGTTGGTCGCTGTATTTTTTACCGTTGTTATCAGAATTCCATCTGCCAGATACAGAGTCGCCAGACAAAAAGGACGTCTGCAATAATGCCTTGAATGTACATAAAGTTGCGAGCATCATCGCAAATATGTGCTCATGGATTCTTCAACGTAATGACCTCTGACAAAACCCTGAAGCAAGCGATATCAAATATCACCATTTGGCGCAAAGGCGAACAGCGTGCGCCACATAAGCCATTATTGCTGCTGCATGTCCTTTCACGCTATCGGCAGGGTCATGAGCGCCTGTTTAACTATAGTTCTGAAATCTACGAGCCCCTGTTGGAGCTTCTGGAACGTTATGGACCGCACCGCCGTGACCAGCGCCCGGACATGCCGTTCTGGCGTCTGAAGGGCGATGGCTTCTGGGAACTACAAAACGCGGAACTGTGCTCAACCAATGGTAGCCGCCAGCCGCCCCGTCGTGAACTCACCGAATATAATGTCGCGGGTGGATTTGATGCCGACAATTTTGCGTTGGTGGCAAAAAATCACAGGTTAATTGATACGCTGGCGCAGCAGCTCCTGGAGGCACATTTCCCGGCCAGTATTCAGGAAGACATCGCTGACGAAATGGGTTTTGATATTCGCACCTCTCTCCGTCAACGCGATCCGAAATTCCGCCAGATGGTGCTACGTGCTTACAATTATCAATGCGCTATATGCGGCTTTAACATGCGCCACGACAATGCGCCGATTGCTCTGGAAGCTGCCCATATCAGATGGAAGCAGCACCATGGCCCTTGTGAAGTACCTAACGGCCTGGCGTTGTGCGCAATCCATCATAAAGCGTTTGATCGTGGTTCGATTGGTTTGGATGAAAATATGCGTGTGAATGTTTCCGACGCGGTAAATGGTGGTGGGGTGGTACAGCGACTGTTCTGGGATTTTGCGGGAAAGGCGATTGCGTTGCCACCTGTTAAAGAAAATTATCCGGGAGAGAAGTTTGTGGAATGGCACAGGAAAGAGGTGTTCAGAGGAGAGCATTGATTTGAGGTAGGGCAGATATTTTGCGAGTGGCATACAAACCATTCAGTCTTAATGACTAAATGGTTTGTTAGCGATAATCACGATGCTTCACGTTCTGCAAGTTCGGAGTTACTGGCATAAGGGACTTTTCCAGAAGGTACAACCTTTGCCGCTGCGATCAAATGCACATCCTGATCGTCAAAGAAAATGTGTGGCTTAAACGCCTTCAGGACTTTTGTTTTCTCTACACCACCCAGAAAAAAAGCCTCATCGACGTATACTCCCCAGCTTCTGAGCGTTTTAATGACGCGCATTTCTGATGGGCTGTTTCTGGCCGTCACTAGTGCAATACGGACGGGAGAATACTCAACGCGGGTTGGCAGTCGTTCCTGAAGCTTGGCTATTTTTTTTAACAGAGTGGCATATGGCCCTTCTTCCATAGGAATATCCTGCTGCGCGTCTTCCTGAGCATGAAAGGCAGCCATCCCTTGTGTTTTATATACTAACTCGCTTTGATCGGAAAAAAGTACCGCGTCGCCGTCAAAAGCAATGCGCACTTGCCCCTCCGGGATATCGGAGGCGTCGGAAGGCGGATCTTTCAGGATTGCAGCAGCGCAGAATCGGGAATCAATCACCTTTTGCGCATCTTCAACGTTAGTTGTTAAAAATAGATCCACATCAAATGCATCAAGGTAATCGGCAACGGTTTCGCCTGCCGTAAAGGCAGAACGCGTGATATCGAGCCTGTCATGGCGGATAGTATTCAAAACGCGGATACCCGTATCAGGGCTGTTACGCGACATCACAACAACCTCAACCAACGGCGATTTATCATTCGGCTGGCGGTACCGGTTCAGACCCAGCAATGCTTTGACTAAGGGGTAGCCTGTTCCGGGCTGTAAAGGCTGGTTTTCGTGTTCGAGCATGTAAGCGCGGTACTTCTCAATGGCACTATCAGGATCGGTCGCATAGGTTTCCCGAAACATACGATCGGATTCGCTCATGTCGAAAAGCGCAGTTGCGCTGATGCCAATAACTAAAGTGTTACTTAAATCTAAAGGCATGGTTACTTTCCTAAACAATTATCGTGTAAGGGCAGTATATATCTTCAGCAGCAATGATGAGCAGGTTTCTTGGATGCAAACCGGGAGAAAAGGGTTACGCTGTTTTACTACGAAAAAATCAACCGTGGTAATGACATTTGAATTATTTGCCATATCCGTTTAATTAAAGTTAATCGGCTAGCCTTAATGGGATGGCTGGTTGGTAATTTTTCCCAATGGTATTATCACCAAGAGCAATACATTCACTGATTTTATCGGTAAGAGCGATCCGCGAATTCTTTCAATAGTTTGTTAATTAATAACGTTACTGAGCTCTACGCTCAATCAGTCATGGATGCTATTGTATTACCGGTTGAGTACAAAACACTGTTGCCGCTAGTGTGAATCCCCACAGTAGATTCAGATGTATCATCTAACGTAAACTCCAAGGGTACAGGAGAAAGTACCCCTTTTTCTTTATTCATTTCAACACCAAGATTAACCTTGCAATTGAAAGTTTGCCACTATTTTATTTAAGTATCATTCTTTATTTCCTTCAATTTTTTGATATAATTGAACGTTGAAAAAAACACTTTCCAACACAAGATGGCACATCTTATTAATGTACGCACAATAAAGCCAAGTATTTTTAAAAGGATAAATTTAACTCTATGTTTTTCAGTTATGCCACGATTCTCTACATTACCTATTTTTGTCATTACATTGGCAATTTTCCCACCAATAAAAAAAGACATAGCAATAAACCACATCCATCTATAATGAGGGGCATTTTTACTTAAGGATAAACGAGCTTGTTCTTTTAATAAAACTTGGCGGTACCTTAATAATGATGTAGTTACACACTCATTGGCGACAGCGAAACGGTCTGACATGCCTGTTTTATATTTTCCCTCTTGAATGGCATTGCAGTAAGCTGGGGGTGGTGTCTGGCACCATCGAGAAGGTGATGGCAATTGTGTTATTGTTTTGGAAAGAGGTTTATTTGGGCATAGTTTTTTATTGAAGTCTTGAAATTCTTGTCTGATTTTATCTGGAGATACTTGATTACTATAGTACTCAGGAATTCGGTAGAAGGTGTCAAGATTTTCAGGTATTACATATTCAATAACAGATGATTTTGTACTAGCAATATTTTCTAGCGTTTCTTGAATGTACGATGCCCACTGACAAGATGACATTTCGGTAAGCCCGTTATTGTCACACATGCGGCTGTAGTCTTTCACCTGAAAAAGAAGATATTTGGCTGCATCATTAATATCCGTAATTGTTTTCTCATATGCGGTTTTACCGACTGCTACCTCTCTGTCTGAGACCCAGAAAATACCGTTACCAACTGCTGTCAGTATTAGGAAAATATCTGTCCACTGTCTGAATTTCTCTCCTGTAGCAAAAATATCACTAATGATTACTGCCAAAATCCAACCGCACAATAGCCCTATGAGGCTAAGACTTCCGAGTCCAGCTGCGTTACCTGTTGCACCTGCACCTCCTATTTCATAGGTCAATGGCAACCACTGGATAGCAGGAAGAAGGTGACAGAGCGATAATAGGCCAGGGGTTATAAGAAGAACAAAACAAATGATGAGTCCCTTTTTTCTGGCAAGTATCCATGAGCTCAAGAAAATAAAGGGTAATAATAAAATAAAGAGCTCAAGAAAACATCCTCCTAAGACTACAGCAACTTTATTGGGAGACCAGTAACTGCTCAAAAGAGCACCCTGTGCGTTCATTTCCACAAAGTTGGTACTAATCACACCCATCCCATCCAGTGTTTGCAATAAAGCGTATCCAGCGCTATAGCAAAGCATTATGTAAGGATAAAAGAATAGGATCATAATTTACTCTCTTTTCTTGCTTTTTCCATCATTTTTATAGCATATTCAATTCGTTGTTTAATATTGCTAAAGTCGAAAATTGTCAATTTTTCGCCCTATTTAGAACCAATAACAACTAAATCTGCCATCGTTGTTTTCTTGATAAATAAGGCCGTACTGCCAAGTAATTTAAGGCCTTCTTCATTAATTTTGCTTACTCTAAGTCCTGGTTGAACAATAACAACTTGGAATTTAAGAGGTGTGATTCTGGAGCGCTCTTTCATAGCAGCAAGGTCTTTTATAGTGCCTTTCAGAAAGCGAGAATGACCACGCGATCGCCACTGTTCCTCGCGACGCTTAATGTGATGGTATAAATAGGAAAGATTCAGGTGTTTCCAACGAATGCATCTCTGCGCCTGCCCACATACTTCGTAAAGATCTTTAAGTCTTGCTCCAGCTTCTTCTGAGCCTGAATACTTGCAATGGATTAAAGAGAGAACAATACAGTCATCAACTATTCTCAACCCCACTAAATCTGCTGACTCACCTTTACCATCATCATTAATAATGACATCGTAATTATCTTTAATTTCACTGTACCAACGCCATTGGATGGATGATGGATCTCGAGTATAGCCCATTGATTCCACTCGAACATCAGTTCCCTTCCAATCAAAAGCTACAATTTCGTCTTTGTCATAAAGGCCAATATTTTGGCTTACATGGACTATATGAGCGTTGTATGAAAATGAGCCATCGGAGTAATGAATCATTACTGGATCAATTTCCATATACTCTGATAGTGATACAGGTTCAGATTCACCACGCTGTACAAAAACGTCAGGGCCAGATATCAACTGATAGGCATAACCTTTCGCTGTAGCACTTCCCGTGAGACATAATTTATATTCAGATGACGTTTCATCTGTAGAGAAAATGAGTCGCACATTACCATCTTCAAATTTTCCAGCAGTCCTGACCTCTACTAAATATAAATGAGCAGATACAGTATCAAAATGAAAAATAACTTTATCTTCGAACGCAGTAAGCAAATACTCACCCCATTGAGCTGATATTGGATATTCATTATAGGGTTCAAGTAATGGGACAGGACGCAAAAAGTTACGCGTAAGATTGTTTGGATCCGGTTCCGAACTAAAGATCTTGTCCCAGGCTTTCTTAACCCAGTTGCACCAATCAGCAATGCTGCCACCTTTTTGTGGTGACCAGACTTTACCTCTGCGTTGCGAGCATCCCCAGATTACACGGTTTCCGGATTCATAACCTAATGCAGCAATATTGCTTAAGCTTGATTGAGACGCTTCAATTAGTGATAGCCCCTCAGTGACATTTGGGCCAAAATATTGAGTAAAGCTGATTGCCCCAATTTGAGATGCGCCTAAATTTCTTGCCAAAGGATATTCAATACCATTAAATACATTAAAGACTTTTTCACCACTGACAACTTCAAATTTATCATCACAAATAGTACTGACTAGATTCTCAACTCGAAATGCTTTATAGTCATTTGAGAATACAAACAAGGCGGATCTGTCTTGATCCCAATGAGCAATTAGAATTTTATAATTGGTATCTTTAAGATCTTTGTAGCTTCCCCACCGGACTGAAGTTGCCTGGACAGCTAGCACAATAAGCAAATTCTCATCTTCTGCTATTGCATGCCAGGATTCATCGAATCTGGGCAGTTTTTCCTTGTATCTTTCAGGCTCCCAATTGTCACAGTATGTTTGAAATAACATGACTGAACAACTTGGCTCAAGATTCCATAGAGAAATCTGATCGTGTAAATCACCTTTCCTTTTTAAGGCATCCACGACCTCTTGTAACCTAATCTCTCTAGCAATTCGCCCTTCAGAGAGTCGCCTTAATACATTATCCCAATCGGCATCTGTTGAATATAGATGCTGTAATTCACCTTCAACATTCGGGTCTGCAATATTCATGACTACACTGGCTTGACCAATTTTCTGTGCTTTATTGACACGAGTAAAGCGGCCAATGAACTGCAAAGTTACGGCAAGAGACTTATGATGATCATGCAAAGCGGCAATTTTCAGGTTGGGTAGATCATATCCTTCTCCCAACATGTCTACGCAAATAACGATTCTTGAATGTCTTGATAATAATTTATTAAGACGTTTTTTTATTTCCGCTTTAGGATAATCAGAATGAACAACAATTGGATTAAAGTTTGGTGCAATTTTCTGATAAATAGTAAGTATTTCTTCTGCTCGCTGCTTATTGCTAGTACGCGCCATGAGCAAATGGTCAAGGTCATTATTTAAGTCTATACGCAGTTGACCTACAGCTGTATCCGCGATTGCATGATCCATAAGGTCAGAGTAATACTCCTCTACAGGCAGCAAATTTACATTTGTAAAATAGCCTGCTCGTTGGGCTTCCCCCATCGTATAGTTATAGATAATTTTTCCACCAAGGGACTTTTTATCATTCCTAAAGGGAGTAGCTGTAAACTGCACTACACGTTTGTCTGTGAATCGTTCGCGAATTGTCTGCCATGATGAGGCTGAGATATGATGGGCCTCATCAACAAAAAGATGGCTACACGACTCGCAAAGTGCATTTAATGCTGCTTCGGAGCAGGCAGACAAAACGTTGGTCGTAGCAACCAAGACGTTTGATTCACAAACTAATTGCTTAGCTTCTTCCGCTACCTGAATTCCCTTCTTAATAATAGCGACATTAGGGAGGGCAATGTTAGGCGGAACGACTGTTAGCTCTGGCAAATATCCCAACTCAATGAATTTTTTTGATATTTGTGTTCGGAGAGAGTCAGATGGAACTATGAGCAAAATTCGCTCGCATCGCTGGTATATCATGGTAGCCAGCATTGTTTCCGTTTTTCCCGTTCCAGTGGGCAGTACGACGGTAGCAGGTTCTACCTGCAAATCAGTAGCGAAATAGCCTGCAATTGCATGAAGTGCACCCAGTTGGGGTTTTCTGAGACCTGGAGAACGGTGCTCTGGGTCGTCCTCTCTAAACTGAAATTGATGATACCATTGTTCATTAATCTCATTAGGCGAAGTGCTAAATACCTGCTCTGGAAATTGCTCCCAGCTTAACTCAGTATCTTCTCGCCATTTTTCGAATGTAAATGGTTCCTTCGCTTTAAGGGAAGCTACACCATCTGCGCATTTCCCCCTGGAATTTGGATCTTTCAGATAGATATAGTCTAGAGGGGGCTTTAGACCCGTAACAAGTTCAAAATATCCTTGGAAACGTGCATTTCTGACTTGAGCCGATACTGTTGTTGATCGGCAAAGTAATTTATGAACATAATTCCCACCCACTTTTCTTACAGGGGCAGCTTTCGCGGGCAAGGTAAATTTAATTGTTAACAGGTCAAATAAGTCCATATGTACTTACCTCTTAAGATGTCCTGAAAAAGCCTGCTGACTTAACTTAGAGAAGAGGGCGTCGCTATCAATATCGCCTGACGCCATTTTATTTAAGCTATTATTGATTATTGATACAATCGAATGAAAATTAGCCATAAGTTCGTCGGGCGGAATTAGAACTTCAAAGTTTTTAAGTTCAACAGGAGATATATGTGGCACCGTTGTTTCTGTCGGGCAGCAATGCTTTTCGAAAGCTGGCGATTTAATACAACTGTAAATATAGTTTGTGTAAGATTCGCAACGAGGTCGTAACCTAGCTACACGCTGAACTAAGTACGTTTCTCGCTGATTTTCAGGGAATATGCATACTTTTAACCCGCTTGATATCCACGGACGGTCCATAGCAAGGATAATATCACCCGCCTTAATTAAATAATTATCTAGCTTTTCTAGTTTATTTTTTGGCCAGAATTTTGTATCAGCCCAATCTAAATACCCCGTAAGTGTATTTGCCCCTCTGCAAAGCCGTACTGATTCTGGTGCATCACTAATGTACTCATTACTTTTGAATGCAAATCCGGTAATGACCTCTGCCAATTCAGTAATGGGAGCTTTTTTTAGTTTTTTTGGATTTTCAACAGGATCGCCAAACATATTCAAAAACGTAGTACGCAAAAAATCGTTAGCCAGTTTCATGGCTTGCTCGCGTTTTTGACGTAGGCTATCAGCCTTATCAAGAATATCCGCGATACGTTTCTGTTCTTCAAAAGGAGGCAACGGGATTTCAAAATTTTCTACAACTTTTTTAGATACTTCTTTGAAAGTTGCACCATTACCTAATAGCTCCAATTGTGGCACAAATTTCTTAATACAATGATATAAATATTTATTGTGAACATTTCGCCCAGGAATTAAACTTTTAAAACCCTGATTTGTACAAAGTTCAATACCAGCAATAGCTACATTTCCTATTGGTGCTCGTGATGTGAGTAGAATCGTTCCTACAGGTAACATATATGTTGCAGCAGCTTTATACCCTGTTTTAGTTATATATTCCGGTGCCTCGTAAATATAAGGTTCACTAAGATTTGACACATCTTTTGGCGTTATCCACGGAATATCACCGCCCCAGTAGGATACGATGTTACGTTTAGGTGTTGCACCTCCCACAACTTCACAGCAATCTTTAAGCTTCACCATCTGCCAGCTCACAGCATCCCCTCCAGCTCATCCAAATCCGCCAGAATCTCTTTCTCTAGGTCCCTCAGCCGCTTCAGTATCACCTTCGGATCTTCATACTCCTCGGCCTGATACACCACCTCTTTATAGCGATTGATAGAGAGGTCGTATTTCTGTGCGGCAATATCAGCTTTCGGCACCACAAACGCCGCCTGAGTGCGAACTTTAAAATCAACGCCAGCATCAATCCCTTCTGGATGCTGCTGTTTCAGCAATGAGGCTGATTTCTCTCCCATAAAGTTATCAACCGGCAGCCCGCGCAAAGTACGGTAATGCTTCCAGCTCGCCAGCAAATGCGGCAGGTCGTTGTCTTTTATCGGGTTACGTTTGTCATCCAGGCTGTAGCCGTCATTTTGTAGATCGTAGAACCAGACCTCATCCGTCTGACCGCCTTTAGTGAAGATCAGGATTGCCGTCGCTACGCCTGCATAAGGCTTGAATACACCGGAAGGCAAGTTAATCACCGCTTCGAGTTGGTTATCTTCCACCAGCGTTTTACGCAGAGATTGATGGGCTTTGCTGGAGCCAAACAGCACGCCCTGCGGCACGATAGTGGCGCTGCGTCCGCCTACTTTCAGCATTTGCAGAATCCGCGCCAGGAACAGCAGTTCGGTTTTTTTGGTTTTCACCATTGCCGACAGAGTGGAGTCGATATCTTCCTCGTCCAGTGAACCAGTAAACGGTGGGTTCGCCAGAATCAGGTTGAATGCGTTTTTACTAGCCTGCGGGAAGTTGGTGCTGAAGCTCTGGCTCATGGTGTCCTGATAGTGAATATCCGGCGCTTCCACGCCGTGCATAATCAGGTTCATAGCGGCGATGCGCAGCATGGTGGTATCAAAGTCGTAACCGTGGAACATGTTGTTATCCACATGGTCACGCCACGGCGTCAGCAGATCGCCGGTAAAGATTTTTTGCTCTTCTAATTCGCCGCGTTCGTTGGTGCCAATCTCGGTATGAATGGACTCCAGTGAACTGTATTTCTCCAGAAGGTACTCATAACTGGTTGCCAGAAAACCGCCCGTACCACAGGCCGGATCGCAGATCGTTTCACCACGTGCAGGGTTTGGCTCCATCATTTCAACCATCGTGCGAATAATGTGGCGCGGCGTGCGGAACTGGCCGTTGATCCCGGCAGTGGTCAGCTTGCTTAACAGGTATTCGTAGAGATCGCCTTTGGTGTCGCCACGATCCAGCGGTAAATTTTTGATCACCTCCACGGCTTTGGTTAACAGCGACGGTTTGACGATCTCCAGACGGGCATCTTTCATAAAGTTGCCCAGTAGCGTCACCTTCGACGCATCGGCCTGGCCGAGCTGACGAAAATGCTGGAATACGCCGTCGCGCACTACTTCCATCATTTCGTCCGAGCCAAGGTTGCTATAGTGGCTGAAGCGGAACTCCTGCTGTTCTGGCGCAAAACGCGGTTTAAAATCAATACCCGCGATTTGTTTACGCTTCTCGTCGCGTTGTTCCTGGGTATCCAGCATCCGGGAGTACATCAGGTAAGTGATTTGTTCGATTACGGTCAGCGGGTTGGTGATACCACCCACCCAGAAATCTTCCCACAGGCCGTCGATTTTACTTTTTAAGTCACCGGTGATCATTGTTACGTATACCCTGTTATAAATACAAAAGCCCCGCTGCCGGGGCTTGTCATGTGCGTATTATACCGTCGCTGCGTCGGTCACAACACCCAGCTCTTCGACTATCTTTTGCAACCGGGCGATCTGCTCTATGTCTGGGAAAACGCCGGTAACACCTTCGTTGTGGATATGGGTAAACGGCTGTTCAAAGAGCTGCCGCATTTCAATAGTGCCGTAATCGCGGATGTGGTTTTTCAGCAGTGACAGAAAGCGCAGTTGCTGGCTGGTCAGGCTGTTGTCAGCTGCGAACTGGGCAAAACGTACTTCCACCGCGTCGCTGTCCATCCCGATGATGGTACGCAAAAGTTTATCCAGGCTGGCGGTCGCCTGCGGATAGAACTCTTTCAGCGCCCGGATATCAACGTTGGGGTTCTGGATCAGCACCAGCTTCGCCAGTTCATCCAGCTCATTTTGCGTGACTGGCTCGCCATTGCGGATTTTCTTCAGCACCGGATTTTGCTGAAACAGCGGCTCCAGCGCCCCCTGAACTTGCTGACGATACAGTTTGAAATCAATCGAGCGGATGTTGGTTTTGCGGGTTTCCGTCTGAATCAGGTTCGCATCTTCGGTAATATCCACCTGTATCGAACCAAATTTCGGCGTCGCATCTTTTTCCATCAGGTGCATGATGCCGCGCAGGTGAATGCGGATATCCTCCAACTCTTCCAGACTGGCTTGCTTCCACCAGCCTAAATCACGAAGCTGATTAATCCGTTGTCCCTGCTGCTGAACCTGTGCCAGATGCGGCGGCAGACGTTCCACTTTCTCCAGGATGACCGGCCAGAGCACATCCAATTCTTCCGGGTTGGTATAACGGGCAGTTTGCGCCGCCAGAATATCCATATCAAAGCGCATGGCATCGCTTTGCCCGCGCACGTCCAGCCACTGCATCAGCGGGGCTAGGACAGATAGTAAATCCTGCTGCGTTTTCGGGGAAAGCTGGCGCAGCACTTTTTCATCACTGTACTGCACTTTTTGCTGCCACTTCTCCTGTACAGCAATCGACTTTTCATCCAGCGCGTTGATCTGCTCGCGGAGCTGGTGAGCGACTAAATCCACCGCCTGTTTATCGAACTTACGCTGCGCAGCAGCCCCCAGCATAACCCACGCTTCGAAGCGTTTTTGCGCCAGCGATTTAGTAGCTGTGATTTCGGCCTCTTCGGTATGCAGCTCGTGATACTCGAAGTTGCCCCAGTGATCGAAGATGCGAAATTTCTGTTTATCCAGCGGCTTGCCGTTGTCATCGTTGCCGTATAGCCCCGAACAGAGGCGTGTACCACGGCCAATCATCTGCCAGAACTTCACTTTCGATTTAACCGGCTTGGCAAAGACCAGATTCACAATTTCCGGGACATCAATACCGGTATCGAGCATGTCAACAGAGATAGCGATGGTCAGCTCTTTATTGGTGCTTTCATCCAGTCCTTTAAAATCGTCAATCAGTTGCTCGGCGCGGGGATCGTAGTTGTCGATGACCTGGCAGAAACGTCCGGCAAACTGCGGGTACATGTCGTCGAACAACTCATTCAGCAACAGCGCGTGTTTATGGTTACGGGCGAAAATGATGGTTTTACCGGGAAGCTGGCCATCCCGATCTTTCAGGCCATTTTCCATCAGGTTACGCAGGATATAGCGGTTGGTGTCTTTGTTGTAGATCGCCTCATCCAGCGCCTTGCCATCAAATTCCAGTGTATTGGGATCGATACCCTGTTCTTCCAGCTCGCGGATTTGTTCGTCGCTTAATTTCTCCCGTTTGATGCCTTCGCGCAGGAATTCTGTGGTGTGCGTGACAACCTCATAGGGAACCAGATTGTTATCGGCGATGGCATCTTCCAGGCTGTAGTTGGCGGTAGGGATACGACCTTCACAACCGAACAGACCGAAAGTGGTTTTACTCACCATGTCGATAGGCGTGGCCGTCAGGCCAATCTGGAGGGCATCAAAATACTTAAATAGATCGCCGTAGACGTTGTAGATAGAGCGGTGGGATTCATCTGCGATGATTAGATCGAAATAACCTACATCAAAATGGTCCATGATTTTCATCATGCCGGGATAGGTGGCGATGTAGATCCTGGCATTCTGCCTGTCTGCTTTCTTCGATTTCCCGACCACATACAGCGGCTCATTGGTGAACTGATTGAAGGCATTCGCCGCCTGTTTACGTAGCTCTTTGCGGTCACAAAGAAACAGGACGCGTTTTACCCAGCGGGCATCAATCATCAGTTTGCTTAGCGCAATCGCTACGCGGGTTTTGCCTGTGCCTGTCGCCTGAACAATTAACGATTGTCGGTACTTGTTGGTAAACCGTTCGCTGACGCGGGCGATGGTTTCAAGCTGATACAAACGTCCGGCAACGGCCTTACCTTCGTTATCCTTAACGTGCGGCACACTGTTCAGCGGCAGACGAGTTTCACGCTGCTGAATAAGATATTGCAGGCTTTCCTTGCTGTAGAAGCCAAATACCCGACGCGGAGGATAACCATGAGTTTTATGGTCGTCCCACAGCCAGATATCATAACCGTTGGTGTAGAAGATGACCGGGCGCTGACCATATTCTTTTTCCAGCCAGTCGGCATACAGTCGGGCCTGAATTCGCCCCTGCTCGGCATTGACGCTGGTTTTTTTTGCTTCCACCACCGCCAGCGGTTTATGCGCCTCATTCCACAAGACATAATCCGCATAACCGTCACCGGTTGCGGTAGGCTGTTCTTTAACAGGATGCTCCTGCGTAACCTGATCGGTATTTTTAAGCTCTTCCCCTACATTCCAGTCGGCGGCAAGCAGACGGGAGTCAATCAGGCGGCGGCGGGTTTCCGCTTCATCAATAGAGAGGATATCGGCAACATGCTGGTTACGCGCTCTGGCTTCATCCAGGCGCCGGGTGAGCAGTTCGGCCTTTTCCTGCTCCTGCTGTAATGCACGTTGAAGCGCCAGTTCACGATCGCGGCTTTCGATTTGCGCCTGTATTGCTTCTTCTAGGTGTTTTTTATCGGAGCTCGCAGAAGATGGCGTCAGAGGAGGAAGGGTAAATTTAGGGCAATCGTCAACGTTGCCGTTGGCATAGCGGACGTATAGCCAGATGCCTAACAAGTACGCTTCCTTGAGCAGCCAGTAGGTATCCTTGGCTTTGATTCGCCCGCCGTGCGCGGCACGGTTGCCGTGGATACGCAACGCGTCCATTTTCATGATGATGGCTTCTGGCATCATGCTGGTAAACACATCGGCGTTCATTAAATCGTACAGATTCGCCTTGATGCCTTCCGGCAACCGCTCCTGACGATATAACCAGCGAACCATCAATTCAGTGTAGTTACGTAGCTTCACCAGACAGCTTTCCGGGTCAGAATGGACATAGCGTTCTGCCATATACGCGAGTTCCGCCAGTTCCGGCCACTGGCTGCGCAACATTTCAAAATTGAGAGACTGCTCCATCAATCATCGCCTTATGTCGTGGATACAACAGGAATTCTGGAAAGGATATCACACTAATTTGGCTGACAAAGTGAGCCCAGACTTATTCACTAAACAACATTACTGTTGAATGTTGTCTCATGGTACTGCACTGGCAGCAATGATACAGAAGGCGCAGATGACAGCATGCATTTCAGACTATTAACATTTACCTGAAACTCAAATACCTGCGAGCCTTTCTATGTGTTTGTGGAACAAGCGATTGAACGGTTCGGTACTAATTTTCAGAAATAGTCTCCATCGCTTTACGGGGCCTCCCTGACATTGGACGTTGTGGGACTTCATTGCATCCGTATGAACAGAGCCCCTCTTTTTGCTCTTCTTTTGTCAGATAGCTCAATACCCGACGAATATTTAGAATGCTGGCGGGTTCATTATAACGCACGGGAATATTGATATCGGCTTTATAAGGTTCTTTAAACTGGCATATATTAAAATAGCCCTCCTGTTGGGTTAACTGCCTCCAGAATTCTCCTGCCTGCTGTGCAAAAGGATAGGATCTTTGCGTTTGATGCCCATCCAGCCAGTATGCAGCATGTGCATGGAAGCCATGATCGGCTGTCCATTCAATGACCCAGAAATAGCCCACAATAGCAGCTTTTTGCATCATTTTATTCATCAATAATCGCAGGTCACGCTCAAGTGCATGATGATCTTGATGTAAGTAGCGAGAGGTATCCTTTTTATAAAAGAAGTCTAGGCGTAATGTTAGTAAACAAGAATATCTGGCTACCATTGCATCGATATGATTATCCAGAATTACTGAAAGAAACCAGTTTGGATTCCATGATGGGTTATATTGGTGACTATTATTCATAGGTTAGACCTGTTTTTAAATGTTATTAGCTGATGGGGAAGTGCAGGTAAAATATCTTCAGTGTAAGTGATAAGGGTAAGTACGATACGTAATGATATTTAGTGAATAGATTGGATAAGTAATGAATGCAAGTCTGGGAAGAGTATTAATTATACTAAAAAACCCAAATTAAATTATTTGATATATTTATAGCTATAGTTCATTTTGTTTCTATGCAACCTCTGCTATTTGGAATGGATAATTAATTTATTTTTGCATGTTTCATTTGTCACTAAGATCAAGATCTTGTCTAAAAGTTAATAATTACTGCCCTCTTGAATTTTCAATCCGTTCTGTCATCCAAGCCTCGACTTCACTTTTTAGCCAACGAGAACTTCGACCAAGTTTGATTGGCGCTGGGAAC
The DNA here is from genome assembly GCF_019584505.1 of Kluyvera sp. EC_51. Taxonomy (NCBI): domain Bacteria; kingdom Pseudomonadati; phylum Pseudomonadota; class Gammaproteobacteria; order Enterobacterales; family Enterobacteriaceae; genus Kluyvera; species Kluyvera sp. EC_51. The sequence goes on along the minus strand of NZ_VDAG01000035.1, from coordinate 18,263 downwards.
GCATTTTCAGAAATTAATCTATAGAACCATTTGTCGGTCATATTGGTGTAGGCAGTGATAAATGCCATGTCGACGAGCTGGTCGTTCAATACTGATTTTGAATCCAGGGTTTTAGTTAATGGCAAGGTCGTTTGGCTGGTCATAGTGATGCTCCCGTATGGTGGTGTTGAGTTGGGAGAGAGCCTGTTGTCGATGGGAGAGTAACGGGCATCTATCTCATACTATGAGTTAGGAAGTAGAAAGTTACATCTGCCTGAACCATACAGCCCATTGATGTCACCTTTAGCATGATGCGCCCACTGATATGCCTGAAAATTCTTTCGAAAAATGCGCATAGTGTTTGCCGATGATTACGAGAGTAAAAAACCATAATGGCATAGTGTTTTTTTAGATTTTAACCCTTCTGTTGTGGGCTTATCCTCAAAATTAGCATTACATTAAACTCACTTGTTGACTCCAGTAAGAATACAATTTAAATACTAAGTATAGTGTTTTTAAATACAGGTGTTTATTGTGAATAAGAATGATAAGGATAGTCATTTAGGTGCTTTGAGTAAGTTACTTGCTAATGAAGCATTACAGAAAGAGATGGTTTCGACTGAGCAACCACATACCTCAACCGATCCTGAAAATAACAAGAAAGACTCTTTCTTGCAGGCATCAGAGGTAAAGCAACTTCCTGGCGATGATAGTAATCATGAGTGCGCAGATGTAGATCTTTCTCCTGTTGCTCCGGTGGACAAAGGAAGCCAAGCAATAGAACATCTGACCCGGCAGATATTGGCTCAGGAAAATACTACATCTAAAAAGCAAATCTTAAATGGAGGTGAAGACCCCTACCTTCGTGATATTGATTTTAGGTGGTTAAAAGGAGATGCCAATGAGCGAGCTATTTTCTGGTTTTGGATATATATCCGAACTGCATCAAATAGTAGTCTCAATTTGCCAGAATTAAAGTTGCAAGATGATTGGGATTTAGAGTCTCCTTGTTTATACTCTTTTTTTAGGCTTTCGGATAATCCCGTCAGCTCCGCTGAAAGGAGCCGATTAATTATTACCTTCTTTAATAAACTCTCGGATTTCTTCAGTCCTAACCAAATTAAAAAGTCATTCGAACATATTCGTAGTATCTGGCTTCACTTGATTAGTCCTGTTCGACAATTTAAATGGTTAAAGAAAAAAGACTATGAGGGTATTGAATGGGCGTGGGAATATTTATTAAAAAGGAAAGATTTTAATGATAACATCCTTTTTTGGTTTAAGCCCGCAGATGCAAATGAGAAATATATTGCGATCATGGGGGCAATTGATTGCTGGGTTATACGGGGAAATAAAATCGATTGTCAGGATAAAAAATTACTTCTGGATAACATGAAAAAAGCATTTCAGCAGCGCGGGCGACGAGATAAAAAGAAAAGCTTTAGCCTTAATACTGAAATTTCTATAAAAACTCGCAGAGAGCTTAAAGAGCTAGTTAAGCTGCAAGGTTCTAGCATAAATAAGTTTATTGAAGGGCTTATTAGTGATGAATATCGTAGATATAAAGACAATCCCAATGAATATAAAATATCTTTATTAAAGAAAAAACAATAATCCCACTAAATTTCATGCCTATATTACTTATGTGAATAGCCGGTTGATTTTCTTCCGGCTTTGCTTTTCACAGGAGTAAACCATGCCTCAAACCCCCGAATCGCAGGATACCAGTGATATCCTGCGTGCCTGCCTTAATTTCTTACCCCAACAAACGACCGAACGTATTATTTCCCATCTGCAACATGCAATTCACTACGAGCCCGTAATTGGCATTATGGGCAAAAGCGGGGCGGGTAAGAGTTCGCTTTGCAACGCCCTGTTTCAACAACCGGTATGTCTGACCAGTGATTTGCTGGGCTGTACCCGTGAACCCCAGCGGATAGTGCTCACCGTGGGCGAGCGCAGCATGACACTGGTGGATTTGCCTGGAGTGGGCGAGACACCGGAGTACGATGCGGAATATTCGGCTCTGTTTCAGAAGTTGCTGACGGAGCTGGATTTGATTATCTGGGTCCTGCGTGCTGATGATCGTGCGCGGGCGGTCGATATCGTCACGCACCGGTCACTGCTTGCTTATGGCGCGGATGCTTCCCGTTTCCTGTTTGTTGTCAGTCAGGCAGACCGCATTCCTCCATTGCCAGAACTGCCCGGTCAGGCTGTTCCTTCAACTGAGCAGTGCCTTTCACTTGCGGTTATCAGTTCGCAGATTGCTGGTCAGTTGCCGTCCTCTTTCCCGGTGATGGCCGTTTCAGCACATACCGGCTATAACCTGCATGCTCTGGTGGAACTAATGATACATGCGTTACCCGTACAGGCCAGTAGCGCTTTTTATTGCCAGTTAAAGCCAGAAAATCATACGGAGGAGAGTGATGTTGCAGTACGCCAGCGTTTTGGTGAAATAGCCGGTTCGGCTTTTGACACGGTGATCGCTTCTGAGCGTCTGCCTGCTGGCTGGAGCTTGTTGCTGAGGAGGTTGCGGGAAAAGCTGGTACAGCTTGCGTCTGAATTATGGGAGAGGATTTTTGGCTGAACCGGACAGACTCAGCCACGGACAGATGTAAAACCGTTACTTTTTATACCTTACGGATAGGGTTCTTTTGACGTAATTCTTACCAATTTCATAGTCCGGGTTCCATGTCGCCAGATTATGGACACCGATTGCGGCGGCGCTCACCGCTCCCAGAAGTGCTGTTGGTGACCACAGAGAGCCTGCCACCGCAGTGCTTCTGTATTCGGTGTATACACGGCAGGTTAATTTCTTCTGCTGATGTTCAATCGCATACTCCACTCTTTTGACGGTTTCACTGATGTCGGTAACATTCGTGATATCAAAACTTTTCCGGTAAAAAATAAGGTCGTGCAGTTTATCTCTGGTCAAAAATTCTGCGTTGAACGACTCAATTTGTACTGTTCCTGACATCCGTTGTTCCTCTCTTTCCCGGACTCTGTGAATTTCCCCAGGCACGCGCCTTACGGTCAAACGTTGCACTTTTTCAGGGGCAGTATATGTCAGAAAAGAATATATTGATCTGTATAAACGATCAATAATAAGAAATTGATCGTTATTATCTATTAATAATAACTTTCGATATCCATGAATTGATCGTCTTAACCTATCAAAAAGTAAGGATATCCTGGCTCGTTTCGCGCCGTTTCCTGCTCCTTTGACAGATGTTGACTGATTAATAACTTATGCAGTGGTTCTCTCCTGACCGCTGCTGCCAATCCACAGGTGATTTATGAAAACCAGAACAATAATTGCTCTTTTTCTCTCCGCCGCCTCTGTTTCTGCGCAGGCTGGCAACTGGATGGTGAAAAATGGTTGGTGTCAGACCATGACGGAAGATGGTCAGGCGCTGGTTATGCTGAAAAAAGACACTATTGGTATCTTCGGCCAGTTGCAGGGTTGCCCCAACGGCCAGCAGGAACTGATGGGAAGCCGTATCAGCATTAATGGGAATCTGATCCCCACCTCTCAGATGTGTAATCAACAGACCGGCTATAAAGCTGTTGAAATCGAAGGCGGACAGGCACCCGCCGCAGCCAGGAAAGCCATTGAATCAATTGCCGCTCAGGATATTTCCAGCGTGCAGGTCTTTGGCACACAAATGAAATTTACCCGTGGTGATATGCTCCAGGTTTGTCCTAAATATGTCAGCGCCCTTGCAGGCGCATCAGCAGAAGTCACCGGGAACAAGCCGCTGAAAGTCAACAAAGGTTCGGTAATGAAAGCGGCCAGACAGGCGTACACGAAAGAATATGACCGTGAAACGGCAGACGCCGCTGATTTTGGCAGCTATGAAGTGAAGGGAAATACGGTGGTATATGAAGTCTACAATGCCGCTTACCGCACCTACGATAAAATCGTTGTTACTGTAGGAGCTGATGGTAACGCCACCGGTGCAAAGGTGGAGTACATGGGGCAATAACCCCTTGGTATTGTTTCTAGCTCAGGCATAAAGGCCGTGCCTCCATCGGGAAGCATGGCCTTTTTGCTTTTATGCCGTCTTACTCATTGCATCACCCACCACAACACTATCCGTAAACGCAGGCAGAGATGACTGTCTCACCGCGTTTTAACGACCTGATTTAACGACTCATCATCACGCCAGCCCTGACCGGCTGGCTTTTTTATTTTCGGAGTGATTAATCATGAATACTGCAATTACTGACGCCACCTTATCGTCAGACACTATTTTCGCCATGCCTGTCGCAGATGAACAACGCCCCGCCTTTTGGCCGCAGCATTTTGGCACGATTCCACAGTGGATATTACTGGAGCCGCGCATCTTCGCCTGGATGGACCGTTTCTGTGCGGATTACAGAGGTGGTATCTGGAATTTTTACACGCTCAGCAATGGCGGCGCTTTTATGGTGCCGGATACTGTCCGCGATGCGCAATGGCAACTCTTTAACAGCATGAATGGCAATGATGCGCAAATGAGTGCAGAGGCCGCCGGAATTACCGTCTGTCTTATTGAGTACAGCCATCATGCCTGCCGTACCGGGTGCGATGCCATGACAGCGCACTTTTATCGTCTGCGTGAGTATGCTCTGCGCCATCAGGAATGCTCCGCCATCATGCGCATTATCGACTGAGGATACAGGTATGACTTTCAATTTATCAATACCGCAGGAACTACCGCTGACAACCCGGCGAACTGTTCAGCGTGCTCTGTCGCTGCTTGAACACCATCTGCGCGAGCCTGGCGCGTCGTTCACGTCCACAACGGTTGTCAGGGACTGGCTGCGCCTGAAAATGACCGGGCTGGAGCGCGAGGTGTTTTTAGTGCTGTACCTTAACCAGCAAAATCAGTTAATCACTCACGAAACCCTGTTTACCGGCACTATCAACAGTACGGAAGTGCATCCCCGCGAAGTGGTGAAATCAGCCCTTCGCCATAATGCAGCCGCCGTGCTTTTTGCCCACAACCATCCCTCCGGTGAAGCTGAGCCCAGCCAGGCCGACAGACAGATTACCGCCAGACTGGTAAAGGCGCTGTCGCTGGTAGAAATCCGGGTGCTGGATCACTGCATAGTCGGAGGCATGACAGTGGTTTCATTTGCTGAACGAGGCTGGTTATGAAGGAGGGCAAAAGATGCCACTGACTGATGCCATACAGTGGGGATTAAAGCGAAGTTTCACACCGAATTTTGGCGCAAGGCTGGTACAGGAAGGCAACCGACTGCACTACCTGGCTGACCGGGCCAATATCACCGGTAAATTTGGTGACGCCGAATGTCTGAAGCTGGAAGAAGCATTCCCGCATTTTATCCGCCAGATGGAACTGATGCTGAGCACTGGCGAACTTAATCCCCGTTATGCGCACAGCGTCACTCTCTACCACAACGCTTTCACCTGTGAAGCCGATACTCTCGGTAGTTATGGTTACGTCTACATCGTTATTTATCCCACTCAACGTTAAACCTTTTTCACACGCGAGAAAAAATGAAAACCTTACCTGCAACAATTCAGCGGGCGGCTAAGCCGTGCCCGTCTCCCGTGACGGTCTGGCAGATGCTGCTTACCCGTCTGCTGGAGCAACATTATGGCCTTACCCTGAATGACACGCCGTTCAGCGATGAAATCGTTATTCTGGAACATATCAACGCCGGTATTACGCTGGCTGATGCTGTTAACTTTCTGGTGGAAAAGTACGAACTGGTTCGTATCGATCGCAGAGGGTTTAACTGTCAGGAGCAGTCCCCTTATTTGGGCGCAGTGGATATTTTGCGGGCGCGGCAGGCAACCGGCCTGTTGCGGCAAAGCCCTCATCCTTCGATACGCTGAATCTTGCGAGCCGTCTTCCCGAATTACATCACCAATCTTATTTCCTTATTAACTCATTGCATAATGCGCCTGCCACTCCCGGCAGGCGTGTTTGCTTTTATACGGACAAAAATCATGCAAACAGAAGCTGAAGTCTTAACTGACGATAATGAGCTAATTTGCTCAACCAGCATTGAGCGTATCGTCACCGGACGTGATGCTGCGTTGAAACAGATTGAGGCGCTAATTCGTCAGCTTGATGACGTTTCCCGACTCACTTCCGGGATTGGTGGCGACGTAGCGAGTCATTGGGCGATGCGGCAGGGCCATTCTTTCGACTGCTGGCTGGTGCAACCTGTAGATAAAGCGATGCCAGTCATCACCCGCAATATCGACCGTAGCATCTGGCGCGATCTGATGCTGAAGTCCGGGATGTTAACGTTGATGGATGCCGAAGCCCGTAGCCAGTGGGCGAAGAATCTAGAGGAGGGCGATCTTCCGGCCATTAGCGAAGCCAATATCCTGAGTACCTTTGAACAGTTGCACCATAACAAGCAGGATGTTTTTGAACGTGGAATTATCAACGTGTTCAAAGGGCTAAGCTGGGACTACAAAACCAATAATCCCTGTTACTTCGGCAAGAAGATTATCTTCAACAATCTGGTGAAGCATGACAGATGGGGCTACAGCCTGAACTGGGGCTGGCGGCGCGATCAACTAGCCGATCTGGAGAGAATGCTCTACCTGCTGGATGGAAAAACCATTCCTGATAACCGGCATGATGTCTCTATCCGCTTTATGGATTTCGTGCGCGATAATCCGCATCAGCAGGTTTTCGAAGACGATTTGTTCACCATCCGCTACTTCCAGAAAGGCAGCGGACATATCACTTTTAAACGCTTAGATCTGGTAGATAAGATGAACGATATCGTGGCGAAACACTTTCCGGGGATGTTGCCTGCGAAATGAGATGTGATGTTTTTATAGGCACCTCTATGCTAATCTTAATAGGAGTTATTAAATGTTATTAAATGAGGTAATCCCTATGGGTTCGCTTACTAAACAAACCATTAGCGCACAGATACCCGTTGAATTGGCTGCTGCTGTTGAAAATCTGGCAATTGAGTTGGACCGTTCTAAGAGCTGGATTATTAAAGAAGCATTGACCAATATGCTGGCCGAAAGAGAACGGCGTTACCAGAGCATCCAGGCCGGTCTTGCCGATGTGGATGCCGGTCGCGTGGTGAGCCACTCGGACATGGTGGATTTTGCTAATCGCTTAAAGAAATCCTGATAAATGGAAGTTTACTGGACGCTTAAAGCTCAGGATGACCTGGAGCGTATCTACCGTTTTGCCCTTCAGTACAGCCGCCAGCACGCCGATGACCTTTTGGATCGCCTGATTATTGGCTGTGCTGGTCTTACAGCGCATCCGGCAATTGGCATACAGCAGACTCGGTATGAACCTCATGAGGTCCGAAAAGTGTTATTCGATGACTATGAGGTTCACTACGAACTCCGTGACAATGATATCTATATGGTGGATCTCTGGCATACCAAAGAAGAACGTTGAAGAGATGCTCTTCACATTCGCGAGTATTTCCCACTAACTTAAAACTCATTTTTGTGTTTTTTACTCTTTTTTGTGTTTTAATGATATCCATTACTTCTTGGTAAGTGGGGAGGGCATCATGCAAAACAAAATTAAAGAACTTCGTACTCAACTATCAATCACTCAGCGTGAATTGGCGGATATGGTTGGTACCAGCCAACAGCAGATCCAACGTATCGAGACAGGGAAAGTTGCGGCCAAGTTAGGACTGGCGCAGGCGATAAGCGCTGTCTTAAAGAAACCATTGAATGCAGTTTTTCCTGGTAACGATACTTTATTGCAAAAAGTGCGCAATCAAAGTAGCCGTAGTGATGATGATCTGGAAAGCATCGCCGCTAGTGGTATTGAAATGGATGGCTGCATTTGGACGGTAAAACTCTGGTTACGAGGGCAGCAAGATTATTTGCCGTTACCCATTTCCCCGGCTGATAAGCGTCGTTTTTACTCATACTTTCAGGAAATAGCAGCGCCTGATTATGAGCATTTCTTTGTTTTCGACTCTGAACAGCATCGTTATGCCTTAAATGCCCGAGAAGTGATTTTCCATCAGTTCTTGTTTGATGCCTTTCCACCCGTTTCTGATGAAGAAGATGGCGATGCAAATGAAGGCAGGTATGGGAATGTCCATATCACCATGGTAAATGGTGGCCCGGTTATTGAGCTTTGTTGTGAGCCAGATGAACCCGAGGACGAAAGTGATGGCGATATCGGTCAGTTGAATGCATTTTTTGACATTCTTGAATCAGAGCCGGAATCAACCGAGCGGTATCAGTTAACCGACATAGATGGAGAAGATTCTTTTATCCGTATTGGTTCTATTGCGATGGTGCGAGTACCACTTGATGCGCTTGAGCCTGTCGAGGAAGATGACGAGTAACAGAGTTCGGCATCTCAACCAAGCCATACTCGTCCTGGTTCGATGCCGAAAATCAATGAATTTTCGTGTTGGTATCTGTGTTGGTATAACCTTGTAGAGTTTATTATTAACTATTTTAAATCATGGAGTTAAGTTCTATGTGCGAGTCCGGCCTTCGCTACATTCCTTTATGGACTTCCTCCCTAAACCCCATACCGTTTATTCCCCCCAGAAGTAATGCAATACCTCCCCCCACGCGGCCCAATACACACGTTCCCTGAAGAGCACGAACAAGACGAACCATAGGATGGCGATCTCACGGGCTGTTTTACCGGTGCAGTATGCCGTTCCGCTGGTCGTTGCTTAATTGCAGGAGCGCTCTGCAGGAGGTCTTTCTTGATATAGCATCCCGCCACTTCATATAAGTATGCCGAACCAACCCAGTGTTCTTGCTCTTTAGCTGCACTTATCCGACTCCATGTATCGCGCTACTCATACACGTTGACGGATGTTTCTCTTTTCAATGTATCGAGTGCGTTTCCTTTCGGTGAACTGCGCACCTTTAAAGTATCAGCATTCACATAGCGGCGCTCGGGTTGTCCAGACCCAGTAATGTCCAGTATTTTCTGGACTGTCGAAAGTGAACTTGATGTATATGTGTCTGAATTTTGAACACTACTTTCGGTAGCTGGTACTTTATCGTTTTTGGCAAAAAGCCAGACAAAAAATAAAATAACAACGAACCCAATGGTTCTATTCTTCATAGTCGCCTGAATACGCATCATTATATGTGGGAAATAATAGCGTATTCATTGTGCTGATAATTGTGTTCTAACTCATTGAACTGGAAGTAAGTGGTAAATATCCCAGTACCAAACAACCATAAATACATTTTCTCCGGATAATCAGCCAACAAAAAAGGCGCCTCTCAGCGCCTAATCTCACCCTTCACCCTCGACTCCCTTTCCCCCCAATCACCCCAATAAACTCCCTAACCTGCCTCCGCTTCCGCACCGACAACTTCCTCACCACCCGCGCCGTCTCCAGCACCTCGTCAGCCTCTGCTTCCACCGCCGTCAGTACCATACACCCCTTCATCACCCGCACCTCAACCTTCGTGCCGGTGGCAAACCCTGCCGCTTCCAGCCATTGCCCCTTCATCATCACCGCCGGAACGCGATGGTAATCTGGCGCGCGGCTCGCATAACTCACGGTTAAATCCCGCTTATTTCCATCCACTACTTCTGGTTCAAACGAATCTACAATACAATCGGCGTCAGTCATGGTTACTATTCCTTTTAAATAGTAATTGTGATTAGCGATGCGGGCGTGTTGGCGCACACCCGCATCGCGCAAAATAACACCTGTAAATATACCCAGTACAGAAAATAAAAGCCAGCCGAAAATAAAACGTAATAAACGCCATTAAATATAAAACCGGAAACCATTATTAATATTATCTATTAAAAACAGTCCCCGTATTAATAATAAAAATAGATAACCATAAAATCACGACATCACCATTGCCGCCTGAATATACCGCTGCGGCGACACCCCCAGCTTCTTCCTGAACATCGCAATAAACGCGCTCGCGCTGGCATAGCCCAGCTCCTGCGCCAGCGTATTCACCGCCACGCCGCGTGCCAGATTACACACCGCTTCCAGCAGGCGAATCTGCTGCCGCCATTCAGAAAAACTCAGGTGCGTCTCTTCACGGAACAGGCGCGCCAGCGTACGTTCGCTGGCACCGACCTTTTGCCCCCACCAGGCGAGGGTCGCGGTATGATCCAACTCGCGACACAGCGTATCGCAGACCTGGCGCACCCGGCGGTCGCTTGGGAGGATCACGTGGCACAGCACGGTGGCGGGTAAACGCTGTAGTTCGTCGATCAGTAGCGCCTGAAGCAGGGCCATCCGCTCTGAGGGAATAGCATCTTCAAGCCCGGCATCAATCAGGGTGTGAAGTAGGGGAGTGGCGGCCAGGCCGCGGCACTGATTGCCAAACAGGCGGGAAGCCTGCGGGCTAAGGTACAGGTTCTGCGTCACTACGCGATCCACGGCCTGAAGCCCGTGCGGCAGCCCGCCGGGTAGCCAGATTGCGCGGCCGGGCGACAGCAGCCAGATATGCTGTGGGGTGACGATTTTCGCCACGCCGCTGAGCGGATAAATCAGCTGCCCCTGCTCGTGCTGGTGAACCGGCTCTTCGCTGCCTGGGGCGTATTTGAGCTGGCGCAGCCCTTCAATCGCCTGTGGAATGGTCATCTTCACCTGCCCTCTGTCTGATTCTCACCATTTATGCTTACTGCTGCGTTTAGAGACAACTTTTGTCCGTATGGCGACATCCTGATGGCCAGTAACGCCATTCTGCCACGGAAGGGCTTCTCTTTTAAACTTGAATAATTATCATTTCCATCCAATTCTAATAACAGTCGGAAATGCTATGAATCAGGTTGGCAAGCTTTTCAGGGATAAACCGTTGAAAGTACTTGCATGTACGATCATCGCAGGGTACAGCGGGCAAGCGTTCACTGCGGATAACGGTCACGATAGCACAAAAGAACAGACAATAGTGGTCACCGCCGCGGCACCGTCGCAGGGGCAGGATGATGAGAGTTCACTGGTGGCGCACAACGCGGCTGCCGGAACGAAATCCAGCCAGCCGATAAGCCGCACATCGCAAAGTATCGCCGTCGTTACACAGGCGCAAATCGCGGCGCAAGCGGCGAAAAACATTCCGGAGGCGCTGCGTTATGTCTCCGGCGTGGCATCGGAAAACGCCGGGCCGGATACCCGTTTCGACACTATCGTGGTGCGCGGTTTTGAAGCCGACGAATATCTTGATGGCCTGCGCCTGCCGCGCGAAGCCTGGTGGAGCCGCCCGGCGTGGGACCCGTTCCTGCTGTCGCGCATTGAGGTGGTGAAAGGCCCATCGTCGGTGCTGTACGGCCAGGCCAACCCGGGCGGGGTGGTCAACATGGTGAGCAAAACTCCGCAGGCCCAGCCGGGCGGGGAAGTGTATATGTCCACCGGCAACAATAACCTGTTTGGCACCGGCTTTGATGTCACCGGCCCGCTGACCGACGACAACACGCTGCTTGGCCGCGTGGCGGGAACCTTCTTCGATACCGAAACGCAGGTCGACCACACTCGTTACCAGCATTACGACATTGCGCCATCCTTCACCTGGCAGCCGAGCGATCGCACCAGCCTGACGGTGCTGGCGCAGTTGCGTAAAGACCCGGACAGCGGCTTCTACAACCAGATGCCCACCTCCGGCACGCTGACCTATAACCCGAACGGGCAGATCTCCAGCAAGTTCTACGGCGGCCAGCCGGGCTTTGACAGCTATGAGCGCAAGCAGGGCAGCATCGGCTATCAGTTCCGCCACGACTTTAACGACACGGTGACCTTCCGCCAGAACCTGCGCTATATCAGCAGCACCGGCGATTACCTGATGGTCTACCCGTGGGGCGTTCATGCGGATGCGCCGCTGATCGACCGCTACTCAATGAACCTGCAGGAGACCATGGTCAACTTCGCCGTGGATAACCAGGCGGAGTTCCATCTGCAAACTGGCCCGGTGCAGCATACGCTGCTGGCCGGGATTGACCGGATGCATAGCTCGGTGCGCAGCCGCGCAGGCTACGGTGATGCGAGCCCGATCAACTACCTCAACCCGGATTACAGTACGCCGGTTGAAGTACCAGCCTTCACCAGCAGCACCCACTCCACGCTCGATCAAACCGGGTTCTACCTGCAGGATCAGCTTGAATGGGCAAACTGGATAATGAACCTGGCCGGGCGTTACGATGCGGCGAAAACCAAGAGCACCAACCTGCTGACCGACGCGCGTACCGAAAGCAACGACTATGCGACCACCGGACGCGCGGGGCTGCTGTATCACTTCGATAACGGTTTAGCGCCGTACGTCAGCTACTCGACCTCGTTCGTGCCGAGCAGCACGACCGATTTTTATGGTCACGGCTTTAAGCCGACGGAAGGCAAGCAGACGGAAATAGGCCTGAAGTACGACCCGGTTGGGCTGGATGCGCTGTTTACGCTGGCGCTGTTTAACCTGCGGGAAACCAACGTCGCAACGCCGGATCCGGATCACGCCAACTACAGCGTGCAGACCGGTGAGATCCGATCGCGCGGGATCGAGCTGGATGGCAAGATCAACATCACCCCGGCCTGGTCTGTGCTGGCGTCCTACGCGTTGACCGATCCGGAAGTGATCAGCGCGAACGATGGCACCGAAGGTAAACATCCGGTCGGTATTGCGCGCAACAGCGCCAAGCTGTGGACGCAGTATGCGCTGAGCGGCCCGCTGGACGGTTTCTCCATCGGCGGTGGCGTGCGCTATGTCGGCAGCAGCTATGCCAACACCGACAACAGCCTGAAGGTACCGGCGGCCACGGTCTACGATGCGCGTCTGGGCTACGACTGGCGTGAATGGGGCGTTGCGCTGAACGCGGCGAACCTGACCAACAAAACCTACCTCGCCACCTGCCAGAACAACGGCTGTGAATATGCGATGAAACGTCAGCTGACGGCGACCGTTAGCTACAAGTGGTAACGATGCTCTCACGACGCACGTTATTAATCGCAGCACTGCTGGCTCCCGCGATGTCGTGGGCCGGGAGTGCTGCGGCCCTGCAGAAGCTGGCGGTGCTGGACTGGGGGCTGACGGAGATGATCCTCGCGCTCGGTATCACACCTGCTGGCGTCTCGGCACCCGACTGGTATCGCAAACTGATCCCGCAGCCTGTGCTGCCTGCAACGGTGCAGGATTTAGGGCTGCTGTTCCAGCCGAACCTCGAAACGCTGTATGCCTTAAAGCCTGACCGCATTGTGATAACTCCCCAACATACGTTGCTGAAGCCCGCGCTGGAAAAAATTGCGCCGACTCTAACGCTGCCAACGCACGGGCTTGCCTCCTTTATAGAAGCGACGCGCCAGCTTGGTGATGTCTTCGGACGGGAAACGCAGGCGCAGGTGTTGCTCAATAATCTGCAATCGCAGCTAGCCCGCGTGCGCAAGGTTGCCCAGGCGGTGCGACAACCGGTGTTCTGCGCCACGCCCGTTGATGCGCTGCATCTGCGGCTCTACACCCTGAGAAGTTTGAGTGGTGATGTGCTGGCCGCCTGCGGCCTGCATCATGCCTGGCAGGGGAGCCGTGGGGCGGAAGGGACGGTACTGGTGGAGTTGACCAGCATTGCCACGGTGGATGCCCGGCTTATCCTGCTGGTCGATGACGACAAGCGTGATGCCGTTGCCCGCTGGCGGCAGAGCACACTGTGGCGGCACCTGCCAGTGACGTCGCGGTATCCGATGGCGGTGATTGAACAGCCGATTAGCGATACCGGTGCGCTGATCACCGCCGGGCGCTTCGCCGATATCCTCTATCCCTTTGTTGCGGGGTGGCGCGATGCATGAACCCTATTCCCGCCGTCTCTCCTGGGGGCTCATCACGCTGCTGTGGCTGGCGGCGCTGTTGCTCGCCGGTAGTGACGTGCTGCGCGAAGGTGGCCTGCGGGCGCTGCTGTATGCCAATAACCTTCAGCCCACGGCGATTATTCTGCACAGCATGTGGCTACCGCGGCAGGGCATGGCGATTATCGGCGGGGCGACGCTCGGGCTCTGCGGCTGGTTAATGCAGCGGGCGCTGCGCAATCCGCTGGCGGAGCCGATTACGCTTGGCATGACTTCCGGCGCGACGCTGGCGCTGGGGCTGACATCACTCTGGTTCCCGCTACTCCTGACCGAAGTCAAAATGGCGGTGGTGGTCGTGGGGGAACTGGCCGCGCTGCTGCTGGTGCTGGCGCTGAGCTGGCGGCAGCGGCTCTCGCCTTTAGTGATGATCCAGGCCGGGATGATGATCAACCTGTGGTGCGGTGCGCTGACGATGCTTATTGCCATCATCAATGACCGTTTCCTGCTGACCGTGTTGATGTGGGGCGGCGGTTCGCTGGCGCAGGAGGACAGTCATCTGCTGATGTCGCTGCTGCCCTGGCTGGCGCTTTGCTTGCTGGCGTTGGCATTTTTGTGGCGACCGCTGGAGCTGCTGCAACTGCCGGAAACCATGGTCAGTAGCCTGGGCGCCTCGCCGCTGAAAATTCGCAGCGCGGCGGTGCTGCTGGCGCTGGTGATGAGCGCGCTGGTGGTCAATGCCGTTGGGGTGATTGGTTTTATCGGCCTGGCCGCACCGCATCTTGCCCGCTTTGGCGGTGCGCGCACGTCGCGCCAACTGATGCTGCACAGTGCGCTCACCGGAGCGGGGCTGCTGTGGTTTACCGACCTCTGCGTGTCCCGGGTTTCGCTATTGAACGGTCAGTTGCTGCCGGTGGGCATGCTGACCGCACTGACCGGCGGGCCGCTGTTGATCCTGCTGGCGCGTCATGCCCGGCAACATGTTCCGGATACTTCCCCGTCGCCACTGACGGCGGATGCCTCAACCCACCGCTGGGTGCCGTGGCTCGCCGCTGCCGTACTGCTTATCGCCATTGTGGTTTCGCTCTGTCTTGGGCTAGGACTTGGGCACTGGCATTGGGCCAGCCATGAGGAGCTGACGCAACTGCTGCCGCTCAGGGTGCCGCGCCTGCTGGCCGCCATCAGCGCCGGGGCGCTGTTAGCGGGTGCGGGGGTACTGATGCAGCGCGTGAGCGGTAACCCGCTGGCGAGCCCGGAAGTGCTGGGCATCGGCGGCGGCGCGGCGATGGGCGTCACTGTCTATATCCTGCTGTTTCCCACTCAGGGCAGCGCCTTTCTTCTATTAAGTAGCCTGGCGGGGGCACTGATCAGCTTGTTACTGACGATGTGGAATAGCCGACGCAGCGCGTTTAACCCTCAGCGCGTGTTGCTTAACGGGCTGGCGCTGAATGCGCTATGCCAGGCCGCCGTGAGCATCGTGATGCTCAATAACCTCTCCGCCAGCGCGGTGCTGCTGCCGTTGATGACCGGCAGTACCTACTACATCAGCGCTTCTCTGGCACAGGTGCTGTTTATCGCCACGCTGGTGCTGCTGGTTATCACGCCGCTGTTTCGTCGTTGGCTGGTGCTGCTGCCGATGGGCAGCGTGGCCGGTTCGCTAGGCGTCTCGCTGCCGCGTGCCCGCTTCAGTGTGCTGGCGCTGGCGGCGCTGATGACCGGGCTTGCCACCTTATTAGTGGGGCCGGTGTCGTTTATCGGGCTGCTGGGCCCGCATCTGGCGCGCCGGGTTGGCGTGAAGGGCGTACTGGCGCAGCTCTACACCGCGGTGCTGCTTTCCGCCTGCATCATGACCGTTGCCGATTGGTTGGGGCGCAATGCGCTCTATCCGCGCCAGCTGCCGGTGGGGCTGGTGGCATCGCTCATCGGTGTGCCGCTGCTGGTCTGGCCGCTGATTCGTGGCAGAAATAGGCCGTCATCTCATCAGACGTAATAAAAGAAGCAAACTATAAAAAGGAATGAGCATGTCGTTGTTGTTGATGTTGTTTCGGATGGTCGGCGGCTGGCTGCTGCTGGCCGTGGTTGCCGGGCTGATTAGCGGGCTGAGCAATGCGTCACTGCTGGCGATGATTAACCACAGCCTGAATCTGCCGCCAGCACACGGCTGGCTGGCACCGGGAATACAGTTTGCGCTGCTGGCGTGCCTGATGCTGGCAACCCGCGTTATCTCGCAAACCACCTTTATGTATCTTGGGCAGAAGGTAAAAGCACGGCTGCGCAGTGAGTTGACGCATCGGGTGAGTGAAACCCGCTGGCTGCAGCTGGAGCGTTCCGGAATGGCGCGGACTATCTCGGTGCTGACGCAAGATCTCGATACGCTGGTGGTCTTTTTCGTTAACCTGCCGAATCTCTTCATCTATAGCGCGGTGATCCTCGGGTGCCTGATTTACCTGGCGACGCTCTCTTTTAGTGTGCTGGGGCTGGCGCTACTGGCTATTGCGCTCGGTACGCTGGGGTATCAGGCGGCACACGGGCGCGCGCTCGGGCTGCTGCGACAATCCCGGCGACGGGAAGATACGCTGATCCAGCAGTGCAAAACGTTGTTCGACGGCGGGCGCGAATATCGGCTTAACGCCGCGCGTCGGCGGCATTTTGTGGACGGCGAACTGGCGGAGAATATTGAGGCGGTGCGCCGGGAGCGGACGCGGGGCTACATCCTGTATGGGCTGGCGACGAGCTGGGGCAGCATTCTGTTCTTTGTGTTTATCGGCCTGGTGCTGTTTGGCCTGCGCGAAGCGCTAACGCTGCCACCGGCGGCGATTACCGGCTATGTGATGATCTTCCTTTATATGATTGTGCCCGTCGAAGGCGTGCTGTCGTCGCTGCCGACTATCGCCAGCGCGCGGGTGGCGATGCAGCGGGTGCAGCAACTTCAGGCGGCGCTACCGCCGGAGCAGGCGCAGCGTCCGTTGCCAGAAGTGCCATTCACCTCGTTGGCGCTGGAGCAGGTGAGCTATCAGTATCAGGGGGAAGATGGTGAACGCTTTACCCTGGGGCCACTCGACCTGACGTTTAATCCTGGCGAGCTGGTCTTCATCGTCGGCGGTAACGGCAGTGGGAAAACGACGCTGGCGAATCTGCTGGTGGGGATCTATCCGCCCGACAGCGGAACGCTGCGCTTAAACGGCCAGTGGGTTGCCGATGACCAACAGGAGGCATATCGGCAATGCTTCTCGGTGGTGTTCAATGATTTCTTCCTTTTCGATAACGTGGCGTTTGTGCATGAGCGCACGGCGGAACAGGTGGGGGAGTTACTCGAACGGCTGAAGCTCAGCCATAAGGTCCGTTTTGCCGATGGGCGTTTCTCTACGACGGCGCTTTCGCAAGGGCAGCGCAAACGGCTGGCTTTGTTGCAGGCCTGGCTGGAAGCGCGGTCAATCTACCTGTTTGATGAGTGGGCCGCCGACCAGGACCCGGAATTCAAAGCGGTGTTTTACCAGGAAATCCTCCCAGCGCTGAAAGCTGAGGGGAAAACCATTATCGCGATCACCCATGACGATCGCTATTTCCACCTTGCGGATCGGATTATCAAGCTCGAGTCGGGACGTATCGTTGAATAGTAGGTGGGGGCGATAAGCCATTTTCCCTCTATATAAAGAAGGGGAAAATACGCAGAGACCATAAGAATAGATGAGATTTGTGGATAACTCTGTGTGTAAATAGGTATAAGGCGGGGTTCTGCTGGGGATTGCAGCAGTCAGTCATTTTTCTGCAATTTAAGGGTTGCGGCCCTGAAGAAACTCCCTATAATGCGGCCCCACTGAGACGGAACAACGGCAAACAAGCCGCCGGGTCAGCGAGGTTCTCCTGAGAATCTCGGCAGAGAAAAGCGAAATTAAACGCTTGACTCTGAAAGAGGAAAGCGTAATATACGCCACCTCGCAACAGTGAGCGAAAGCCGTGTTGCACTGCTCTTTAACAATTTATCAGACAATCTGTGTGGGCACTCGAAGATACGGATTCTTAACGTCGCAAGACGATAAATGAATACCAAGTCTCTGAGTGAACACGTAATTCATTACGAAGTTTAATTCACGAGCATCAAACTTAAATTGAAGAGTTTGATCATGGCTCAGATTGAACGCTGGCGGCAGGCCTAACACATGCAAGTCGAACGGTAGCACAGAGAGCTTGCTCTTGGGTGACGAGTGGCGGACGGGTGAGTAATGTCTGGGAAACTGCCCGATGGAGGGGGAT
The DNA here is from genome assembly GCF_019584505.1 of Kluyvera sp. EC_51. Taxonomy (NCBI): domain Bacteria; kingdom Pseudomonadati; phylum Pseudomonadota; class Gammaproteobacteria; order Enterobacterales; family Enterobacteriaceae; genus Kluyvera; species Kluyvera sp. EC_51. The sequence continues at coordinate 305 of NZ_VDAG01000035.1, read as the reverse complement.
AACTACTGGAAACGGTAGCTAATACCGCATAACGTCGCAAGACCAAAGTGGGGGACCTTCGGGCCTCACACCATCGGATGTGCCCAGATGGGATTAGCTAGTTGGTGAGGTAATGGCTCACCAAGGCGACGATCCCTAGCTGGTCTGAGAGGATGACCAGCCACACTGGAACTGAGACACGGTCCAGACTCCTACGGGAGGCAGCAGTGGGGAATATTGCACAATGGGCGCAAGCCTGATGCAGCCATGCCGCGTGTATGAAGAAGGCCTTCGGGTTGTAAAGTACTTTCAGCGAGGAGGAAGGC
>NZ_VDAG01000034.1:0-14091 GCF_019584505.1 Kluyvera sp. EC_51 | reverse complement strand
CTGGCACGGCTGGGACGGAAGTCGCTGTCGTTCTCAAAATCGGTGGAGCTGCATGACAAAGTCATCGGGCATTATCTGAACATAAAACACTATCAATAAGTTGGAGTCATTACCCTCATTATCATCTTATCTTTTACTGTTGTTTTTATTAAACAAATTATAGTTAAAATATATAACGCGGCTCTCAATATTTAATACTGGATAAAACAAACGAAGACAGCGTTCATTCGCTATCGCTATGATACGGTTTAGGTTTAATAATAATTATTTTGTCTTAGCGCGGCGATACTTCTACGCTTTAAATGACGTGATTCAGGTTCTTTTAGAACCAAAGATAATCCACGCTTTCTGTTGCAAGGTAACCAAATGAATAAAAAAACGATTATTATCACTGGTCTTTTTTTTACAACGTACAGTCATGCAAGTGCACTCTATTTTTATGAAATTGGCACGGAAGATACTGCATTAGCAGGCGCGGGGCAGGCGGCACGTGCTCAGGATGCGTCAACACTATTGACTAACCCCGCAGGTATGACGCGTTTACCGGATCACATGGTCACCGGCGGACTGCAGGCAATGGGGGGAAATATTCCCTACACTCTGGATGATGAAACGGCGGGGCGCCAAAGCCCGGGCAATATTATGAAGCTTTTTCCCAACGCCAGCATGTTTTATACCCAACGTTTAAGCGACACGGTTTCAGCTGGCCTGGGTTTGTACGGCAACTATGGGCTCGGGATTGATTTTGGTAATTGGGCTGGGGATCGTCTGATTAAAAAAAGTACCATGGTAGCGATGACGCTCAGCCCCGGTATTGCCTGGAAATTAAGTGATAAGGTTTCTGTTGGGGCAGCAACCGGACTGAACTACGGTGTGCTTTCACTGACGCGAAACGTTGATGGCAATGATGATAAACAAAACGACCATGATTGGGCGATGAATTACCGCCTGGGCCTGTTGATGGATTTAACCGATCAAACACGAGCCGGTATTACCTGGACGAGCAAAACGGACTATCACTTTAATATCGATGGTAAAGCCCGTTTTCCTAACGTGCCAAACGTCGAGTATAACCTGCCGATTGCTGCTCAGGTTCGCGCACCACAGCAGATAATGATGAGTCTTGTCCACGACATGAATAAGCAGTGGTCGGTGATGGGCGACCTTGGCTGGCAAGACTGGAGCCAGTTTGGTAGTCCGCAGATTTCAGTTAACGGACAATCCAGTGATAAAACCAACCGACTGAAGGATACGTGGCATACGGCATTGGGTGTTCAGTATCGCCCGGATGAACAGTGGCGTGTTAATGCTGGGGTGGCATTTGACAGTACGCCGTACAAATCACAAAGCGATGTCGCGCTTTCCCTACCGACCGGTGACGAGTGGCGTTTTGCCACCGGAGCGCAATATCAGATTACCCCTGCCAGCAATATCGGGGTGGCGGTGGAATACCTGCATATGCAGTCTTCACAGGTTAAATCAGCGGCATTTGGTGGCGAATACAACCACCCGTGGCTATGGTTTGCGAGCGTCAATTATAGCTACCAATTTTAAGCAGAATAATCGCTTCACTTACCGTTGCCGTGATGGCGTCCAGAATTCGGGACATTCGGTTTATCCAGAAATAAACAAGTTATCGATTATCAGCACACGCTAAAAAAACTATTGTAGCGCCACTTCTTAGGTAACTCACTGACTAATGGCAACGCTATAATAGGATGATTATGAAAAAGGCGCTTATTACACTCATTATTGCAAATGCACTGACTGCCTCCACGGCTTTCGCAGCTGCGGACGCAGGAACCTGGTATACCGGCGGTAAATTTGGCTGGTCGCACTATTCGGATACCAGCACCAACCAGCAAACCAATGCTGATGGAAATAAGTTCGGCGATGTGGGCAAGAATAGCGATAATGTGGGCGGCGGCGTATTTACGGGCTACCAGATTACCCCCTGGCTGGCCGTTGAAGGTGGCTATGATTATTTGGGTAATATGCAGTTTAATGGCCGAAACGGTGCATCGGGTTCTCAGATGAAAAGCCAGGGTCTGCAACTGTCATTAAAAGCCAGTTATGGACTGACGGATAGCTGGGATCTGTATGGTCGCGCAGGGGCAATGGGCTATCGCGCCGAGTCTGATATTAAAGGCCACAATCGCTTTGATACCGGTGTGCGTCCTGTCGTCGCTGTCGGTACGGAATATGCCTTTAATAAGAACTGGGCTGGCCGTCTGGAATATCAGTGGGTGAGCAATGTGGGTAATGAAAACCAGATTGGCGTATCAAGCGATGTCCACTCTGTCACGGCGGGCCTCTCGTACCGTTTTGGTCAGCAAGATGATGCAGCGGTTGTCGCTGCGCCAGCCGCTGCCGTTGTTGCCGCTCCGCAGCCACAGCGTTTTAACTTAAAATCCGATGTGATGTTTGGCTATGATTCTGCGGCATTAACGGCTGAAGGCAAAGCGGCTATTGCCCAGCTTTATCACAACCCAGGAATGCAGCCAGCGAACGATAAAACGACGGTGGTTATTGGCTATAGCGACCGGACCGGTGCTGCCAATTATAACCAGCAACTTTCCGCCCAGCGTGCTCAGGCCGTTGCCGATGAGTTAGTCGCTTTGGGGATGCCTGCGGGCAACATTACCGCCGAAGGTCATGGTGTCAGTGATTCAGTGACCGGTGCGAGCTGTGATGGACAGTCTGGTCAGCAACTGATTAACTGCCTGGCGCCAGACCGCCATGTGGTGGTCGAGATAACTGACAAGCAGTAATTCAGCACCAAAAAAGCCCTTCTTATCTTCGGATAAGAAGGGCTTTTTTTAATCACATAACAGTGAATTCAATGCGCTGCTAAGATGTTGTAATCCGCTCATATTAGCTTCTTGCAGATAGTAACCGTTAATCAGCTGAATTTTATCTAATTTGGATAACAAACTGTATACTTTGTATGTTGTGCTTTCAGAATCAAAAATTGCCTCAATATCAATGTTATTAAGAAACTCTTTCTTTAGGTAATCCTGAATCTGCTTGATAGTGTATTTGTTTCTGTGGTGAAGATAACCCATGTTACTTTGGTTCTGCGATGTGTCTTCTGCTTCGCATTTTATTATTGGCACCTGCAGCATTTCAATTTTCATCAGTATCTTTCGTGAAACTTCTTCACACGGGGTTAACGTCCCCGACAGTATGAGTGTATGAAGGGTTCTCATCACCTTTTCCTCTTTATGTATAGAACCCAACTTAATATCATAATCATGTCTATATATGATGATTATTATTATTTATAAATAAACTTCATGTGCTGTTTAAGGAAGTTTAGAATTAAATTATTTACTGCTTAACGCTGCATGTGCGGAGTGGTTCGATTTTTGACCAATTCAATCATCGCTATGATATGAGTGCTGCAGAGAATAACTATGTTTATCGATTTATTAGTGTCAAAAATTAAAACCAAACTGTGGGGTTATTTTCTTCCCAGGTTTACGTCCAAAGACTGTAAGGACGATAGGGTCTACAATTACTACGGCGTTTATTTTTCAGATGTAAAACAAGAAAAATATCAGCTGGTCAAGCTGATTGGTAAAAGTGTAGTCCTTGAGAAATGGAATGCTGAGCAACATGCATACGTTGCAAGATTGAATATCGCGGTTAGCGATATTGAGAAAATGAATGTTGAAATCATTCATTGGAAAAAGCATGGTCCGCTTAGGTTCGACTCTATTGTTCTTTTTGCGATTAACTATTTTACGCGGATCGCCTATCTGAAGAATCTGATTATTCGCACTAAAAACAAACTGTTCGTTCAGTTGCCGCAGAACAGGGAAATGACCGGGCTTGATCGTATCACGCTGCTGAAAGTACTGGTGAGCGAGTATGTACGCCAATCGCCTGAAAAGACGCATACCGGAGTGACCGGTAATGAAGTGATTGATTTACTGTATGGTACGCTTTGGTATCACCATATAAAGAATGAAGATTTTAGACGTAAGATTTTGCTACTGCTGCAATCGCTGGTGATTACAGGCGATGTCAAACTTGAAGAGGGCAAATACCTTATTCAAGGCCAGGCGATTTCTACGATTGTCGCGTGGGAGTCGGACGAAAGAAGGGATAAACAGCAACTCAGAATTCAGAAGAACATTAATCGCTTAATGCTGATTATCACGGCCTCAACGCTGATGATTACCCTGGCCATTTTGGCGCAGGCTGGTATCGTTAACCTGCATAATCTTTGGCTGCATCTGACCCAACTGAGGCCGATTCGCCTCTTGTTTAAATTGCTCTAAACCCAGGTGGGGAAACCTCGCTAAGCCCTGGCGAATGACACCTGGTTTCGCCCAGCTTGTTTGGCTTTATAGAGTTCTTTATCGGCATCTTCAGCCAGTTTATCCAGTGAGCTACCTGATTTCCATTGGGCAACGCCGAAACTGGCGCTAAGCCAGGCAGAGTGTTGGGATCCCTGATGCGGAATCTTTGCATCACTGATAGTCTGGCGAATTCTTTCAGCAATCATAACGGCTTCCTGAATGTGGCTGCAGCGGCTGAGCACGATAAATTCTTCACCGCCAAAGCGGAACGCGGTATCCGTTGATTTTCGTAGCGACTGGGATAGGCATTTTGCGGTCTTCACCAGGCATTCATCACCCGCGACATGGCCGTAGATATCGTTATACTGCTTGAAAAAATCGATATCCATAATAATCATAAATAGCCTCTCTCCCGGTTTTCTCAGTAGCTGGACATTCTCTTCGAAGTGCGTGTTTAGGCTGCCTTTGTTCAGCAAACCCGTCAGCGAATCGCGATGAGCCAGTCGCGTAAGTTTTTTAATCAGCATACTTTTGGCGAATTCGCTGTTCTGTGTGCGAACATACCATTCCAGAAGAATATATCGGGCACTTATTACCACTGCGAAAATAATGATTGTCCCAGAGACCTGCAGCAGATTAAATTTTTCAAAAGAAGTCAATTCACTAAAGATCATCGAAAATACAATGGGGGCGCAAAAAAGAGTTAATATCCTTCCTGATATATAGAATGAAATGGTTGCCGGTAATAAAAGGGTGATGAGCAAGGCGAGGGAGGTTGCTGGCGTATTGTAATTTTGAATCATAAAGTAAAACATTCCGCCCCATAACAAACCTAAAACTAGCACCAGAAGGGATAACGTTAATGGCTGAAATTTCTTTTTGACATGCCTTCTCAAATAAAACCCTAACAATGAAATGATGATGATAACAAAACACAATTTGTTGATTATGGAACTATTGAGGTAGTGAGGTGAGTGAGAGACATTGCTGGCCAGCGTCCATAGACAAAAAATCACATTAAGACTAAGAAACCAGATGTAGCCCCATGAGTTAACGATATCTAAAATTTTCTTACTGTCGGTCATTACCTTCATTGTCTATGGCTCGCAATGTTTAACTCCAGTCTAAAATTATAGTCTAAACACCTATGTTGCAACGTCTTGAATTCGTTTAAGACTGGACTAAGCTCAAATGAACCTACGGTGTTTAAGCCTTACGCGCAATAATAAAAATATATGTATCTGGGTGATAGCCATGATCAGAATGCGGGCTGGAGAATGTGCGTGGCCATTGCGGTGGTTAATCCTGCTGCTGCCATTGCTATGCTGGAAAGCGCAAGCTAACGGCCTGTTTGATCCTGAAGATGGCATGCTGGATATGAGCCGCTACCTGCAGGATAACCAATATGGTTTTTTACCTGTTCCCGTCGTGATTACGGAGCCCGCCGTGGGATACGGCGGTGGGTTATTTGGCCTTTTTTTACATGGCAAAGGTAAACGTGAGGGTGAACGCTTTGTTCCTCCGCCGATCAGCGCTTTTGGCGGTGGGGGAACCCAAAATGGAACCTGGTTTGTGGGGGGCGGACATCGCCATACCTGGCAGGACGACCATATTCGTTATCTGGTGGCGGGGGGGGATGCGGATATTAATCTGGATATTTATACCGGTGATGTGATTGGCTTTGGTCGCAACAAGGCGATAAACACCGAAACCAAAGGCTACGGCGGTATGCAAAAGCTGCTCTTTCGCCTTGGTGATACGCCTGTGTTCCTCGGCGCCTCGCAGTTCTGGGCAAAAATGGATATCTCCGCCAAAAATAATCCCGTTATCGACAGCATCTGGAAGCGTGTGTTGGGGGAGAGCAGTACCTCCTCGGCTTTCGGTATCGTCGCGGAGTATGACACCACGGATAATCTCTTTTGGCCCAGTCGCGGCGTCTCTCTTTCGGGGGAATACCAGTTATATGGCGGTGCGCTAGGCGGAGATTATCAATACGATTTGCTGACCCTGGACGGCAAGACGTTCCTGCCGCTGAATCCTACCTGGACGCTGGCCCTCGCCGGAAATTATCAAAGCCTTTCCCATCAGGATAACCACCTGCCGCCGATGGCACGGCCCTATATCGCGCTACGAGGGATCTCCCGTTATCGCTACCAGGGAAATGATGTAGCTACGGTACAAACACAGCTGGCCTGGCAGGCTACGCCGCGCTGGATTATTCAGGGCTTTATTGGTGCCGGAAGCGCTGCAGATACCTCATCTGATTTGTTTCACACCGCAGAGGTCGCTTGGGGTACAGGGTTTCGCTATTTGATTGCCCGTGAATATGGGTTACGTACCGGAGTCAATATCGCGTTTAGCGATAACGAACAGGCGGTTTATTTCAACGTAGGCTCAGGGTTATAAGCGAGCTGCAGGAAAGGTGGGCGCTCAATAATGAGATGGAAGCATACTGTTTTGCCATTGCTGTTGATATCAGGCGCGGTAACAGCGGCTGAGGGTGATGACCGTACCTTTCCTATCTGGGGAGACGAGGCCAGAGCGCGAGGCTATTCCATTCCATTGCCCTTTGGTATCAACATTAACTATATGAATATGCGCCAGAATATCGATGTCGATAGCATCAGTTTTTCAGGGCTGGCGCTGGGGAATCATCCTATTCCAACGGACATGTTTAATATTGATGCTGGGCATACACGAGAAAAAAGCAAATCAGAAACGGTGCGTCTCGATATGTGGGTTTTCCCCTTTCTGAATGTGTACGGATTAGTCGGGCACTCCCGGGGATCATCCGTCTCCAACGTATCGGTTGATGCGGATCCCACGCGCTATACCGGTATTGACCGATTAATAGCCGGGGCCGTGCATCAGCTTTATCAAAGCGGCGATCTTCAGAATATTGATTTTAAACTGGATTTTAAAGGTACAACCTTCGGTACCGGCATCACGCTGGCTGGGGGATATGAAAACTGGTTTGCGCTGGTGGACACCAACTATACGCGGACGGACTTCGATATTCTTGACGGCAAAATTTCGGCATTAACCGTCTCTCCACGCATCGGGTATCGCTTTAATCTCCAGGGCCCTGCAGGACCATCACATCTGAGCGTCTGGCTAGGAAGCATGTACCAGGACGTTCAACAGGAGTTTAAAGGAAGCCTTTCAGACCTGAGTATGCCCGCTGCGCTACAGCCATTAATTGATGCGGTCAATCAGAACGGTGAGGGGCGCTTTGATGTTAAACAGCGACTGACGTCACCCTGGAATGTGCTGGTGGGGAGCCAGTATGAGATTACACCTCATTTTAATCTCCTGACGGAGATTGGCTTTAAAGAACGTAACAGTTTCTTTATCGCTGGCGAATATCGCTTCTGATGATAACCAGACCTCTTATTCTGGCGGGACTTCTGCTGCTAAGCTATCAATCGGGGGCGATTTCTCTCGATAGAAAATCAGTGGATGAGCTACTGACAAAGCTTGGCGCGGACAATCAATACGATCCGGCGAAAGGAATTAACTGGAGCGTGTTGCCTGGTCCTTTCTATACGCCCGAATTAAAGCTTGGGTTGGGGATGGCCGTGGCGGGGATTTACCGCGTTGATCCGTCCGATAGCACGACACAAAACTCATCGCTGTCGTTCACCGGGTTTGTCAGTTCGAGCGGGGCGTTAGGTATTGGCCTCAACAATTACACTTTTTTCACCGACGATCGCTGGCGACTCTTTGTTGATGGCTCAATTGCCAAAGTACCCACCAGCTTTTGGGGGATCGGTTACGATGCCGCCCAGGGTGGTGAACAGAGCTACACCAATAATTCTGTAGGTCTGCATCCGGTGTTGCTGCGTGAGGTGACCGATAGTCTCTATATAGGCGCCGGCTGGGATTTTTCATCCATGCAGGCGAACGTAGAAAATGCCCATCCAGGAGACGTTTTTTCCACATGGCATGCGGATGTTTCGCCGCTTTCTTCCGGGGCGTCGGTGGCAGTGAACTATGATTCTCGCGATGTGGTGACGCGCCCTGAGCATGGGCAATTCTTTAAGGTGGAATATACCGTCTATGATCCGGCATTGGGCTCAGATACGCATTTCACGGCGGCAGAACTTCAGTACGATTATTACCATCTTCTCAATGAGAAAACCGTATTAGCCTTTGATCTCTGGGGGCGTTTTACGCGTGGCGACGTTCCGTGGGATAAGCTTTCAATGGCGGGAGATGACCGACGATTACGGGGCTATTACCAGGGGCGGTATCGCGATAAAGATGTCGTAAGCGGGCAGGTGGAGTACCGACGCAAACTCAGTTGGCGACACGGCTACGTACTTTGGCTGGGTGCCGGGGCGTTGGGAAATGATGCCGGTGATTTAAGCCACCATCCGCTGCTACCGACCGCTGGCGTGGGGTATCGCTTTGAGGTTAAACCGGCGATGAATATCAGGCTTGATCTTGGCTTTGGCAGAGAGAGCGCAGGGTTCTATTTTCAGGTCGCAGAGGCTTTTTAAATGGCTAAATGGCTATTGTTGCTGCTCATTGCCATGACGGGCGCTCAGGCAAGCGGCGATTTATTATCGCTAAAGCAGGCCAGTCAAGTATCCCCCGTAGCGGCGCACCTTAATGCGCCGGAATCGCTACGCCCGTGCTGTGCATTTGGGCACGATCTGCACGTGCGTGCGCTTGGCGTGCCGATTCCCTTCTATCAGATTGGCAATGTGCTCGCGCTGGATGCGCTGGGCGAGCATCGGTACAACGATAACGCCTTCGGTGCGGTTGAAAATATTGTCGGGTTAAGCAAAGAAGAGAACGGCCTTGTCTATACCCATCGAGGTGGTTTTATCGACATCGCCCACGTTCGCGATACTGCGGATAACACCTTCTTTCTTTTCTCTAAAATCTACCCCAAGTTAGGCCAGCGCTGGCGTTATTTTTATAGCAATGAGCTGGGGGTCAGGCGCATACAATTAAACGCTTTTACCCCACCGGCCGAGTTGAGTGCGCGCTATACGCTTGCCGCCTGGCTCGCCGGACGTTTAGCCTTTGAATTGGCGCAGTGGCATGAAATTGCGCAGTGGTACGGATTCCAGTCTGTTCCCGGCTTTTCAGAGGCGATCTCTGCCTTTTCACCGGAGGACCTCTATTCTAATCTGCTCGGCGCGCGCCTTGCGGTTGTATTGATTCTGCAAGGCAAAGCCGGAACCGTCGATGACTATAATGCGGCGATGACATCCGCGCTGAAAGAGGCGCTGCTGAGTCTGGATATTGCGACACGTACCGAAACCGAAAAGAAATTTCGCGAGTTAGATGGGGAGTGGTGGAACAGTAAGCGAAGAGTGCCCGATAAATTTCTGGTCTTAAAAAGAAACTACAACCTGGATATCAACCGCTTACCCACACCCGTTGCCAATGAAAACGCTCAGCCGCTGATGTTGACGTTTCCTGCCGTAGTTGAAGGGTATCAACTTTCACATTTGGGGGCGCTGAAAATCTATCCTGGGAAAGCGATGCAGTTACTTCCCCCACCCAAATCCTTCTACAGCCCGCAGCAGTTTCAAAAACTGGCCGATAAGGCAGCGCGTTCGGACAAGGTGCTTCTTGAGAGGATACAAAAATAATTAAGGCCACAATCGTGGCCTTAGGCTGATATTGTCGACGCTGGTTTGCGTCAATCTGATCGCGTATCAGTTGAAGCCAAGACGGATCAAATCCAGCGGGCAATAGACGCCATCGCAACCCTCAATCTCAACGGCGTCAGTACGGCGAATTTGTTCAGCCGTTTTACCTTCACCATGAATTGACCGGATAACGCCCGTCGCGCCATTGTTAGCAATCATGACGCGGCTGCCGATAGTGATAGCGTTACGGTTACGATCGTAGGTTTTCATCGTCTCCTCCTTTCACATTTCAAGACGGGATACATTTGCGGTGTGAATTAATACCGCGATAGAAAGCGCCATGTTTTGAGCTTTGTCAAAAGAGAGGTTTATCTGTTGTATGACGTACCTGGATTATCAAAGAGGGGATTAAGATTTTGGGGAACCGATAAACCAGATAATGAATCCAGCGGCAGCGCCTGCACCGGCAATGCTGAGGTAGAGTAGGGCGTGTTCAAGAAAATAGTCCTGTAAGGTCATCCGCCCAGTCCAGACATCCTCAGATGATTCACCGATGGCAAAGTCAATGAAGACCAGTACACAGATGAACATGAGCGCATAAGTCATCATCATGTAGCAAAGTGAGAAAAAATTGAATGAGGAATGGCTGCGCACGGGGGAACCCTGGTTTGGTTTGAGCGGGTAAGATAGCCTATTGTGATGCAGATGCCTAGATGTGAAAAGCAACGATCTGGCTGGTGAAAGGCAACGTTGAGAGTGAAATGTTTGAGCGGGGAAATCGGATAAAGGCACGTGTTTGTTCACCTAATTTGATGCAATGCTTAAGATGCTCTGCCCGCGATTGATATAACCGAGCCACAATATATCGGTTGGTTAAGTTTTCAGTTGATCATGCCCGGACTCATTTATCGCGTAGTGTTGAATGGCGTGATTGATTAAAAGATAAGCATAGAAAGCCTGAGGTAGCGGAAGTTATGGTGACGACTAGACGAAATGCCAAAAAGACTGATGAGAATTAATGGTGAATAAATGCACACGATCAACAATCCCACGCATCACGCGTTTCAATGAAATTGATTTTGATCAATTTCATTGAAAAAAACGAATGCTCCATTTCTAATTCTAAGTCTTTTTTGTGATACCTAATAAGGGGTATCTTCGGGCTGTGTTTGGCTTTTTTTTCTAAAAACACACATTCTACCAGATTTAATTCTTTTAAGAGTGGTGATTTGTAGTGATTTGTATTGATTGTTTTTCGTTTGAAAATGTAATTGTAACTCCTATTGTGTCTCGGTAATCTCGAAAACAACCATATAACAAACGGGGTGGCGGTGGATAATAATATAAAACTTCTTGGTTATAGAATTGATAATAGACTTTATTATTCAGTGGAAAATAAAACCTTGTTCTCTTTAGATGGCAGTGAGAAGAGCATTCCACTCAGAACAACCAAAGCACGCTTGCTCGAATATTTATTATTTAAATCTGGTGATGAAGTCATTACCGACCAGGAGTTGCTAAAAAATATCTGGGATAAATATGGATTAAGCTCTTCAAGTCAACGTCTGTGGTTAGTTATGAGAGAATTGAAAGTCATCCTGTGCGGGTTCAATGTTTCAGATGACCTGTTTATTCGAGTAGAAAACAATGGCTATCTCGTTGATGTTGCGTTTGTTCGTGAAGTTGTCGAATTTACAAGAAAAATGAAGGTTGAGGAACGCTAGGCTATAGCAGAGAAAAGCTGCCGAATTTTTAGCACACTTTAATGGAGGGTAATAAAATAAACCCAGTGTTCAGAAGAACAAAAAACAATCTAATAGTTGTGTACACGAGTAACTATTGGTTTTACCAGGGGATAAAGTTTTCTCTTAAAGACTTTGATGTATTCCACAATACAGATGAATGCATCGATTTTAATCAACGGAAAATGATATTTGTGGACGCGAATATCCTTCTAGAAGGAAAAAGTAAAGATTTTGCCTCTTTTATTTATTCGAATTGTATTGATCGGGTCGTGTGGTTGACAGGTCATGATACGGGAATGGTGTATCCACTTTGGGCGACTGGTGACCGAGTCATCAATATTAATGAGAGTAGAGACTCTTTCTCATATTTTTTGCGTGCAGCGGCGACAGAGCTATCGATGGACGGTATTGCATACTACACATCGCTTTCGCCAACAGAAGCCCTTATCCTAAACTATCTTGCGAAGGGCTTCTCCATTACTCAGATTGCTTTTGTGACGGACAGAGCGCCGAAAACGATCTATCAGCACCGAGCGATGATACTGAGAAAGCTAGGCTATAAAAATGCTGCTTTCATGCAATCTATATTTTTGAGGTACGGCAAGCTGATGTGGACCAACAGAAGACCACGTTTGGCCGACATTTCTGCAGCATCCTAGCCAGATATATCTTGAGATATAGCAAAATGCCGTGTATTGATGAGTCGTCGTACCTGGCCTGCACACGCTGCACTAAGGTCGTTCGTTATGCTCGCCGTAATGTCGAAATTTTTAACCAGGAATGCTGGAGTCTGTATTAATCTAATTATCTTTTTCGGAAAAAACGGTATCAGCAAAACTTAGGGTATTGAGCCTGAACGAAATCAAACCCGCTACTGCGCAGGTTTGATTTTAATGCCAGCAATTTTAATTTTGGCAAACTATATCTGCTATATAAGCAGCCGCACTTGAACCACCTTTCACATAATCAAATTGGTTAGTGACTTTTCCGCTTAAATTATATAAAGTTATTCTCCCATATTCGTTTTTACATGCCTGAGTAGAAATTGTGAACCGGCTATATAAAATATTGGCGTGGGAAGCTCTGGATATTGGGACTTGTTGAATAATAATTGAACGAATCCCTTTTGATTCTGTAAAAGACCGCTTTTTAGCATAAAAATTAGAATCGTTTGTATCTGTAAGAAAAATCCAGCCTTCGACGTTGTCTGCTGCGAATACAGAGAATGAGGATATGGCTAAAAATATTGCTCCGGTTAACTGTGATGTATTGGGCATTAATAAATTCCTCGTTTTTAACCCAGCTCTGTGTGCGTAGATGTGATACCTCACCATTCCGTTATCGGCATTATTCACAATTTATTTAACAAATAAATGCATGTCTTTGCCCTGTTTGCTTTTTGATCTTTAATCCTTTCAGACTGCTGAGAATCTTCACTTTGAGCTGTCGTTAAATCAGCCCGAGAGTCTGATCCCCATCAAACCCAGCACCCGCCATGCAGCGAGATGAGAGGCCATGAAAATGGACAATGACCCGCGCTTCTGCACGGAGTTTCTTGATCTGCTCCAAGGCTAGTTACACGGTGATACGCCGATTGGCGCTGTTCTGCTTTCCGTCGCAATGGCGCTGAAAGCGGTTAAAAATGATGAAACATCACGCGGTTCACATTAGCCATTCCAAAACCCATCTGCAGGTGGGTTTGATAATGGCACTCCATATGATATAAGGGAATGCATATAATTTATGGATGTTAATAACATGAAAGCTAATAATAAAAATTGTATATGGGGTGTTTTTATTTCTGAGCTTTTCTATGTCTGCATTAGCGAATAATGCTTACAAAGCTGAAGAAACACATGCTGTTCAGTTTCAGAGAGGAGCGAGCGGTGCTGTGGTTAATGGAAAAGTTACAGGCAACCAAGATGTTGATTATACGTTAACTGCAAAACAGGGGCAGTTAATCACAGTAAAGATGGAGAGCGCCTGGCCGCACCCCTTCTTTTCGGTTTTTGAGCCTAAAGGAAAAGTTATTTTCGACGGTATGAGTGATGGGGATTCCTTCTCCGGGCAGTTGCCATCATCAGGGAAATACATCATACGTGTCTACCAGAAAGGGAATGCAAAGGATGCTGGCGAGACTCATGCCTTTAAATTGACGATAAAGATAACAAACTAAATGCCAATTTAGTTAAGTCGCCTATTGGCGGTTTTTTATTGTCATCACAAAGGCCACCTTCGGGTGGCTTTTTTAATGGCTTTAACCATAGAAATTAGATGTCAGAAATCACGGTTACACCTGCACAGCAGATCCGCTTTGACCTGCCCCCACGATTAGATACAACACTCAGTTAGTAACGTCGGAATCTTCATTCTCAGAATGACCCTTTCTCCAGCCCGCTGCAAATTCAGACGGTGTCTGATAATTCAGCG
>NZ_VDAG01000033.1:0-240 GCF_019584505.1 Kluyvera sp. EC_51 | reverse complement strand
GTTGGCCTCAACACGGTTTTACGTCACTTAAAAAACTCAGGCCGCAGTCGGTAACCTCGCGCATACAACCGGGCAGTGATGTGATTGTCTGCGCTGAAATGGACGAACAGTGGGGATACGTCGGGGCTAAATCACGTCAGCGCTGGCTGTTTTACGCGTATGACAGGATACGGAGGACGGTTGTGGCGCACGTCTTCGGTGAACGCACTCTGGCCACACTGGAGCGTCTTCTGAGCCTGC
>NZ_VDAG01000032.1:0-227 GCF_019584505.1 Kluyvera sp. EC_51 | reverse complement strand
TGGCACGGCTGGGACGGAAGTCGCTGTCGTTCTCAAAATCGGTGGAGCTGCATGACAAAGTCATCGGGCATTATCTGAACATAAAACACTATCAATAAGTTGGAGTCATTACCTTGTGATAAATATCCTTAACAGACGGCGAGCTCGTCCGCCCATTTTGTTGCGGCCTGCATGGTTTCTATAACAGTGAACTCGCTGATATTGAGGGTATTACATATTTTCGCGGT
>NZ_VDAG01000031.1:0-220 GCF_019584505.1 Kluyvera sp. EC_51 | reverse complement strand
AAACAGTGCAATGCTGTCCAGAATACGCGTGACCTGAACGCCTGAAATCCCAAAGGCAACAGTGACCGTCAGGCATTCCTTTGTGAAATCATCGACGCAGGTAAGACACTTGATCCTGCGACCGGTGGAAAGTGCGTCCATGACGAAATCCATCGACCAGGTCAGATTGGGCGCCGCCGGACGGAGCAGCGGCAGACGTTCTGTTGCCAGCCCTTTACGA
>NZ_VDAG01000030.1:0-38649 GCF_019584505.1 Kluyvera sp. EC_51 | reverse complement strand
TTACGCACCACCCCGTCAGTAGCTGAACAGGAGGGACAGCTGATAGAAACAGAAGCCACTGGAGCACCTCAAAAACACCATCATACACTAAATCAGTAAGTTGGCAGCATCACCAAAAACTCATACTAACGACTGACGTGATTTTTCAAAATACGCAATTCAGGCGAAAAAATTAGTTTCTCCCCTCCGACATACTCAAGCCATAAATCAGCGCAGCCAGTTATTCATAAGCAGGCTATTGGTGCGCCGATTTAACTCCTGACTTTAACCATCGGTTAAATCAAGGTGCCATTATGAAACAGTGGTTTTTATTAATACCCGTATTGGGTTATTCCTGTCTGGCAACTGCTGGAGGGGATTTAGCGGGCTCAGAATTCTCCGGGCTGGATAAATTCCATCAGGGCTACGATAAAATTGCTATTACTGGTCAGCAAGGTAGTGGAAATTTCGCCGCTATTACTCAGTCTGGCAGTCATTTATTTGGCTCAATTTCGCAGTTTGGTGGACATAATGCCGCAACGTTAAGCCAAAGTGGCTTTAATAATCGCGCGGCGCTGGCTCAATACGGCAATAGTAATACTGCCAATGTTACTCAATCAGGGATGAATAACTCCGCAATCTTAGTGCAAGCAGGCACGGGTAATCAGGCAGATATTACGCAAACGGGTTTTGATAACTTTGCGGAAATTGTCAATAAAGGCAACGGCAATATTACGCAGATTAATCAAACGGGCACAAACCGCAGCGCGGGCGTTGTGCAAAACTCGGCAGGAATGGCAATTCGCATTACCCAAAATTAGCAAGCGGTACGGGTGAGTTAACTATCGATAAACCTATGGGGTATCTTCATGAAAACGTGGAAAATTGTTGTTTTGTCAGCATTGTTCGTCTCGGGTTCAGCGCTGGCCTCCGGTAACCATTCAGGTGGCGGTGGTCCGTCAGAATTCCCGCAGTACAGCAGCCCGACGCTGCCTCAGGTCGGTAACTGGGATGCCATGATCCATGTCTACCAGTCTGGCAATAGCAACAGCTCGAGTGCGGTGCAAAGCAGCGCCTACAAATCGAAAATCGACGTACACCAGGGCGGCAGTAATAACACCTCGGTGGCCAACCAGACCGGCGATCGTAGCCTGACCAGCATCAACCAGGCAGGTAACAACAACTACTCTACGGCGGTACAGACCGGCGACAGAAGCTCGATTGAAGTGAAACAGACCGGTAGCTACAACGGCTCGACCGTGGGCCAGTCTGCGCATGACGCGATGGTGCTGGTCTCCCAGAGCGGTTGGTACAACAACAGCAACGTTAATCAGTCGTACAATAACTCGCTGACGATTGTGAACCAAAGCGGTAACCACAATAACTCGTACACCTCACAGCAATAACACGACAGCCGGATGAGCCTCTCATCCGGCTGATTTCTCTCAGCAAAAGGAGGCTTCTATGCATCTACTGCTTATCGCCGCCGCCCTCAGCAATCAGCTCTGGTTTGATACCCAACAGCAGGCCGATGCGGTTGTTATTACGCCGATGGTCACCCTGGCCGACGATTGCCAGTGCCAGTTAACCGTCAGCGTCATTCATCAGGGGACGTCCGGGCAAAGCACCAGTAGCCAGCGCGGCAGCATTGCGCTTGAGGGGAAAAAGCCGCAGCCGCTGGCCAGCATGACGCTGACGCTGCCGCCGGGAGAGTGGGCGCAGGTGACCGTCACCCTCAGCAACCGCCAGGGGATCATCGTGCAGCAAAGCTGGCAATCGTCGGCGCGAGTTTGATTTCCCCCTCTTCTTCTTTATATCCTTATCTTCTTTCTCGCTCGATAAGGATGCCGCATGTTCAAGCCACACGTTACCGTCGCCTGCGTGGTTCACGCTGAAGATAAATTTCTGGTCGTTGAAGAGACCATCAACGGCAAAGCGCTCTGGAACCAGCCCGCAGGCCACCTTGAGGCAGATGAGACACTGGCCCAGGCCGCCGAGCGCGAGCTATGGGAAGAGACCGGCATCCGCGCTAAGCCGCAGCATTTTCTCCGAATGCACCAGTGGCTGGCCCCGGACAACACGCCGTTCCTGCGATTCCTGTTCGTCATTGAACTCGACAGTATCTGCGCGACCGAACCGCACGATAGCGACATTGACCGCTGTTT
Source organism: Kluyvera sp. EC_51 (assembly GCF_019584505.1). Taxonomy (NCBI): domain Bacteria; kingdom Pseudomonadati; phylum Pseudomonadota; class Gammaproteobacteria; order Enterobacterales; family Enterobacteriaceae; genus Kluyvera; species Kluyvera sp. EC_51. Next base: position 36,505 of record NZ_VDAG01000030.1, on the reverse strand, counting down.
ATGGCTCAGCGCCGACGAGATTTTGCAGGCTAAAAACCTGCGTTCCGCGCTGGTTGCCGAAAGTATTCGTAGCTATCAGCAGGATGCACGCTATCCGCTGTCACTCATCGGCGAATTTAACTGGCCGTTTACAGAGGGTGTCAAGTAAAGGGCCGCGTGCTAGAATATGCCGCCTTGAAGTCCAATGTCGTGAGTATTCCAATGTCAGAAAGCCAGAAAAAAGTGATCGTCGGCATGTCCGGCGGTGTTGATTCCTCCGTTTCCGCCTACCTGTTACAACAACAGGGCTATAAGGTGGAGGGCCTGTTCATGAAGAACTGGGAGGAAGATGACGGCGAGGAATACTGCACTGCGGCGGCGGATCTGGCCGATGCACAAGCGGTGTGCGATAAGCTCGGTATTGAGCTGCACACCGTGAACTTTGCTGCCGAATACTGGGATAACGTATTTGAGCTCTTCCTGGAAGAGTACAAAGCGGGCCGTACGCCGAACCCGGACATCCTGTGCAACAAAGAGATCAAATTTAAAGCTTTCCTCGAGTTCGCTGCTGAAGATCTGGGCGCTGATTACATCGCCACCGGCCACTACGTGCGCCGTGCGGATGTGAACGGCAAAAGCCAGCTTCTGCGTGGTCTCGACGGCAACAAAGACCAGAGCTACTTCCTTTATACGCTGGGCCACGAACAGATCGCACAAAGCCTGTTCCCGGTCGGCGAACTGGAAAAACCGCAGGTGCGTAAAATCGCCGAAGAGCTGGATCTCATCACCGCGAAGAAAAAAGACTCTACCGGTATCTGCTTTATCGGCGAGCGTAAATTCCGCGAGTTCCTCGGTCGCTACCTGCCGGCGCAGCCGGGCAAAATCATCACCGTTGACGGCGAAGAGATCGGCACCCATCAGGGGCTGATGTACCACACGCTCGGTCAGCGTAAAGGTCTGGGTATTGGTGGGACCAAAGAAGGGACGGAAGATCCGTGGTACGTGGTTGACAAAGACGTTGAAAACAACGTGCTGGTTGTCGCCCAGGGTCACGATCACCCGCGCCTGATGTCCGTCGGTCTTATTGCACAGCAGCTGCATTGGGTTGACCGCGAACCGGTCACCGGCACATTCCGCTGCACCGTGAAGACCCGCTATCGCCAGACCGATATCCCGTGCACCGTTACCGCGCTGGATGAAGGTCGTATTGAGGTTCGTTTTGAAGAACCTGTTGCCGCAGTCACTCCAGGTCAGTCCGCCGTGTTCTACAACGGGGAAATCTGCCTGGGTGGCGGCGTGATTGAGCAGCGTCTGCCGCTGCCAGTGGAATAAAGCCCTGCCTCGATAGGGTATAACGCACTCTGGCCCGCGTCGCGCCGCAGATCAGATGCCAACAAGGAGTGAGCGTGGCGAAGAATTACTATGACATCACCCTGGCGCTGGCCGGCATCTGCCAGTCAGCCCGTCTGGTGCAGCAGTTGGCCCATCAGGGGCACTGCGACGGCGATGCGTTACACGTTTCGCTGAACAGTATTATCGATCTCAACCCAGACTCTGCGCTGGGCGTCTTCGGTGGCAGTGAAGCCAATCTTCGTCTCGGCCTTGAAACCCTGCTCGCAGTGCTGAACGCCAGCAGCCGTCAGGGTCTAAACGCAGAACTGACCCGCTATACCCTCAGCCTGATGGTGCTGGAGCGCAAGCTCGCCGCCGCCAAAGGCGCGATGGATATTCTGGGCAACCGTATTACCGGTCTGCAGCGTCAGCTCGACCATTTTGATTTACAGTCAGACACCCTGCTGAGCGCGATGGCGGGTATCTATGTTGACGTGATTAGCCCGCTCGGCCCGCGAATTCAGGTGACCGGCTCCCCTGCCGTGCTGCAAAGCCCGCAGGTGCAGTCCAAGGTCCGCGCTTCGCTGCTGGCAGGTATCCGCGCCGCGGTGCTGTGGCACCAGGTTGGCGGTGGCCGTCTACAGCTGATGTTTTCTCGTAATCGCCTGACCACTCAGGCCAAACAAATTCTTGCTCATTTAACCCCGGAGTTATGATCTATGGAATTATCCTCACTGACCGCCGTTTCACCTGTCGATGGACGCTACGGCGATAAAGTCAGCGCGCTGCGCGGGATTTTCAGCGAATACGGTTTGCTGAAATTCCGTGTACAAGTCGAAGTACGCTGGCTGCAGAAGCTGGCCGCACACGCAGCCGTCAAGGAAGTTCCTGCTTTTGCTGCCGACGCAAACGGTTTCCTCGATAGCATCGTGGCAAACTTCAATGAAGAAGACGCGGCGCGTATTAAGACCATCGAGCGCACCACCAACCATGACGTGAAGGCGGTTGAGTATTTCCTGAAAGAAAAAGTCGCGTCCGTGCCTGAACTGCACGCCGTGTCGGAATTCATTCACTTTGCCTGCACCTCCGAAGACATCAACAACCTGTCCCACGCGCTGATGCTGAAAACCGCGCGCGAAGAAGTGGTGCTGCCGTACTGGCGCAAAACTATCGACGCAATCAAAGATCTGGCCGTTCAGTATCGCGATATTCCGCTGCTCTCCCGTACTCACGGTCAGCCGGCAACGCCGTCCACCATCGGTAAAGAGATGGCGAACGTAGCCTACCGTATGGAACGTCAGTACCGTCAGCTGGCACAGGTTGAGATCCTCGGCAAAATCAACGGCGCGGTCGGTAACTATAACGCCCACATCGCCGCCTATCCGGACGTTGACTGGCACCAGTTCAGCGAAGAGTTCGTCACCTCTCTGGGCATTCAGTGGAACCCGTACACCACCCAGATCGAGCCGCACGACTATATTGCCGAGCTGTTTGACTGCATCGCACGCTTCAACACTATTCTGATCGACTTCGATCGCGATGTGTGGGGCTACGTTGCGCTCAACCACTTCAAGCAGAAAACCATCGCCGGTGAAATCGGTTCTTCCACCATGCCGCACAAAGTTAACCCGATCGACTTCGAAAACTCCGAAGGCAACCTGGGTCTGTCTAACGCCGTGCTGCAGCATCTTGCAAGCAAACTGCCGGTTTCCCGTTGGCAGCGTGACCTGACCGACTCCACCGTGCTGCGTAACCTGGGCGTGGGTATTGGCTATGCGCTGATCGCCTACCAGTCCACCCTGAAAGGCGTGAGCAAACTGGAAGTGAACCGCGATCGTCTGCTCGACGAACTGGATCACAACTGGGAAGTGCTGGCTGAGCCAATTCAGACCGTGATGCGCCGCTACGGTATCGAAAAACCGTACGAGAAGCTGAAAGAGCTGACCCGCGGCAAGCGCGTAGATGCCGAAGGTATGAAGCAGTTCATCGACGGTCTGGCGCTGCCGGAAGAAGAGAAAACCCGCCTGAAAGCCATGACCCCGGCGAACTATATCGGCCGCGCCATCACCATGGTTGACGAGCTGAAATAATCCCGCCCTCCCCCTCCTTCTTCCTGAAGGAGGGGACTTTCCCGCCAATTTAGTTAATGTTTATCTCCATAAGCTCATAATCGCGTTAAACTATTCACGTCATTTATTTAATGGAGAAGCAGCATGCGCGTACTCGTCGTAGAGGACAACGCTCTGTTACGTCACCACCTGAAAGTTCAGCTCCAGGAAATGGGCCACCAGGTGGATGCCGCAGAAGACGCGAAGGAAGCAGACTATTACTTAGGCGAGCATATCCCGGATATTGCGATTGTGGATTTAGGGCTTCCCGATGAGGACGGCCTGTCGCTGATCCGCCGCTGGCGCAGCCACGACATTTCGCTGCCTATTCTGGTGCTCACCGCGCGTGAAAGCTGGCAGGATAAGGTAGAAGTGCTGAGCGCGGGCGCCGACGACTACGTCACCAAACCTTTCCATATTGAGGAAGTGGCGGCCCGTATGCAGGCGCTGATGCGTCGTAACAGCGGGCATGCTTCGCAGGTTATCTCCCTGCCGCCGTTCCAGGTTGACCTCTCCCGCCGCGAGCTCTCCATTAATGACGAAGTGATTAAGCTCACCGCGTTTGAATACACTATTATGGAAACGCTGATCCGCAATAACGGCAAAGTGGTCAGCAAAGACTCCCTGATGCTTCAGCTCTATCCCGATGCGGAACTGCGCGAGAGCCACACCATCGACGTACTGATGGGCCGCCTGCGTAAGAAAATTCAGGCTCAGTATCCCCAGGACGTGATTATCACCGTACGCGGTCAGGGCTATCTGTTCGAACTACGCGAATGAAGAGCTTACGTCGGCATCTCCTGCCGCTTTCACTGCGGATGCGTTTCCTGCTGGCGACGGCCGCGGTGGTTATCGTGCTGTCACTGGCCTACGGCATGGTGGCGCTGGTTGGCTATAGCGTCAGCTTCGATAAAACCACCTTCCGTCTGCTGCGCGGCGAGAGCAACCTGTTCTATACCCTCTCCAAATGGGAAGACAACGCGCTGCACGTCGATATCCCCGAGAATCTCAATATGCAGGGCCCCACGGTTGCGCTGATCTATAACGATCGGGGCGAACTGCTGTGGCAGCAAAAAGATCTCCCGTGGCTCACGAAAAGCATTCAGCCCGAGTGGCTTAAAGGCAACGGTTTCTATGAAATAGAAGCGGATGCCGACGCCAGCAGTACCCTGCTGCGCGACGATCATGAGATGCAAAAAGAGCTGACCGAAATGCGCCAGGAGGGCGATGATTCGGAGATGACCCACTCGGTGGCCGTTAACAGCTATCCAGCCACCAGCCTGATGCCTGCGCTGACTATCGTGGTGGTCGATACCATTCCGATTGAGCTCAAGCGTTCCTATATGGTCTGGAGCTGGTTCTCTTACGTGCTCGCCGCCAACCTGCTGCTGGTTATTCCACTGCTGTGGATTGCTGCCCACTGGAGCCTACGCCCCATCGCCGACCTCACCCGAGAGGTCCGCGAACTGGAGGAACATCACCGCGAGCATCTCAACCCCGACACCACCCGCGAACTGACAAGCCTGGTGCGCAACCTTAACCGGCTGCTAAAAAGCGAACGCGACCGCTACGACAAGTATCGAACTACGCTCACCGATTTGACCCACAGTCTGAAAACCCCGTTAGCGGTGCTGCAAAGCTCGCTGCGTTCGCTGCGCAGTGAAAAGATCACCGTAAACGAAGCCGAACCGGTGATGCTGGAGCAGATAAGCCGTATCTCGCAGCAGATTGGCTACTACCTGCATCGCGCCAGTATGCGTAGCGATAGCACCCTGCTTAGCCGCGAGCTTCACCCGATCGCCCCGCTGCTGGACAGCCTGACGTCGGCGCTCAATAAGGTCTATCAACGTAAAGGGGTCAACATCACCCTGGACATTTCGCCGGAGATCTCCTTTGTCGGCGAGAAAAACGACTTTATGGAAGTGATGGGCAACCTGCTGGATAACGCCTGCAAGTACTGTCTTGAGTTCGTTGAGGTCTCCGCCCGTCAGAGCGACGATTATCTGCATGTCTTTGTCGAAGATGACGGTCCTGGCATTCCGCAAAGTAAGCGCGATATCGTCTTTGACCGCGGCCAGCGCGCCGATACGTTACGTCCAGGGCAAGGGGTTGGCCTGTCGGTAGCCCGAGATATCGTTGACCAGTATGACGGTCAGATCATCGCCCACGAAAGCCTGCTCGGCGGCGCAAAAATGGAGGTCCTTTTCGGCCATCAGGATCTCGACAGTCACGAAGGGTAAATAATGTTTCCGTAGCAGGGTAGTTTTGTGAATACGATGTATAATCCGGACATACATCTGCTGCGGAAATATCAATATGGAATACCACTTAACGTTAAACTGGCCCGATTTTATGGCGCGCTACTGGCAAAAACGCCCGGTGGTGCTGAAACGCGGCTTCGCCAACTTTATTGACCCTATTTCACCGGATGAACTAGCTGGTCTGGCGATGGAAAATGAAGTTGATAGCCGACTGGTGAGCCACCTTGATGGCAACTGGCAGGTCAGCCACGGTCCTTTCGAAAGCTACGATCACCTCGGTGAAAGCAACTGGTCGCTGCTGGTTCAGGCCGTTGACCACTGGCACGAACCCTCCAGCGCGCTGATGCGCCCGTTCCGCGCCCTCCCCGACTGGCGCATTGACGATCTGATGATCTCCTTCTCGGTGCCGGGCGGCGGCGTTGGCCCGCATGTCGATCAGTATGATGTCTTTATCATTCAGGGTACCGGCCGTCGTCGCTGGCGCGTGGGCGAGAAAACCGCGCTTAAGCAGCACTGCCCGCACCCGGATCTGCTGCAGGTACAGGCGTTCGAGGCGATCATTGATGAAGAGATGGAGCCCGGCGATATCCTCTATATTCCGCCTGGATTCCCGCACGAAGGCTATGCGCTGGAGAATTCACTCAACTACTCCGTAGGCTTCCGTTCACCGAACAGCCGCGAGCTAATCAGCGGCTTTGCCGACTATATTCTGCAGCGCGACCTCGGTAACCAGCACTACAGCGACCCGGACGTACCGTCACGCGATCACCCGGCGGATCTGCTGCCGCAGGAAGTGGATCGTCTGCGCGACATGATGCTGGGGTTGATCCAGCAGCCGGAGCATTTCCAGCAGTGGCTGGGCGAGTTTATCAGCCAGTCGCGCCATGAACTGGATATCGCGCCGCCGGAGCCGCCGTATCAACCGGATGAGATTTACGACGCGCTGCAACAGGGCGATATGCTGCAACGTCTGGGCGGCCTGCGAGTGATTCGTATCGGCGACGATTTCTTTGTTAACGGCGAGAAAGTGGATTCACCGCATCAGCAGGCGCTGGACGCGATGGCGGGTAGCATTATGCTGGAGAGCCAGCATTTTGGTGAGGCGCTGGACGACCCGTCCTTCCTGGCAATGTTGGCCGCACTGGTGAACAGCGGGTATTGGTTCTTTGCTGAGTAATGTGCGATAAACCCGGCGGCGCTGCGCTTGGCCGGGCTACAATTGTGCAATATGTAGCCCGGGCGAGCGAATGCGACCCCGGGTTTTCTTTACTGGTTAACCGCGTTTCGCCGTCAGCTCCGCGATACGCACAATCACCTGCACCGCCTTCTCCATCCCTTCCAGGGTCACAAACTCGTGCTTGCCGTGGTAGTTATAGCCGCCGGTAAAGAGGTTCGGGCACGGAAGTCCCATAAACGACAGCTGCGCACCGTCGGTACCGCCGCGAATCGGTTTGAGATCCGGCTCGATGTCGCAATCGCGCATCGCCTGCTGGGCAATATCCAGAATATAAGGATGATCGGCCACCTTTTCGCGCATATTGTAATAGCTGTCTTCAATAATCAGCTCAATATAGCAATCCGGGTGCAGACCTTTCCCTACCTTCTTAGCTATCTCCATCATCTTACGCTTACGTGCTTCAAACTGCTTGCGATCGAAATCACGCACGATGTAGTGCATCTCCGCGCGATCCACCGAGCCTTTGATGCTGGTGAGATGGTAGAAGCCTTCGTAGCCTTCGGTGGTTTCCGGGCTCTCGTCGGCCGGCACTTCCGCGTGAATGCGGGCCGCCAGCGACAGCGCGTTGACCATCACCCCTTTCGCGGTACCCGGATGCACGTTGTTGCCGACAATCTTGATGGTAATAGAGGCCGCGTTAAAGTTCTCAAACTCCAGCTCGCCCACACCACCGCCGTCTACGGTATAGGCCCACTGGGCGTTAAAGGCGTCGACATCAAAGTGCTTCGCCCCTTTGCCGACCTCTTCATCCGGGGTGAACGCCACGCGAATATCGCCGTGCGGAATGTTTTTCTCTTTCAGCACCGCCAGCGCGGTCATGATTTCGGCAATACCGGCTTTATCATCGGCACCCAGCAGCGTTTTGCCGTCGGTGGTGATAAGCGTTTGCCCCAGCAGTTGATGCAGCACCGGGAACATCACCGGCGACAGCACTTCATCACCGATCCCCAGCGCGATATCGCCGCCGCGATAGTTTTCAACAATTTGCGGATTGACGTTTTTGCCGCTGAAATCCGGAGCGGTATCAACATGGGAGATAAAACCGATCGCCGGAATATCGCCGCTGACGTTCGCCGGGAGGGTGCCCATCACCGTTCCCTTCTCGCTCAGCGTGATGTTAACCAGCCCCATTGTTTCCAATTGCTCTTTGAGCAGATGTAATAGTTTCCACTGCCCTTCGGTACTCGGCACCTGACGCACGCCGGGCTTCGACTGTGTGTCCAGTGAAACGTACTGCAAAAAACGCTCAAGCAATTTATCCATGTAGCCACCCTCAGTTTTTGTGACAACATTATCAATAAGCAGGAAAACACAAATATTGCGTCAGGTCACTTTTAGCCCGGCAAAGGCCATTTTTTTCATCAATTCATCGCTAATCATCAGATATACCTAAGGTAGCTTAGACAAGGATTGGCGATTGGGTATCGTTTGCCGTAGAATGCCAGCCCTTATTAATAAATCTCAGACCTCTAAACGTCTAAAGGTGGATAACCACAAACCCCGCATCGGTAAGCCATCCGGTGTGTTGACATGGGACAGAGTAAGAAATTGAATACAAAATCGCGTTCGCTTTCACCGCTGGTGCAACTGGCGGGAATTCGCAAAGATTTCGATGGAAAAACGGTCATCTCCGATCTGAACCTGACCATCAATAACGGCGAGTTCCTCACGCTGCTTGGCCCCTCTGGCTGCGGTAAAACAACCGTTCTTCGCCTTATCGCTGGGCTGGAAAACGTCGATGCCGGGACCATCCATCTGGAAAACCAGGACATCACCGACGTGCCCGCCGAAAACCGCCACGTCAATACCGTGTTCCAGAGCTACGCGCTCTTCCCGCATATGACCGTTTTCGAAAACGTCGCCTTCGGCCTGCGGATGCAGAAAACCCCGGCAAACGACATCAGCCCACGGGTTCACGATGCGCTGCGTATGGTGCAGCTTGAAGAGTTTGCCCAGCGTAAACCGCACCAGCTCTCCGGCGGGCAGCAACAGCGCGTCGCCATTGCCCGCGCCGTGGTCAACAAGCCGAGCCTGCTGCTGCTTGATGAATCCCTCTCCGCGCTCGACTACAAGCTGCGTAAGCAGATGCAGAACGAACTGAAAGCGCTGCAGCGCAAGCTCGGGATCACCTTCGTGTTCGTCACCCACGATCAGGAAGAAGCCCTGACCATGTCCGACCGTATCGTGGTGATGCGCGACGGCAAAATTGAGCAGGACGGCACGCCGCGCGAAATCTACGAAGAGCCGAAGAATCTGTTCGTGGCGAGCTTTATTGGCGAGATTAATATCTTCAACGCCACCGTTATTGAGCGTCTCGACGAGCTGCGCGTTCGCGCCAGCGTCGAAGGCCGCGAATGCAATATTGACGTCAAATTCCCGGTCACCCCAGGGCAGAAGCTCAACGTTCTGCTGCGCCCGGAAGATCTGCGCGTCGATGAAATTCACGACGGTACCGACGTCGACGGCCTGATTGGCTACGTGCGCGAGCGTAACTATAAAGGCATGACGCTGGAGTCGGTGGTAGAGCTTGAGAACGGCAAGATGGTGATGGTCAGCGAATTCTTCAACGAAGACGACCCCGACTTTGACCACTCGTTAGATCAGAAAATGGCGATTAATTGGGTAGAAAGCTGGGAGGTTGTACTGGCTGATGAAGAGCACAAGTAAGTTCCAGAATGTGGTGATTGCCACCATCGTCGGTTGGCTTGTGCTGTTTGTGTTCCTGCCCAACCTGATGATCATCATAACCAGTTTCCTGACGCGTGATGATGCCAACTTCGTCCAGATGGTCTTTACCCTGGACAACTACGCCCGGCTGCTTGACCCGCTGTATGCCGAGGTGCTGCTGCACTCGCTGAACATGGCGTTTATCGCTACGCTGGCGTGCCTGGTGCTGGGCTATCCCTTCGCCTGGTTTCTGGCGCGCCTGCCGCATAACGTGCGCCCGCTGCTGCTGTTCTTGCTGATTGTTCCCTTCTGGACCAACTCGCTGATTCGCATCTACGGTCTGAAAATTTTCCTCAGCACTAAGGGCTACCTCAACGAATTCCTGCTATGGCTAGGCATTATTGATACCCCTATCCGCATCATGTTCACCCCCAGCGCGGTGATTATCGGTCTTGTCTATATTCTGCTGCCGTTTATGGTAATGCCGCTCTACTCCAGCATTGAAAAGCTCGATAAACCGCTGCTGGAAGCGGCGAAAGACCTCGGCGCCAGCAAGCTGCAAACCTTTATCCGCATCATCATTCCGCTGACCATGCCGGGGATTATCGCCGGCTGCCTGCTGGTAATGTTACCGGCAATGGGGCTGTTCTACGTTTCCGACCTGATGGGCGGCGCGAAAAACCTGCTGATTGGTAACGTCATCAAGAGCCAGTTCCTCAACATCCGCGACTGGCCGTTTGGCGCGGCCACCAGCATTACGCTGACCGTGGTCATGGGGCTGATGCTGCTGGTGTACTGGCGCGCTTCGCGCCTGCTGAACAAGAAGGTGGAGCTGGAATGATCGGTCGACTGCTGCGCGGCGGCTTTATGTCCGCCATTTATGCCTATCTCTATATCCCGATAATCATTTTGATCGTCAACTCATTTAACAGTTCGCGCTTCGGGATCAACTGGCAGGGCTTCACCACCAAGTGGTACAGCCTGCTGATGAACAACGACAGCCTGCTACAGGCGGCCCAGCACTCGTTGACGATGGCGATTTTTTCCGCCACCGCCGCCACGCTGATTGGCTCGCTCACCGCCGTGGCACTGTACCGCTATCGCTTTCGCGGCAAACCGTTCGTCAGCGGCATGCTGTTCGTGGTGATGATGTCACCGGATATCGTGATGGCGATTTCCCTGCTGGTGCTGTTTATGCTGCTCGGTATTCAACTGGGCTTCTGGTCGCTGCTGTTCTCGCATATCACCTTCTGCCTGCCGTTTGTGGTGGTCACCGTCTACTCGCGCCTCAAAGGCTTTGACGTGCGTATGCTGGAAGCGGCAAAAGATCTCGGTGCCAGCGAACTGACCATTCTGCGCAAAATTATTCTACCGCTGGCGCTGCCGGCAGTAGCCGCAGGCTGGCTGTTAAGCTTTACCCTGTCGATGGATGACGTGGTGGTCTCGTCGTTCGTGACCGGGCCAAGCTATGAAATTCTGCCGCTGAAGATCTACTCGATGGTGAAAGTTGGCGTTTCACCGGAAGTGAACGCGCTGGCAACGATTTTGCTGGTGCTGTCGCTGGTGATGGTGATTGCCAGCCAGCTGATTGCACGAGATAAAACCAAGAGCCTGAAGGTCAGGCACTAAACTCAGGGGACGTAAAATGAAAAAATGGTCACGCCACCTGCTCGCGGCAGGTGCTTTAGCGCTCGGCATGAGTGCGGCCCACGCGGACGATAGCAAAACGCTCTATTTCTATAACTGGACGGAGTACGTGCCGCCAGGCCTTCTGGAACAGTTCACCAAAGAGACCGGCATCAAGGTTATCTATTCGACCTACGAGTCGAACGAAACCATGTACGCCAAGCTCAAGACTTACAAAGACGGCGCCTACGATCTGGTGGTGCCGTCGACCTACTTTGTCGACAAGATGCGCAAAGAGGGCATGATCCAGAAGATCGATAAAAGTCAGCTGAGCAACTTTAAGAACCTCGACCCGGAGATGCTCAACAAACCGTTCGATCCCAACAACGACAACTCGATCCCCTACATCTGGGGCGCAACGGCGATTGGTATCAACAGCGATGCGATTGACCCAAAAACCGTCACCAGCTGGGCCGACCTGTGGAAGCCAGAGTATAAAGGCAGCCTGCTGCTGACCGACGACGCCCGTGAAGTGTTCCAGGTGGCGCTGCGTAAGCTCGGCTATTCCGGTAACACCACCGACCCGAAAGAGATTGAAGCGGCCTACAACGAGCTGAAAAAGCTGATGCCAAACGTGGCAGCGTTCAACTCCGACAACCCGGCTAACCCGTATATGGAAGGCGAAGTGAATCTGGGGATGGTATGGAACGGTTCTGCGTTCGTGGCCCGTCAGGCCGGCACGCCGCTGGAAGTGGTGTGGCCGAAAGAAGGCGGTATCTTCTGGATGGACAGCCTCGCTATTCCGGCCAATGCCAAAAACAAAGAGGGCGCGCTGAAGCTGATTAACTTCCTGCTGCGCCCGGACGTGGCAAAAGAGGTGGCGGAAACCATCGGCTACCCAACGCCAAACCTGGCGGCGCGCAAGCTGCTGAGCCCGGAGGTCGCCAACGACAAGTCGCTCTACCCGGATGCCGAGACCATTAACAAAGGCGAATGGCAGAACGATGTCGGCAGCGCCAGCACGCTGTATGAAGAGTATTACCAGAAGCTAAAAGCGGGACGTTAATTATCGCCCCGCTAGCCCGGCAGGCCCCGCGCCGCCGGGCTACACCAGCGCTATCTCCGCCGTAAAATGCATCTCCTCTCCCGCATTCAGTAACACTAACCCCGGCTGTCCGTCCATCGAATGCGCATCGACCGGATGGGTTTGCGGTTCAAGACAGACAAACGCTTCGCCTGGTGGGTTATACAGCATCAGCCAGGGCGTACGGGCCGTTAACTGTACCGTCATGTCCGATCGCCGTAGCGTCGCCACGCCGCCCCAGCCCGAATAGCCGACATTTTGCCAGCGACCGGCGACCGGCGCAGGCCGATTAAAGTCGGCGTCTTCAGGCAGCACAGGCTGCCATCGCTCAGGTAAATGTCGTTTCCCTTCTGGCCAGTAACCAGCAGAAGAGAATGTCAGCGTCGTGTCGCTATCGAGGGTAAAGAACGGGTGGATCCCCATACCATACAGCATCGGTTTGGCCCCGCGATGGCGCAGCGTTATCGCCATCTGCAAACGTGCTTCTACCAGCGTATAGCTCAGCTCGGCCTGGTAATCGAAGCCGCAGCCGTGCCGCTGGCTCAGGGTCAGAACGCAGCGTTGCGCCGCCTGTGATACCACCGTCCAGCGGCTTACCCAGCCGTCGCCATGCAGGAAGAAGTCGTTATCCACCGGGGAGTCCGGCAGCGTTATCCGCTCTCCCGCCAGGCTAAAGCGATTGTCGCGTACCCGGTTCGCTACGGGGAGCATAGGAAACAGGGCCACATCGTCCGGCCGCGCCCCCTTCCCTGCCCGCAGTAGCGGCTGGCCGTCAGCCACCCGTTCCAGGCTCAGCACGGCGCCACCTTGCGGGGTAATGCGCATCCGCAGATGCGCATTCTCAAGCAGCAGTTCGGTCATCAGTGCGCCCGACCGGTATTGGTTGCCGTTGCGCTTTTCTGGTGGCCCGCCGCCAGCTGCTCTTCGAGCGCCTCCAGGGTCACGCCTTTCGTCTCAGGCACGTTACGCAGGATGTAGAGATAGCCCAGCGCGCAAATAACACCATAGAGCGTGAAGCTGCCTGCTGCGCCCAGCCCGGCGTTCAGTAGCGGGAAGGTATAGGTCAGCAGGAAACAGGCCACCCACAGCGCCAATGTTGCCAATGACATCGCCAGCCCACGCACGCGGTTAGGGAAAATCTCCGCCAGCAGCACCCAGGTGACCGGCGCCAGCGTCAGCGCATAAATGGCGATCGCCGCCAGCACCAGCAGCAGCACCGGCCAGCCCATAATGCCCAGCGCGTAGGCTCCGGCAATCAACGCGTAGATAACCGTTAAGCCGCTCGCCCCCAGCAGCATCAGCTTGCGACGCCCCAGTTTATCCACTAGCGGCAGCGCGGCGATGGTGAAGACCAGGTTGATAATCCCGGTTGCGACTATCGATTTCAGCGTGCCGTTGATATCAAACCCGGCGGAGGCAAAAATCTCCTGCGCATAGTTGAAAATCACGTTGATGCCGCACCACTGCTGGAAGATAGCCAGTACGACGCCCATGATAACGACCGGCTTAACCTGCGGCTGTAACAGCGTAGAGAAAGCAACCCGCTGGCTGTCTTTCGCCAGCGTATGGGCGATATCGTTCAGGGTACGGCTGGCGTATTCCGGTGAACCAATGCGTTCCAGCATCTGGCGGGCGCGAGCCTCTTTCCCGGCCTTCATCAGCCAGCGCGGCGATTCCGGTACGATAAACAGCAGCAGTAAAAAAGCCACCGCCGGCAGAAGCTCCGCGCCAAACATCCAGCGCCAGCCCGTTTGCCCGTTCCAGCTTTCCACGATCGCCTGCTGGGTTGCCCCGGCGGCGACCGGCTCGGCAATCAGCAGGTTCACCAGCTGCGCCGCCAGCACGCCAATCACGATAGTCAGCTGGTTGATAGCCACAAAGCGACCGCGTTTTTCCGCCGGGCTCACTTCGGCGATATAGAGTGGGCTGAGCGCAGAGGCCAGCCCAATCCCGACGCCGCCGACGATGCGATACACCACAAACATGTCAAAGTTGCTGGCCATCGCCGTTCCCCACGCCGACGCGCTGAAGAGAATGGCCGCCAGAATAAGCGGCAGTCGGCGACCAAATTTGTCGGCACACCAGCCCGAAACCAGCGCGCCGAGCACGCAGCCCACCAGCGCCGAGCTCATCGCCCACCCGGACTGCGCCGGATCGGTGATATTGAAATAGGCTTCATAGAACGGCTTGGCACCGCCGATCACCACCCAGTCATAGCCAAATAACAGCCCGCCGCAGGCGGCGACCAGGCAGATGGTCCAGACGTACCCCATTTTTAATTCTGTAGCTTTCATGTTGATTTCCTCAGTCGGAAAACGCAGGGTCAGAGTGGCGGGTGGCTCGTGCCACCCGCTGTTATGTTATGGCAACAGCTCGCGTTTCAACACATGACGGAACAGGTGTGCTTTGTCGTGAGCCGGATTCAGCGCCAGCAGGCGGGTCAGCAATTCACTGGCGCGTTCACGTTCTCCCTGCCCCAGCCAGCCCAGCGCCTCGATAAACAGACAGTGCTGCTGATGCTGCTGGCGACTATCGCTATCCAGCGCCACCAGGTCCGGCAAGGACACCGCGAAGAAATCACTCTCCGGCGCAGTATCACGATTCGCTTCAGCCCAATGGATAAAGCTGCGGAAATGCGCGTCAGCCCCGGCGTGATCGCCGAGAACCCGGCGCGCCATCCCCTGCCAGAAGAGGTAGTCGGCAGGCTGGTCGTTGTAGTAACGCCCAGCCTCCAGTACCGATTCGCCGTCACGAGCACGGCTGAAGTAGTACCGCGCCTGTTCGTGCAGGCCCATCTGAGAGGCATAGACACCCAGCAGATACCAGATGTCGTTATCCGTTTGCCCCGGCAGGCGGCCTTCGCCAAGGTTATGCGGGTAGTGCAGCGCGGCTTCCAGCAGTGCGGTGGCCTTGTGGGGATCGTCCTGTGCTAACGCCCGATGCATCTGGTTGAGCAAATACTGGCCGGTAACCTTCCCCTCACCGCCTTCCCATGGATGGAAGACACGGTCGCGCAGAACCTCTGCGGCGGCGTCATAATCACCGTGGGCATGCCATAGGCTGAGCAACTCGGCGGTCAGATCGTCGCGGCGGAAGACCACGCTCAGGCGGTCATTAAGCCGAGTTAATCGGGTCTCAACGCTTTCTGCGTTCAGCTTCGCAAGACAGTCCAGCTCAAACAGGAAGCGCGCATTCTCGGGTTCCAGCGCCACCGCTTGCGCCAGACTTTGCGCCGCTGCATCGGCATCGTGCTGTTTGTTCCACTGCCAGATACCCAGCAGACGGTGAGCCGGGGCAAAGGTCGGTTCCAGCGTCAGGGTTTGCTGCCAGCAGGCTACCGCATCATCGTAACGACGCTTGCTGTACCAGAAGCAGCCCAGCAGCCAGATAGCAAAAGGTGAGTCCTGGAGTTGTTGCAGCATCTGCACTTCATCCAGGGTGTTAGGGAAGCGCACCCGACGGGCAAAGGCCTGCCGCGCCCGTTGCAGGTTGGCAGCACGATCGTCGCCCAGCGCCGCGCGCCACAGCAGCGGCAGCGTCTCCTGGCTATCGAGAACGGCCAGCAGCGTTCGCGCGTCCTCGCGCAGGCCCAGCGAGACAAGCCAGCCGGCCAGAATGCTGGCGTTGGTTCCGCGCTGTCCCGTCACCTGCAGCAGAGCATCACGATCGGCAGCATCACCACGGATCGCAAAGCGCGCATAGTGCAGCGGGTAGCTCAGCGGATAGTGTGAAAGCTGTTGGGCAGTCCAGCGCAGCGCTTCGTCTTCCCGACCGAGACGCGCCAGAACCAGCGCCTTCAGCCCCATCGCCAGGTTGTTGCTGCCGTTAAACAGCAGGCTTTTCTCCACTTTTTCCAGCGCATCAGCATAGTCACCGCGCTTCATCGCCAGTCGCGCCAGCGCCCAGAAGGCCGCATCGCGACAGTTACCGCTCCAGCTCGCTTTGTAATAGCTATCCCATGCCGCATCGTCGTTACCCTGACGCTCCAGCGCCGTTGCCAGCAGCCAACTAGCCTCACCATCGCGCGGGTTTTTATTCAGACGATGCGCCCGCACCAGCGCGGCTTCCGCGCACTGCTGCGCCTGCACCCAGTCGGCAGCATTCAGTGCCAGCGTACCGAGCGCGACGTTATTGCGATAATCATGAGGGTCGATAGCCAGCGCACGACGGTAGTAGTCCTGCGCATGACGGCTGGCATGGTTATACTGCTCAAGGTGCTGGCCGATGAAATAGAGTTCATCCGGGTTATCAAGCGCCTCTGGCTGCGCCGGGGCTTGTGCAGCATCCGGCAGCGGGGTCTCCTGTGGAATATGTTCGTCGTAGCGCAGCAGCGTGGTTCCGGTGGTATCAAGCACTGCCAGCGATAAACGTTGCGGCCCCGGCGACGGCAGCGTCTGCTGCCAGCTTTCCCCCGGCGTTAATGAGATAACGGTCTCCCACTGCGGTTCGCCCTCTGCCGTCAGCACAACGCTGACTTCATGCAGTGGGGCCACGGCGTAGACGCCCAGCGTGATGTTATCGTCCTGGCGTTCCAGTTTGATAGCCAGGGTCGTGCTGGCGTTGTGCACCCGTCCCAATTCACCATATGGCAGGAAGTTCTGCACAAAGACCTTCTCTTCAAACGGGGCCAACCAGGTGAAGTCAGGCTGATTATCGGTGTAGACCCCTGTCATCAGTTCAATGTACGGGCCGTTCTCATCGGTCAGGTTGCGATCCCAGGCCTGACCAAAATCACCGTAGCCCCAGCTCCACTGTTTTTTGCCCGGTGAGACGTGATGGTCTGCAACGTGCAACAGCCCGCCATGTTCGCCGTGATGGTAGGCGCCAACAAAGTCATAGTCTGATTTTTCCGCCATATAGGAGGTCGGTACCGGCACGTTTTTATAGCGTGAGATATCCACGCCAGCGGAGTAGTCCACCTTGTAATACGTCCCGGTGGCGATAGGGAATGCCGATACGGCGCGCTTGCCGTGGTCGAAAACGGCGGTCACGTCCGGTGGGAAGATGCTCTGGTGATCGTCGCCGCCCTTCACCGCCGGGTTAGCCCACCAGAGGAAGTGACGCGGGGTGGCGTTGCCGTTAAAGACCTTACCGGTAATTTCAATGAGCGCCCGGTCCGGATACAGCGTGAAGCCCGCCATCACCTGCAGACCACGCATCGGCTCCACCTCGCCCATCCATACCGTCTGTTCGCCCTGCTTGCCTGCCTGGATAGTGACGTCAACCGGCATAAAGGTGGTCGGGCGGTGATGCTGCGGCCAGTTAAACTCAATGCCGCCGGAGATCCACGGCCCCAACAGACCGACCAGCGCCGGTTTCACCACTTCGTTGTAGTAGACAAAGTCACGCTCACGGACTTTATCGTAGGCACGATGGATACGCCCGCCGAGCTCCGGTAGCAGCATGACGCGGATGAAATCATTCTCCATCCAGACCGCCTGGTAGTCGCGCATTTCACGCTCACCGGTCAGGGTATCAATCACCCCATAAGGCCAGACCGCGCCGGATGAGCCCTGATAGACGCGTTTTTCGAGAAACATGGGGTTAGGATCTTCGGCGCCGGTGGTCCATGTCGGGAGGGATACGGTTTCTTGCCAAACCTTCACTGCACTGTACATTCAGCTCTCCACTAAATAAATTGAAGTGAAATGGGGGAATGACAACATTCTGGCCGAGCATGTCGCGGTTAAAATGCGCAATGCTCACGCAATACAGTTAAGGGAGTTAAGTAAATGTTGCGAACCGGTTTTAATAATGCCCGGGTCAGGCAGACCAATAAGCAGGTATTTCTTGGCCATTTATGGCGCGAAAAGCAGCTCAGTAAGTCCCGGCTGGCGCAGATAACCGGGCTGTCGATCCCGGCGGTCAGCAATATTCTGCAGGAGTTGCTGGATGAAGGCCGTATTACCCATTCACGGGAAAACCTCAGCCAGCGCGGGCTCAACAGCGGCAGCTTCCAGATCCCCACCGACGGGGCCTGGCTGCTGTGTATGAACGTGTCGCCTACCCATATCAGCAGTCAGCTCGCCGATAGCCGTCTTCTCCCCATCGGTGACGTGCAGCACGAAACCATTAGCGCCCCGCAGCCCACCGCGTTGATTAGCGCCATTGCGGCCCACTGGCGGCGGTATAGAAAGCAGCATCCGCAGGCCATCATTAACCTGGCGCTTGGTGTACATGGTCAGGTCGACCCGGTGACCGGGGTTTCGCAAACCATGCCGCAGGCACCGTGGAAAGCGCCGCTGGAAATCCGCTATCTGCTGGAAGAACAACTGGGCATACAGGTGCGTCTGGATAATGACTGTGTGATGCTGGCGTTGGCGGAGAAATGGCAAAATCCGGCGGCGCTGGAAGACTTCTGCGTGATTAATGTCGATTACGGCATTGGTTCATCGTTCGTGATTAACGACAGGATTTGGCGCGGGAGCCTGTATGGTTCGGGACAAATTGGCCATACCATCATCAACCCCGATGGGATGGCCTGTGACTGCGGTCGCTACGGCTGTCTTGAGACGGTGGCGTCATTAAGTGCGTTGAAAAAGCAGGCCCGTATCTGGTTAAAATCTCGTCCTGGTAACCAGAGTCTCGACCCCGATAACCTCACCACCGCACAGCTGATCGATGCCTGGCGGCGCGGAGAAGGTCCGGTACGGGCGTGGGTGGAAAACGCGGCCAGCGCTATCGGGCTAAGCCTGTATAACTTTCTGAATATTCTCAACATTAACCAGATCTGGCTGTATGGTCGAAGCTGTGCCTTTGGCGAACCCTGGCTGAACACCATTATCCGCCAGACCGGGTTTAACCCTTTCGATCACGGCGATACGCCGAAAATTAAGGCCACGCAGATTGGATTCGGTCAATTGACCCCGGGGCAGCAGTTACTGGGCAGCGGTTATCTCTACGTCGAGGCATTGCTGAGTGAAGTTTAACCAACACAATGTAGCCCGGCCAAGCGCAGCGTCGCCGGGATGACAGCAATAAAAAAAGCGGAGCCTGAGCTCCGCTTTTTCATTGTCATAACCCAAACATCAAATTTCTTTCAGCAGCTTCGCCACAAACGCTGGCACCACTTCGCTTGCCAGACCATAGTGCTTCTCTTCAAATTCACTGCCGACCTGGCTTGGCTCAAGGTTCAGCTCGACGGTATGCGCACCGTGCAGCTTCGCTTCGTGAACAAAACCCGCCGCCGGGTAGACGTGGCCCGATGTGCCGATGGCGATAAAGATATCCGCCCTCGCCAGCGCCATATAGATATGGTCCATCTCAAACGGCATTTCGCCAAACCAAACGATATGCGGGCGCAGCGGCGCCGGGAACTGGCAGCAGTGGCAGCGATCGTCAACGGTCAGATCGCCCGGCCAGTCAAACACCTGGCCGCTTTGGGTGCAGCGCACCTTGAGCAGTTCGCCGTGCATGTGCAGCACGTTTTTATTGCCCGCGCGTTCATGCAGATTGTCGATGTTCTGCGTCACCACCAGCACGTTCTCACCCAGCGCCTCTTCCAGCCTTGCCAGCGCCAGATGCGCCGGATTCGGCGCAATCTCCGCCTGCTGTAGCTGACGACGGCGTTCGTTGTAGAAGCGCTGCACCAGCTCAGGATCGCGGTGGTAGCCTTCCGGCGTCGCCACGTCCTCAACCCGATGCTCTTCCCACAGCCCGTCCGCCGCGCGGAAGGTCCGAATGCCCGACTCCGCCGAAATGCCTGCGCCCGTCAGTACGACCACTCTTGGTTTATCCATCTCTTCTGGCATCACCCTGTCCGTAAAGAAAATTCGCTGGCGCAGACGCTGGCGCAGCTGACGTTTATTCCGACGAAAACGGCTCAATCGATGTAAGCGGCGCGACTGCATATCTACTCCATGTTAGTTGGTCAGATGAAGGAACGCCGCGCCGCGCATCCCCCCTGCATCACCGTGACGGGCGCGCTCAATGCGCGGCGTACGGGCTACAGGCAGTAAATGACGCGGTAAGCGTTGCGCTAGTCCATCGGCGATCGCTGTAAAATTAGATAACCCACCGCCGAGCACCACCAAATCCGGGTCGACGATGGTCAGGATGTTGCCAAGGCACACCGCAAGCAGATCCAGATAGCGTTCAACGTGCTCACGCGCGTTAGGATCCCCTTGCTGCCAGAGAGCAACAATTTCCGGCGAGGTCAGCGGCTGCTGATAAAAATGCGCGTACAGCCACGCAAAACCACGACCGGATAAATAGTTTTCAATGCAGCCGGACTGGCCGCAGCCGCAGCGGGTAAGCGGAAAATCACGCCCCACCACTTCCAGCGCATCCACCGGCAGGCGAATATGGCCAAACTCGCCGGTAATATAGCTATGACCGGTAATCGATTTACCGTTCAGGACGATACCGCCGCCAACGCCGGTGCCGAGAATCAGCCCCATCACCAGCGGATACTGGGTGAACTCGTCGTCCCAGGCTTCGGAAATCGCGAAACAGTTGGCGTCGTTATCCAGACGGACGTCGCGATCGAGCAGACGGCTTAAATCTGCGCGCAGCGGTTTGCCGCTGGCCGCCGGGACGTTAGCCGCGTACAGCAAACCGCCCTCGGTTTCCGGCATGCCGGGAATGCCTATCCCCACTGTACCCCGACAGTCAAAGCGTTCGTCGGCCTCTTTTACCAGTGCGATGACCGCGTCAAGAAAGCGTTCATAGCTCTCTTTCGGCGTGGGAACGCGCGTTTCCCACCGTAGCTGGCGCGATGAATCAAATACGCCAAGTGCAATCTTGCTGCCGCCAATGTCAAATCCGTAATGCATCATTGTTCATTCCTCTAACTGACGCGCGCAGCAGCAAGGCCACACGGTCAGGACGTCAAATTACTGGCCACTCAGCACCCTCGCAGGGTCGATTCGGCTGGCGCGACGGGCGGGATACCAGCTCGCCAGCAGACTCAGCAACAGTGCCGTGACCAGCACATAAACGACATCCAGCCAGTGCAATTCAGACGGCAGGAAGTCGATAAAATAGATGTCGCCAGATAAGAACTGGTGACCAATAAGTTTTTCAATCACGTTGATAATGTTGGTCAGGTACAGGGAGCCAAGCACCCCAATCACCACGCCACACACGCTACCCAGCAGGCCAGCCAATAAACCATACCACACGAAAATGGCGCGAATCAGCCCGTCTTTGGCGCCCAGTGTGCGCAGCACCGCAATATCGCTGCTTTTATCTTTCACCGCCATCACCAGCGTGGAGACGATGTTAAAGCAGGCCACGCCGATCACCAGCACCATCGCCAGATACATAATGGCGCGGATCATCTGGATGTCGCGGTACATGTAGCCGTAGGTGCCAATCCAGCTTTTGATGTAGACATAGTTATTGGTCACTTCGCCTGCATCACGCACCAGTTTGTTGGCGTTAAAGACGTCGTTCACCTTGATGGCGATACCGGAGATGCTCTCGCCCATGTCGAGATACTGCTGGGCGTCCTGCATTGGGATCATCGCAAAGCTGTGGTCGAGCTGGCCGCTTAGCTGCAGAATCCCCGTCACGTGCAGGCGCACGCGTTTTGGCTGCAGCAGCTTATGTTCCGGATTCGAGTTCGGGATCATGATGGAGACCCAGTCTCCCGCCTTCACCTTCAGCGCATCGGCCACGCCTTTGCCGAGAATAATCTGCTGTTCACCGGCTTTAAAATTAGCCCATGCTTCAGCCTGGATAAAACGCGGCAGCGCGCTGAGCTTGCTCTCCTGCACGGGATCAACGCCCTTCACCTGGATGGCGCGCAGGTTGCTGCCGCTCTCGACCAGGCCGGTAAAGTTGATGTACGGCGCCGCGGCTTCAATGCCCTTCACCGCTTCCACTTTTGGCAACACGTTCTGCCAGTGATTCCACGGCTGGTTCACCGCTTCAATTTCACCGTGCGGCACCACCGCCAGAATGCGGTTATTCAGCTCACGCTCAAAACCGTTCATCGCGCTAAGGCCAATGATCAGCACCGCCACGCCCAGCGCGATGCCGACCGTAGAGATAACGGAAATCAGCGACACCATGCCGCCGCGCCGACGGCTGCGGCTAAAGCGCAGGCCGATCAGTAATGAGAGGGACGGAGCCATTAATGCGCTCCCATCAGGGTCAGTTGGTCGCTCAGGTGGCCATCGCGCATTTCGAGCTGACGGCCCATTCGTTTCGCCAGTTGAAGATCGTGCGTCACCACCAGGAAGGCGGTGCCCTGCGACTGATTCAATTCGCCCAGCAGTTTGAAGATGCTGTCAGCATTTTTCGCATCAAGGTTACCGGTTGGTTCATCGGCCAGCACCAGGCGTGGGTTATTCACCAACGCACGGGCAATCGCCACGCGCTGACGTTCGCCGCCGGAGAGCTCCGATGGACGGTGGCTCGCGCGATGCTCAAGCCCTACCGCTTTCAACATTTCCAGCGCACGGGTGGTGATTTCAGCCGTTTTCTTCTTGCCAATCAGCAGCGGCATCGCCACGTTTTCCAGCGCGGTAAAGTCCGGCAGCAGATGGTGGAACTGGTAGATAAAACCGAGTTTCTGATTACGCAGTTCAGCTTTCGCCGCCGAAGAGAGCTTGCTCATCGGTTGACCGCTGAAAATCACGTCGCCAGTAGTTGGCGTATCCAGCCCGCCGAGCAGGTGCAGCAGCGTACTTTTACCGGAACCGGAGGTGCCGACAATCGCCATCATTTCGCCTTCGCCAATGCTGAAGCTGACATTGTGCAGAACGTCGGTTTGCACATTGCCTTCCTGATAGCGTTTGCACAGGTTGTCGCATTGCAACAGGATCTTATTCATAACGTAAAGCCTCAGCGGGTTGAGTGGCGGCAGCGCGCCAGGAAGGGTAAAGCGTCGACAGCAGCGCCAGGGCCATCGCCACCAGCGCAATCACGATAA
Source organism: Kluyvera sp. EC_51 (assembly GCF_019584505.1). Classification (NCBI taxonomy): domain Bacteria; kingdom Pseudomonadati; phylum Pseudomonadota; class Gammaproteobacteria; order Enterobacterales; family Enterobacteriaceae; genus Kluyvera; species Kluyvera sp. EC_51. The sequence goes on along the minus strand of NZ_VDAG01000030.1, from coordinate 13,332 downwards.
CCTGCAGCGGCTCGATGGCAACCGGCAGCGCCGCACCGTCGAGGAACGCGCCGATAATCGGCATTAAATTATTGAGCTGGCTGGCCAGCAGCACGCCAAGCACCGCGCCTAACAGCGCGCCAATAATGCCCGCGCTGGCGCCTTGCACCATAAAGACGGTGAGGATCTGTCGCGGCGTCAGCCCCTGGGTTTGCAGAATGGCGACTTCGCCCTGCTTCTCCATCACCATCAGCCCCAGCGAGGTGATGATGTTAAACGCGGCAACGGCGACGATCAGGCTCAGCAGCAGCCCCATCATATTCTTTTCCATGCGCACGGCCTGGAACAGCTCGCCTTTACGCTCGCGCCAGTCCTGCCATTTGGTGCCCTGCGGCAATGTTTGCTGGCTCAGAGTATCCACCTGCAGCGGTTTATCCAGCCACAGACGCCAGCCGGTGATATTCCCCAGCGGGTAGAGCATCAGGCGGGAGGCATCCTGAATATTGACCAGCATCTGGTAACCGTCGACCTCGCTGTTGGCAGCAAAAGTGCCAATCACCGTAAACAGGCGCTGGCTCGGCAGGCGACCCATCGGCGTAAACTGGCTGGCAGAAGGCACCATCACGCGAATTTGATCGCCGCGGTTAACCCCGAGCTGCCCGGCAAGCTGCTCGCCGAGAATGACGTTATATTTTCCGGCGGTGAGATCGGTCTGTTTGACGTTGACCAGGTACGGCGTGAGCGGATCTTTTTGCGCCGGGTCGATCCCCAGCATCACCCCGACCGAAACGCTACGTGCGCTTTGCAGCACCACATCACCGGTGGTAAGCGGTGCGACGCGCGTTACGCCCTGAAGCTTCGCGCTCTGTTCCGGGTGCTGTTGTGGGTTGAGGGAGCCCTGTTCGGCTGTCAGAATGGCCTGCGGCATCAGCCCCAGAATGTTGTTTTGCAGCTCGCGTTCAAAGCCGTTCATCACCGAAAGTACGGTCACCAGCGCCATCACGCCAAGCGTGATGCCGATAGTCGACAGCCAGGAAACAAAGCGACCGAAGCGGTCCGCTGCTCGCCCACGCATGTAGCGCAGGCCGATAAATAGTGCGACAGGTTGGTACATGTAATCCGTCTGGTTGCTGAAAGCAGATGCACGAGTATATAAGCGAAAGCAGGATGGGTAAATGACTGAACCGTAAGCGCAAGGCTGACAATCGCTGACGAAAGGACGCAAACATTGAAATTTTGGTCGTCACGGACAATAGTGATGTTTTCCCTTTATTTGCGAATTCATGATGATCCGCACCGTAAATCCTCTGCTGTTATCCGCAGGCGCGGCGCTTCTGGCGCTGTTCCTGATTTATACCGGCGTGAACGCCGCTGAAAAAGTGACCTGGCTGATGGAGGTCACCCCGGTGATTATCGTTGTGCCGCTGCTGCTATTCACGGCGAAACGCTATCCCCTCACCCCGCTGCTTTACACGCTGATTTTCTTTCACGCCATTATTCTGATGGTCGGCGGTCAGTACACCTACGCGAAGGTACCGATTGGCTTTGACGTACAGGCCTGGCTTGACCTCAGCCGTAACCCGTACGACAAACTGGGGCATTTCTTCCAGGGGCTGGTGCCAGCGCTGGCGACGCGCGAAATCCTGCTGCGTGGGCACATTGTACGCGGGCGTAAAATGCTGGCGTTTCTGGTCTGCTGCGTAGCGCTCGCCATTAGCGCAACCTACGAGCTGATTGAGTGGTGGGCGGCGCTGGCAATGGGGCAAGGCGCGGATGATTTTCTCGGCACTCAGGGCGACCCGTGGGATACCCAATCGGATATGTTCTGTGCCCTGCTAGGTGCGCTGACAACGGTTATCGTACTGGCGGGTTGGCACTGCCGACAGTTAAAAGCTGCCGGATGGCGCTAACGCCATCCGGCAATCCTCACAATACGCCCTACCCGCGTCGGAACTTGATAATCAAAATCGGCATGGCGAACACCAGCGTCATCAAATTCGCCATGCTGACCGCCGTATCTTCAATCATCACGCCGTAAATCAGCCACATCACCAGCCCGCAAACAAACATGATGTACATCAGACCTGAAATCCCCTGAGTGTTGCGGGTGGCGATCACCTTAATGGCCTGCGGTAAGAACGACAGTGTCGTCAGGCAGGCGGCTACATAGCCAATCCAGGAAGCCCACTCCATCGTTAGGCCTGCGCATCGCGGGTAACGGGAATCGGCCTGACCGGCACCTCTTGCGGTGCTGCGGGCGTCGGCACTTTGCGGTATTTATCCAACAGGTGAATCTGAATTTTACGCAACTGGTCGCCGTTCAGACGGTAGAAGCGGAAATAGAGCACCAGGGTAATCGCAAAGAACACGACAGGCAGCACAATCATGATGAACTGCATACCGAGCACGGTTTCAGCAGACTGGGCAACGTTTGGCGTATAGCCAATCACCCCAAGCACCACCGCGATAAAGAAGGCGGCAAACGCCGACCCGCCCTTGACCACCATCGTCTGCACCGCATAGGCGATGCTTTCGCAGCGAACGTTAAACTTGTACTCGCCGTAATCCACGGTATCCGCCACCATAATCACCTGCAGAACCCAGAACAGCGCGGTGCCGACGTTCAGGAAAATCCCCGCAAGGCAGATGACCAACACGTTCGCCGAACCCGCCAGTGCCATCAGTAACAGCACGCCGCCGCTGACCATCGGCAGAAGTGACGCCCCCGCCCACAGCACTCGTCGCGACAGCGCCTTCGCCAGACGCGGGAACAGCACCAACGTCAGCAGGTTGGCCGCCCCGGCATAGGAGAGGTAGTACGGGAACAGATCCGCATCGCCGACCACGTAGGTGAAATAGTAAATGGCAAAGCCGGTGATGATATTCGACGCCACGTTGTAGGCCAGCGCCATGCCCAGCAGGCAGGAGAGCTGATCGTTTTTGTAGATGAGGGCGAGAATGGATTTCAGCGACAGGCGGCTACTGTCCGCCGTGGCATCGCTGTCTGACGAGAAGACTTCATGGACGTTGCGCAGCGTGACAATCGTCGAGGCGATAAAGAACGCGATCAGCACCGGCGTGAACATCTGGAAGCCAAATCCCCGGTCTGCGCCGCCCACGTAGTTCACGAACGGCAGCGTAATCCCAGCAGTGACGAACCCGGCGAGGCTGGCAAAAAAGCGCGGGAACGGCACCAACTGTTCGCGCTCGCGTTTATCCAGAGTAATGGTGGGTACCAGCGACCAGAACGGAATATCCATCAGGGTATAGGTCGTGCCCCACAGGATGTAGGTGATGCAGACGAACACCACCTGCGTAGTGCCTTCAAACAGGTGGGCGCTGAACAGTAAAAACAGCACCAGCGAGTTCGCCAGCGTGCCGAGCAGGATCCACGGCTTAAACTTGCCCCATCGCGTTCGCGTAGCGTTCACCACCCAGCCCATGATCGGGTCGTTGAACGCATTCCAGATTTTAGCCACCAGAAACAGCGTGCCCACCAGGCCTACCGATAATCCCACCACGTCGGTGTAGTAGTACATCAGGTACATGTAGACGATACCGATGGCGAAATCCTTACCAAACGCACCGAATCCGTAACTGAGTTTTGTTGTCAGAGAGATGCTCATAGGGTACCGGGTCGCTGTTACCAGCGCCCGCCTTCTGTTATTAGAGAGGTAAGCGCCGGGTCTTACGCCCGGCGCAGTTGGGCTTAACGGTGCAGCCAGGCCGGCAGCCAATCGCCGTGTGAGGCAATCAGGTCATCCACCAGCGCGTAAATCTCTTCAATGCCCAGCACTGCGGCGGTATGCGGGTCCATCAGCGCCGCGTGGTAAACGCGGTCGCGGTTTTCGGTCAGAATCGCTTCGGTCAGCAGCGTCTGCACGTTGATATTGGTTTGCATCATAGCCGCCAGATGAGACGGAATCGTACCCACTTTGGTTGGCTGAATACCGTTGGCATCCACCAGGCACGCTACCTCAACGCAGCTGCCCTGCGGCAGGTTATCGATAAGCCCGTCGTTACGAACGTTGCCGTAAATCACACTTGGCTCACCGGTCCAGATAGCGTTCATAATGGTGCTAGCGTATTCACGGGACGGTTTGATATCGATGCGGTCGGCGGTTTTGTACTCTTCCAGCTCTTTATGCCAGTTCGCCAACTGCTCGACGCAACGTTTTGGATACTCGTCCAGCGGCACCTTATAGCGTTCAATCAGATCCTCGCGCCCCGGTTTGATAAACCACGGGGTGTATTCTGCAAAGTGCTCTGACGACTCGGTGACAAAATAGCCCAGCTTTTTAAACATCTCATAGCGCACGATATTCTGGCAGCGTTCATTGCCGTGAATATTCGGTTTCGGCGCCTGCCCCGCGTCATAGGCGGCCAGCAGTTCTGGGTAGAGGTTAACATAGCGACCGTCGGCGGTTTTACGCTCCAGCTCCAGATAGAACGCCATATGGTTAATCCCGGCGCTGCGATAGCGCAGCGTGGCAGGGTCGATATTCAGGTCGCGAGCCAGCTCTTCCGCCGTACCCTGTACCGAGTGGCACAGCCCCACCTGCTTGATGTGCGGATAACGGGCGTACATGGCCCAGGTGTTCATCGCCATTGGGTTAACGTAGTTCAGCATGGTGGCATCAGGGCAGACTTCGGTCATGTCGTCGCAAATTTGCCACAGGTGCGGGATGGTGCGTAGCGCACGCATAATGCCGCCAGGCCCGAGGGTATCGGCAATGGTCTGCTCCAACCCGTGGCGTTTGCAGACCTCAAAATCGGTCACGGTGCACGGCTCGTAGCCGCCAATCTGGAAGGCGACCACCACAAAATCAGCGCCCTGTAGCGCCGCTTTGCGGTCGGTATGGCAGGTGATATGGCCGGATGCACCGGCGGAATCCATCAGTTTACGCACCACAATGTGCGACTCTTCAAGGCGCGTCTCATCGATATCCATCAGGGCGATATGCGCTGATTTAAGTGCCTCGCGATGAAAAACATCGCCCAGGATATTTTTAACGAAAATGGTCGAACCCGCGCCGATAAAGGTAATTTTTGGTGCTGTCATCATGACTCTCCAGAAACAGTAGTGAACGCCTTTATCGTGGCACGCGTCCTGGATGAAAACCTCCGTCTTCCCTGATGAGCATTCCCAAAAACTCAGATCTGATGCCGCTCGCGACAAGATCTGAGTTTTTGGGAGTAAATTGACTAAAAAGCAGAGTATCCGGCCTGCTAATCAGGCTAGTATCTGTTTATAACCGCCGAACTGGTCAGACGCTCTATGCAGGATTGCCTGAATCGTTTGGTAGATAGGGTGGTGCTAAATGCCGCTTTTGCGCTAATGGCAAGTACGACGATTAAAAGCAGAGGGGGGGGTAAAATTTATGACAAATATTGCCACCCTTGCAAACTGCTGCTAATGTAGACAATGACAGTATGCCAGCACGGTCATTCAGACCGTTGGCCAATGAGATAAGGTGTAAAACGATGACAACCACGATTTCCCAAAAGTCGGCTCGCGAAATGCTTGGCAACCCTGAGCAATTCAGAGGTGGGGTCTATATCACCAAAAATGGCACGACAGAGCTGTTTGTGCAGACCGCCGACGAACGTGAAGCGGAACTGGCCGAACGCCAGCTGCACATGGAAACTGCAGCCATGCTGAAACTGGTCGGGTTGTCCCAGCGTGATTATGAGGAAGGCCATTATAGTTCTGGTCGCGATGCCCTTGCCCGCAGGAGAGCGGCGGAGTAACAGTGGGTCCAGGAGGACAACGTGACGATCGTATACATTACCAGGACTGCCGAGCAAACGCTCGATGTCATAGAAGCGTACAAAGCGACACGGATGCCGCTGAAAGAGGCCCAGGCTTTCACGGCCGACTTACTGGAGCGGGCACTCGACGCGATTGAAACCAATCCGACGCGCTACCCACCAGACCCAGGTGCCCTGCAAATGGGCATAACGCTGCAACGCTGGTTAGACGTAGATTCGCAGTATCTCTGCCTATATCGATATTTCCCCAAAGAAGATATGGCCCTTCTGGACATTTTCTCCAGTACCCGCCAGAACTATCTCTCTTTGCTCTACATGGTCCAACTCTCCCGGCCCTAAGCACAATGGCTCGCATTCGGAGGCCTCTAACGCTTTCAGCAAAATACACATTTTCCGGTAAGCACTGACGCCGCAGACTTGCACCTACAACTCACCGAAACATAGCTAACGGATATAATAGCACCCGCGTTTGAGTCTGCCCTGCTGGCATGATTCTGATAATTCAGGAAACGGAGTCACCATGAGCGACGAGCCAATCACCTTTCTGCCCCGCGATCCGCATATGTGCAACGGCGATGAAAAGCAGACCCGTAGCCCACTGTCGCTCTATTCTGAATACCAGCGCATGGACATTGAACTGCGTCGGCCGCACGCCATGCCTGCCAGCCACTGGCACGGTCAGGTGGAGGTCAACGTGCCGTTTGACGGCGATGTGGAGTATCTGATTAACAACGAGGTGGTGCAGATAAAACAGGGACACATCACCCTGTTCTGGGCCTGTACTCCGCATCAGCTGACGCGACCGGGCGACTGTCGGCAGATGGCGATTTTCAGCCTGCCGATGCACCAGTTTCTCTCCTGGCCGCTGGACCGGGAGCTGATTAACCACGTCACCCACGGCATGGTGGTGCAATCGCTGGCGACCCAGCAGCTCAGCACCTTTGAAGTACTGCGCTGGCAGCAGGAGGCCTACAGCCCAAACGAACAGATTCGCCAGTTGGCAATCGATGAAATCGGCCTGATGCTCAAACGCTTTAGCCTCTCCGGCTGGCAGCCCATCCTGCTTAACAAAACCTCACGAACCCATAAGAACAGCGTCTCGCGCCACGCGCAGTTTTACGTTAGCCAGATGCTGGGCTTTATTGCCGATAACTACGATCAGGCGCTGACCATTAACGACGTGGCGGATCACGTCAAGCTCAACGCCAACTATGCGATGGGCATTTTTCAGCGCGTGATGCAGCTCACCTTAAAGCAGTACATCACCGCCATGCGCATTAACCACGTACGCGCCCTGCTGAGCGACACCGATAAAACCATCCTTGATGTCGCGATGACCGCAGGCTTTCGTTCCAGCAGCCGCTTCTACAGCACCTTCAGTCGCTACGTCGGCATGTCGCCGCAGCAGTACCGCAAGCTAAGCCAGCAGAAGCGACAAACTCTCTGATCCACTGGATTCATCATTTTATGCGGTTGCACTCCCGCCGCCATCACGGATAATAAGTACAGCAAATTTATATTATTACCGTGAAGACACGGCTTTCTGGAGAACGTGCGCCGACTATGCCTGAACATGCCCGTTACGACCTACCGAGTAAACCTGGCGACCAGCGCCAGCTTGGCGAACTGACCGGTGCCGCCTGCGCGACACTGGTGGCAGAAATCGCTGAACGTCACGCCGGTCCGGTGGTGCTTATCGCCCCGGATATGCAAAATGCGCTGCGTCTGCACGACGAAATCAGCCAGTTCACCGATAATCTGGTGATGAATCTCGCCGACTGGGAAACGCTGCCTTACGACAGCTTCTCCCCGCATCAGGACATTATCTCCTCACGCCTGTCGACACTGTACCAACTGCCAACTATGCAGCGCGGCGTACTGATTGTGCCGGTCAGCACGCTGATGCAGCGCGTCTGTCCGCACAGTTTCCTGCACGGCCACGCACTGGTGATGAAAAAAGGCCAGCGCCTGTCACGCGAAGCGCTGCGTAATCAACTCGAAAGCGCGGGCTATCGCCACGTTGATCAGGTGATGGAGCACGGGGAGTACGCCACCCGCGGTGCGTTGCTTGATCTCTATCCGATGGGCAGCGAGCAGCCTTACCGCCTCGACTTCTTCGATGATGAAATCGACAGCCTGCGCGTCTTCGACGTCGACAGCCAGCGCACGCTCGAAGAAGTGGACGCCATTAACCTGCTGCCCGCGCACGAATTCCCGACCGATAAAACCGCTATCGAACTGTTCCGCAGCCAATGGCGCGATAAGTTCGACGTCAAGCGTGATGCCGAACATATCTATCAGCAGGTCAGCAAAGGCACGCTGCCTGCCGGTATTGAATACTGGCAGCCGCTGTTCTTCAGCGAACCGCTGCCGCCGCTGTTCAGCTACTTCCCGGCCAATACGCTACTGGTTAATACCGGTGATATCGACGCCAGCGCGAACCGCTTCCAGGCCGATACCCAGGCGCGATTTGAAAACCGCGGCGTCGACCCGATGCGTCCGCTGCTGCCGCCTGCCCAACTTTGGCTGAAAACGGATGAGCTAAACAGCGAGCTGAAAAAATGGCCGCGCGTGCAGCTCAAAACCGAGAGCCTGCCGAAGAAAGCGGCCAATACTAACCTCGGCTTCCAGTCGCTGCCGGAGCTTGCCGTTCAGGCGCAGAACAAGTCGCCGCTGGAGAGCCTGCGTAAGTTTATTGAGTCCTTTACCGGCCCGGTGATTTTCTCGGTAGAGAGCGAGGGTCGTCGTGAAGCGCTGGGTGAACTGCTGGCGCGCATTAAGCTTGCGCCAAAACGCATCCAGCGTCTGGATGAAGCCACCGGCAACAACCGCTATCTGATGATTGGCGCCGCCGAGCATGGTTTTATCGATACCCAGAATAACCTGGCGTTAATCTGCGAAAGCGACCTGCTTGGCGAGCGTGTAGCGCGCCGTCGTCAGGACGCGCGTCGCACCATTAACCCGGACACGCTTATCCGCAACCTGGCGGAGCTGCACATTGGCCAGCCGGTGGTCCACCTGGAGCACGGCGTCGGCCGCTATGCCGGGATGACCACGCTGGAAGCGGGTGGTATTACCGGCGAGTATCTGATGCTCACCTATGCCGGCGACGCCAAACTGTACGTGCCGGTCTCCTCGCTGCACCTTATCAGCCGCTACGCGGGCGGTGCGGAAGAGAACGCGCCGCTGCATAAGCTGGGCGGCGACGCCTGGACGCGCGCGCGGCAGAAAGCCGCCGAGAAGGTGCGCGACGTGGCGGCCGAGCTGCTGGATATCTACGCCCAGCGCGCCGCCAAAGAGGGCTTTGCCTTCAAACACGACCGCGAACAATATCAGCTGTTCTGCGATAGCTTCCCGTTTGAGACCACGCCAGATCAGGCGCAAGCAATTAACGCGGTGCTGAGCGACATGTGCCAGCCGCTGGCGATGGACCGTCTGGTGTGCGGCGACGTGGGCTTTGGTAAAACTGAAGTCGCCATGCGTGCCGCCTTCCTTGCGGTTGAAAACCACAAGCAGGTTGCGGTACTGGTACCGACCACCCTGCTTGCCCAGCAGCACTACGACAACTTCCGCGACCGCTTCGCCAACTGGCCGGTGCGCATCGAGATGCTGTCCCGCTTCCGTAGTGCCAAAGAGCAGACGCAGATTCTGGCCGAAGCCGCCGAGGGTAAAATCGATATTCTGATCGGTACCCACAAGCTGCTGCAAAGCGACGTTAAGCTGCGCGATCTGGGTCTGTTGATTGTCGATGAAGAGCACCGCTTTGGCGTTCGCCATAAAGAGCGCATCAAGGCGATGCGTGCCGACGTTGATATTCTGACCCTGACCGCCACGCCGATTCCGCGTACGCTGAACATGGCGATGAGCGGCATGCGCGACCTGTCGATTATTGCTACCCCACCGGCCCGCCGTCTGGCGGTGAAAACCTTCGTGCGCGAGTACGACAGTCTGGTGGTGCGCGAAGCGATTCTGCGTGAAACGCTGCGCGGCGGTCAGGTTTACTACCTGTTCAACGACGTTGAAAACATTCAGAAAGCTGCCGATAAGCTGGCAGAACTGGTACCGGAAGCCCGTATCGCCATTGGCCACGGGCAGATGCGCGAGCGCGAGCTGGAACGCGTGATGAATGATTTCCACCACCAGCGTTTCAACGTACTGGTGTGTACCACCATCATCGAAACCGGTATCGACATCCCAACCGCCAACACCATTATCATCGAGCGGGCGGACCACTTCGGTCTGGCCCAGCTGCACCAGTTGCGCGGTCGCGTCGGTCGTTCGCACCACCAGGCCTACGCCTGGCTGCTGACGCCGCATCCGAAAGCAATGACCACTGACGCGCAAAAACGTCTGGAAGCCATTGCGTCGCTGGAAGACCTCGGCGCAGGCTTTGCGCTGGCCACCCACGACCTCGAAATTCGCGGTGCGGGCGAACTGCTCGGTGAAGATCAAAGTGGCTCCATGGAGACCATCGGTTTCACGCTGTATATGGAGCTGCTGGAAAACGCCGTCGATGCGCTCAAAGAGGGCCGCGAGCCATCGCTGGAGGATTTGACCAGCCAGCAAACCGAAGTCGAACTACGCATGCCGTCGCTGCTGCCGGATGATTTTATTCCTGACGTCAACACCCGCCTGTCGTTCTACAAACGGATCGCCAGCGCGAAGGGCGAGAACGAGCTGGACGAAATCAAGGTTGAGCTGATCGACCGCTTCGGACTGCTGCCGGACGCCGCGCGCAACCTGCTGGATATCGCCCGTTTACGTCAGCAGGCGCAGAAACTCGGGATCCGCAAGCTTGAAGGCAATGAGAAAGGCGGCGTGATTGAGTTTGCTGAGAAGAATCACGTTAACCCGACGTGGCTGATTGGCTTACTGCAAAAGCAACCGCAGCACTATCGTCTCGACGGCCCGACACGCCTCAAATTCTTCCAGGATCTGAGCGAGCGTAAAACGCGCATGGAGTGGGTGCGCCAGTTTATGCGCCAGCTTGAAGAGAACGCGGTCGCCTGAGTCTCTTCGTTACGGGCCCGGCAGGCGTAGCGCCGCCGGGCCATCTCCACCAGTTATCCCTTCTCCCCCCGTCATTCTCTACTGAAAAACCGTTTCACTTTCTATCATTACCCGGCTTACTTTTGTTTACATATGAATAAAAATGCGTATATTTCTCATTTGCATTTGTTTTCAAGTGCGCATTGGCATTTTTTATCAATCGTGGCCATAGAGCTGCGGATCACAACAACACTCGTAAGATTAAGGGTTTACCATGTCTCTTGTTTTCACTACCCGGGATAGACGTACCGCTCCTTCTCTCGTGGCCGTCGGCATTGCGCTGGCGCTTTATCCTCATCTGGGGCACGCCGCCACGGATAACAAAGATGACACCATCATCGTAGAAGGCAGCGATGAAACCAGCCCGGAGTCGCAGCAGCAGGATTACAGCGTCAAAACCACGACCACCGGTACCAAGCTACTACTGATACCGCGCGATATTCCGCAGTCCGTCAGCGTTGTTAGCCAACAGCGAATGAAAGATCAGAACCTGAATTCAATTGGTGAAGTTTTAACCAACACCACCGGCGTGACCGCACAAGTACAGGATAGCGACCGTACCGTGTTCTACTCTCGTGGCTTTTTCGTCAGCAACTATGCCTACGATGACCTGCCGACGTCGATAAGCGAAGTATGGAACTTCGGTGACACCACCACCGATACCGCGATTTATGATCGTATCGAAGTCGTTCGTGGTGCCACCGGCCTGATGAGCGGTTCCGGTAACCCGTCGGCCTATGTCAACATGGTGCGCAAACATGCCGACAGCCGGGAGTTTCAGGGCAACGTTTCGGCCACCTACGGCAGCTGGGATAAGCAGCGCTATGTATTGGATCTACAGGCACCGCTGGTTGAGTCCGGTAACGTGCGCGGGCGCATGATTACGGGCTATCAGGACAACGACTCATGGATGGACAACTATCACTATCAGAAAAAATTTCTCTACGGCGTTGTTGATGCCGACCTGACGGATATGACCACGCTGTCGGTAGGCTACGAATATCAGGAGAGCACGACCGATGACCCGACCTGGGGCGGCCTGCCAACCTGGTATAGCGACGGCAGCAGAACGCACTATAACCGCAGCGACACCGTCGCGCCGAACTGGGCTTATTCCGACAAAGACAGCAAAAAAGTGTTCGCCAACTTTACCCAACGCTTCGACAGCGGCTGGGAAGCCCATATCAACGGCATGCACACCGAAACCAATTTCGATACCAAAATGATGTACATGTACGGGTACCCCGACAAAGAGACCGGCAACGGCATGGTCGGCTACGGTGGCTGGAACCGGGGTGAGCGCAAACAGGATGCGGTGGATGCTTTCCTGCGTGGTGGTTACGAGCTGTTTGGTCGCCGTCATGAGCTGATGTTTGGCGGTAGCTTCAGCCGCCAGCGGAACCATTACGATAACTCCGTGCCTGCCACCGCAGGTACGATGGTTGACGTGGGCAGCTTCAATAACTGGAACGGCAACATTGCCGACCCGCAGTGGACACCGTGGAAGTTCTACAGCAAAGACGATATACGTCAGTCCTCGGCATACACCTCTACGCGTATTTCGCTGGCAGACCCACTGAACCTGATCCTTGGCGCACGTTATACCAACTACAACATCAAGTATAACCCTGCTGGTGCTCCCACAACGTTTCTTGATAGCACCAAGAGTGACGTCACACCCTATGCAGGCCTGGTTTATGACATCAATGACACCTGGTCGGCCTACGCCAGCTATACCACCATTTTCCAACCGCAGGATAAACGCGATGCCAGCGGTCGCTACCTTGATCCAACCACCGGGAAGAGCTACGAAGCCGGTGTGAAAGCCGATTGGTTTAATACTCGCCTGACAACCTCACTGGCGGTATTCAGCATTGAACAGGATCATGTGGCAAGCAGCACTTCCGATCAGCTGCCAAGCGGCGAGTCTATCTACGAATCGCTGGACGGCGTGGTCAGCCGAGGGGTCGAATTCGAACTGAACGGCGCGCTGACCGATAACTGGCAGTTGACCTTTGGCGCAACCCGCTATGTCGCAGATGACAAAGACGGTAAAGCGGTGAGCTCCGATCAGCCGCGCACGACGCTCAAGCTGTTCACCCGCTATCAGTTGCCAATGGTGCCTGAGCTGACGGTTGGCGGCGGCGTTAACTGGCAGAATAAGATCTGGAACAACGTCAGCGACGGTCCGAAGGGGGCTGACTATATCGAACAGGGCAGCTACGGGCTGGTGAATCTGTTTAGCCGTTATCAGGTAACCAAGCAGTTTGCCCTACAGGCCAACATCAATAACCTGTTTGATAAGAAGTACTACGACTACGTGGGTTCATATCTGGTCTACGGTGCGCCAATGAACGTCTCTATCTCGGCAAGCTACGATTTCTGATAATAACCGGTTCCCCGGGCTACATAGAGCCTGTAGCCCGGCCAAGCGAAGGTACAAACCGGAAACATAGGTAACACTTTAGACCGGATACATGGGTAACAGTTATAACTGGCATAGAAGAGGAGACTCGCTATGCCCTGGACTGA
>NZ_VDAG01000003.1:7416-7873 GCF_019584505.1 Kluyvera sp. EC_51 | reverse complement strand
CGCATTTCGCCCAGGGGATCACCATAATAAAATGCTGAGGCCTGGCCTTTGCGTAGTGCACGCATCACCTCAATACCTTTGATGGTGGCGTAAGCCGTCTTCATGGATTTAAATCGTAAGCGTCGTCTCAGCACCGTCTGGCAGATCCTGATATTCCTGAGAGGATAGTGGACACCAAATATGGTGGACGCTATCCATGAAATCATTAACCGCAGTGCGTAAAAAAACAACAGCAAGGCCTGACTTGACCCGCTCGCTGATGAGATCCCGCTCAAACTCCGCAATGCCGGAAAGAAACGTCGCCAGCATTCGTCCATACGGCGACGAAAGATCGAACGCCATGGCACTGTTGCAAAGTTAGCGATGAGGCAGCCTTTTGTCTTATTCAAAGGCCTTACATTTCAAAAACTCTGCTTACCAGGCGCATTTCGCCCAGGGGATCACCATAATAAAATGC
>NZ_VDAG01000003.1:7086-7316 GCF_019584505.1 Kluyvera sp. EC_51 | reverse complement strand
CTTAACGTCATAGCGGACTGGCCGATAAACCGGGTCAGCGAACTACTCCCCTGGCGCGTAGCACTGCCAACTGAATAACACATCCCCGTCAATACGGTTCTCGCTGCACGCTTACTTTAAATCCCAGCGTGGCGCCGATTATCCGTTTCAGTTTGCCATGATCGCATTCAATCACGTTGTTCCGGTACTTAATCTGTCGGTGTTCAACGTCAGACGGGCACCGGCCTTCG
>NZ_VDAG01000003.1:6573-6986 GCF_019584505.1 Kluyvera sp. EC_51 | reverse complement strand
GGCACTGTTGCAAAGTTAGCGATGAGGCAGCCTTTTGTCTTATTCAAAGGCCTTACATTTCAAAAACTCTGCTTACCAGGCGCATTTCGCCCAGGGGATCACCATAATAAAATGCTGAGGCCTGGCCTTTGCGTAGTGCACGCATCACCTCAATACCTTTGATGGTGGCGTAAGCCGTCTTCATGGATTTAAATCTTTCGCCCAGGGGATCACCATAATAAAATGCTGAGGCCTGGCCTTTGCGTAGTGCACGCATCACCTCAATACCTTTGATGGTGGCGTAAGCCGTCTTCATGGATTTAAATCCCAGCGTGGCGCCGATTATCCGTTTCAGTTTGCCATGATCGCATTCAATCACGTTGTTCCGGTACTTAATCTGTCGGTGTTCAACGTCAGACGGGCACCGGCCTTCG
>NZ_VDAG01000003.1:0-6473 GCF_019584505.1 Kluyvera sp. EC_51 | reverse complement strand
TTTAAATCCCAGCGTGGCGCCGATTATCCGTTTCAGTTTGCCATGATCGCATTCAATCACGTTGTTCCGGTACTTAATCTGTCGGTGTTCAACGTCAGACGGGCACCGGCCTTCGCGTTTGAGCAGAGCAAGCGCGCGACCATAGGCGGGCGCTTTATCCGTGTTGATGAATCGCGGGATCTGCCACTTCTTCACGTTGTTGAGGATTTTACCCAGAAACCGGTATGCAGCTTTGCTGTTACGACGGGAGGAGAGATAAAAATCGACAGTGCGGCCCCGGCTGTCGACGGCCCGGTACAGATACGCCCAGCGGCCATTGACCTTCACGTAGGTTTCATCCATGTGCCACGGGCAAAGATCGGAAGGGTTACGCCAGTACCAGCGCAGCCGTTTTTCCATTTCAGGCGCATAACGCTGAACCCAGCGGTAAATCGTGGAGTGATCGACATTCACTCCGCGTTCAGCCAGCATCTCCTGCAGCTCACGGTAACTGATGCCGTATTTGCAGTACCAGCGTACGGCCCACAGAATGATGTCACGCTGAAAATGCCGGCCTTTGAATGGGTTCATGTGCAGCTCCATCAGCAAAAGGGGATGATAAGTTTATCACCACCGACTATTTGCAACAGTGCCCCCACAGAATGATGTCACGCTGAAAATGCCGGCCTTTGAATGGGTTCATGTGCAGCTCCATCAGCAAAAGGGGATGATAAGTTTATCACCACCGACTATTTGCAACAGTGCCCACACGATTAATACGCACCAGATAAGGGCGTTTCGCGGCAGTTTCATAGCGTACTTCTCCTTGCCTTTCGGCAGGTAAGCGGCCATACTGGTGTTGACTAGACATACAGTCGGCCTCGGTTGTACTGACCCCAAAAAGTTGGACAGAATAACCGAGGCCTGACAGAAAGAGTTCGCATAAATGCGGACTCTTTTTTGTTTCTGGATACAGCTAAATTAACTTCTCAGCAGTCAAATTATCCATATTACTTAGCATTAGGGTTTAACGCGCTTCCCTGCTTCATCAACGACCTTTTCACCATCCTCTTTCGTGAATGCACCTTGCTGAGACTCCGGGAGAATATCCAGTACGACTTCAGAAGGTCTGCACAGCCGTGTTCCAAGGGGAGTCACGACGATGGGACGGTTAATCAGAATAGGATGTTTGAGCATAAAACCAATAAGTTGCTCATCGCTAAAGCTGTTCTCTGCTAGCCCTAACTGCTCATAAGGCTCCACGTTCTTACGCAACAGAGCACGGACTGTTATCCCCATATCTGCAATAAGTTTAACCAGCTCATCGTGAGTCGGGGGCGTTTCAAGATAATAAATAATGGCGGGTTCATTGCCACTGTTGCGGATCATCTCCAGCGTATTACGTGACGTGCCGCAGTCCGGGTTGTGATAGATGGTTATGTTGCTCATTTCAGTATCTCATTACAAAGTGACAGAGAGCCGCAGCGCCAGCGCGGCCAGAGTGACAAACAGCACCGGCAGGGTCATGATGATGCCCGTGCGGAAGTAATACCCCCAGCTGATAGTCATGTTTTTCTGCGACAGGACGTGCAGCCACAACAGGGTCGCCAGACTGCCTATTGGCGTGATTTTGGGGCCTAGATCGCAGCCAATCACGTTGGCGTAGATCATCGCTTCCTTGATGACGCCGGACGCCGTGCTTCCGTCAATCGACAGTGCTCCAACAAGAACTGTTGGCATATTGTTCATGACCGATGACAGGAATGCCGTCAGGAAGCCCGTGCCAAACGTTGCCGCCAGCAGTCCCTTATCCGCCAGCATATTCAGAACACCGGATAGATATTCTGTTAAACCCGCATTACGCAGGCCGTAGACCACCAGATACATGCCCAGTGAGAACACAACGATCTGCCACGGCGCACCGCGCAGCACTTTTCCGGTATTGATGGAGTGACCCTTTTTTGCGACGGCGAACAGTACCGCAGCGCCGACGGCCGCAATAGCGCTAACAGGGATACCCAGTGGTTCAAGCACAAAGAATCCAACAAGCAACAGAACCAGAACAATCCAGCCTGCTTTGAAGGTTGCAGGATCTTTAATCGCACTGGCAGGCATTTTCAGAAGAGAGACGTCGTATGTTGCAGGTATATCCCGGCGGAAAAACAGATGCAGCATGCCCAGAGTGGCGGCGATGGCCGCAATATCAACGGGAAGCATGACGGATGCGTATTCTGTAAAGCCAAGCCGGAAGAAGTCAGCAGAGACAATGTTCACCAGGTTCGACACGATAAGCGGTAAACTGGCGGTATCGGCAATAAACCCGGCGGCCATGACAAAGGCCAGCGTTGTCCGTTTGCTGAACCCCAGTGCGAGCAGCATGGCGATGACGATGGGGGTCAGGATGAGCGCTGCACCATCGTTAGCAAACAGCGCCGCAACGGCTGCGCCCAACAGGATAATCCAGGTAAACAGCAGACGACCGCGCCCGTTCCCCCAACGGGATACATGCAGCGCAGCCCATTCGAAAAAGCCCGACTCATCGAGCAGCAGGCTGATGATAATTACCGCGATAAAGGTCGCTGTTGCGTTCCAGACGATATTCCAGACCACCGGAATGTCACCCACATGGATAACACCAGAAACCAGGGCCAGCACAGCACCAATGCAGGCGCTCCAGCCAATACTGAGTCCCCGGGGTTGCCAGATAACCAGGATCAGCGTCAGTAAAAAAATACTCACTGCCAGTAACATCTTCGGCTCCATTACATATGGTTAAATGAATGTGTTGGATTCGGGTCAGCAGGATGATCCTACGGATATTTCTAGCCACTGACGAACATCTTCCCGCAGGCAGTGCCAGGATGTTGTGATAGTTTCTGCCGCCCATGCGGGCATATGTGGAGAGAGCCGGTAGTGGACCCATTTCCCTTCCCGACGGTCCAGCACCAGTTCAGCCTCCCGAAGGATTGCCATATGCCGGGAAATTTTGGGCTGCGACTCGGCGGTGGCCGCGCAAATATCACACACGCACATCTCACCGGATTCCCGGAGAAGCATCATGATAGCCAGACGGGTTTCATCTGACAGAATTTTGAAAAGTTGAACAGGCTGTAGCATTTTTCCTCCCGGTAATATCGATGTACACATATGATAAATCATATGTGTTTTTGTGGGTATCGTTGATTTCAGGAAGAAAATGTATCAGTTTTGTTAACGCAAACACTATCTGCGCTGAATGGCCGCAGGCAAGGCCGCCTGTTTCAGCCCGTATTAATTGCGTTCAATGAACCTGATCTGGTTTATTTCCTGTTTAACACCTTTGGGTCTGAATTATATTATAATTGCTATCCTGAATTATGGGGTGTTAATGAGGTTTTATGGAGCTTAATGAAAATAAATGCAATGATAACGAATATCATAATCGTTCATTGGCGGCACAAAAAAGTACGATGATCAGTGTAGCTGTAAATATATTGTTATCCTGCGTTCAGATTTTACTGGGGATATTTTCTGGCTCACAGGGATTAATCGCTGATGGCATACATTCGTTTTCTGATTTGGTGTCGGACTTTGTCGTTCTGATCGCCAATAAAAAAAGTCGCAAGCCTTCTGACGAAGATCACCATTACGGTCATGGACGCTATGAAAATGGGGCGTCGTTGATTATTGGCGCAATCCTGTTCCTTGTCGGGTCCATAATGATTTGGTCCGCAAGCGGCAAGCTGTGGCACCCTGAAGCCATTTCAGAGGTGCATATTGTTGCGTTGTGGGTAGCACTGTTCGCGCTGGTGACAAAGGAACTGCTTTTCCGCTATATGCTGGCTGTCGCGACACGCATTCAGTCGTCTCTGCTCATCGCCAACGCCTGGCATGCGCGCTCTGACGCAGCTTCATCAGTGGTCGTGTCTGTTGGGATTGTCGGTAATTTACTTGGCTTTCCGTGGCTTGATCCGGTAGCAGCAATAGTGGTTGGCGTTCTGATTGCCCGTATGGGCTACACTTTTGCCGCCAATGCACTTCATGACCTGATGGATCGTTCGGTAAGCACTGAGATGGAAACTGCAATTAAAGCGATTATTCTCGCTGTCCCTGACGTCCTCGGAGTACACGATCTGAAAACACGAAAAACGGGCGATCTCATACTGGTAGATGTACATATTGAAGTTGACGGCGAGCTTTCTGTCAGTGAAGGGCATGATATTGCCAGAGCAGTACGTCAGGCGGTTCTGGAAAATAAAAATGTGCTGGATGTCATGATCCACACTGACCCTTATCAGTGTGAAGAATTGCCCGTTTGCTAATTATTCCAGACTGCCTTTTTTTCCATAAAACATAGTCCAGATGACATCATAAAATATAGAGTCATCTGACTACGTTATTTTTCATGAACATTCCGGGCGTCCGTCAGCAACAGATTGGCGGACGCCTGACTCAGAGAAAATCTGTTGTAAACTAAAGGTGCATCTGAATTACGCTCTTTCTGAACCGGAAATTATTCATGCTCTCTGTTCCATGGCATAACGGCGAGCAGTTTTGCCATCCCGCACCAGCCTGTCATTCCTGCAAGCATCAGGCCCGCACCCACAAATCCGGGAATAACATACAGCACAGAGGTCAGGAATAGTCCGCCCAGACTTCCGCCGAGGGCCAGCGCCCCTGCGGCAATCTGTACTTGTCGCATGAGTGGTAGTGGCTGACGGCGATCAACGATAACCGGGTAGCCCGCCGCTTTCCAGGCATTGAGGCCTCCCTGCATGATCAGTGCCTGTGCCGGATACACAAACTGACTGAGTTTTTCTGCCGCGTTCCCGGTCCGCATACCACTCTGGCAATGGAAAATGACCGTATCCGTTTCGCTCAGCCCGGTCTCACTGAAGCAACCGGCATGAAGTTGTTCCAGCGGCAGGGAACGTGTGCCGGAAATGTGTTCCCTTCGCCATTCATCATGGCTGCGGATATCAATCAGAAGAACTGGTTTGCCATGCTGTGCATTAATTTCAGCAGGCGTCACGGTGACAGTGGTCATTTTATTCTCCCGGGCAGTAAATATTCTTCAGAGTCTGTACAACCGCAAAAATCGCGTCATTTTTGATGTGATAGCGGATATATCTCGCCTGACGCGTCCCTTCAAGATTTCATTCGTGACAGGTGCTGGGAGGTGGCTGAAGCACTGAGTCCGCTGAGTCTGCTCAGCTCTCCGGCCTCTGTACCAGGACTCCCGGTCAGAATGCAAAGGATCAGCAGACGTTGCGGATGACTCAGTGTTTTCAGCAATGCGGCCGCGTTTTCCGCCTGGCCTTGCAGTTCACTCATCTCGTTCATGGCTAAATACTTTAGAATCTCCTAAATTTAGATAATTCTAAACTATTAGGGTGGTTGTCAAGAAGAGCCAGAGAGAGTGGGTTAAGGTTTCGTTAATGTTTTTCCGTCAGATTGCCAGAACTACCACTGGTTAGAGGTGAAAAAACTATGGCCGTCAATCTTCGTCGCGCGTTACCCCATCAGGACACGCCTTTCTTTCGGGGACTTCATATTGTTGTCGCCGTTCTGGTTCTGGCTCAGATTATCAATTCGAATATGACGGAAACTGAGGCTCTGGGACAGTTTTCGTTGACAGGTATGGTGACTTTTCTGCACATCATTTCCGGGTTTGGTCTGTTGCTTTGTGGTGTGGTTATGCTGTTCTGGATGCTGGCTCAGCGTGGTGCCCGGTATTATTTCTCATACCTGTATCTGGATTTTCAGGGCGTCACCGACGATTTCAGGACGCTGCGTCAGTTTCGCCTGCCCGAAGCACATGCCGGAGGTATGGCTGCCATCGTTCAGGGACTGGGGGTGCTGTCATTACTCGGTGTGGCGGCTGTCGGCGGACTCTGGTTCATTCTGAATATGATGTACGGTCCCGATTCGGTCCTGGTACATGACGTTCTACATTTGCATAAGTTTCTGACGGTCTTTATTGAGACCTATTTCTGGGCCCATGGTGCGATGGGGATCCTTCATTTGCTCCTGACAATTCGGTTGCAACAGTTGAATAAGGAATGACACAGCCAGAGCGCAGCAGGTGCAGGCTCACTATCCGGAATCTGCTCTGCGTGGCGAATGTCTGTAAGGTATTTGATGAAAATGGGGCATAAAGCCATCCTACTGGTATGGCCGCATTATGTGATGTAACAGAGAGACTGTTCAAAATCACGCAATTGCGAACATGTCCAAGCCTTGCCGATCGCTACAGCGGACGCAAGAAAATTAACATGGACTGTCAGCACGCATAAATCAGGCAAAAACGTAAGCTAGATTCTGAGCGGATATGGGAAGGCCTTGAGACGGTATTCAACAGGACTGAGGCCTTTCAATTTAAGGCTGATCCGGCGGTTGTTGACCTGCTCCCCGTTGATTAGTACACCCCGATGTTAGTAATGTCTTCATAAGCCACATGAGGACATCCCCATGAAGAAGCGTTTTTCCGACGAACAGATCATCAGTATTCTCCG
>NZ_VDAG01000029.1:0-139678 GCF_019584505.1 Kluyvera sp. EC_51 | reverse complement strand
CTGGCACGGCTGGGACGGAAGTCGCTGTCGTTCTCAAAATCGGTGGAGCTGCATGACAAAGTCATCGGGCATTATCTGAACATAAAACACTATCAATAAGTTGGAGTCATTACCAAGATTCTCTATTAATAAGGAGTAGGTTTTATGGGAATTAATAAAGTCGCGCTGGTTATTATCTCTGCGCTGTCTATGGCTTCAACCGCTGCATTAGCGGCAGATACCACGACCGTAAATGGCGGTACCGTTCATTTTAAAGGTGAAGTCGTTAATGCTGCCTGCGCCGTCGATGCCGGTTCTATCGACCAGACCGTGCAGATGGGCCAGGTTCGTTCCGCAAAACTGGCGACGGCGGGCAGCACCAGCTCCGCAGTGGGCTTTAACATTCAGTTGAACGACTGCGATACCACCGTCTCTACCAAAGCGTCAGTGGCCTTCTCCGGCACGGCGATTGATACCACCAATACCACAGTTCTGGCGCTGCAAGGTTCAGCTTCCGGCGGCGCGTCTAACGTCGGTATTCAGATCCTCGACAACAAAGGCAAACCGCTGGCATTAGACGGTGCCACCTTCAGCAGCGCGACCACGCTGAACGATGGTACCAACGTGATTCCGTTCCAGGCGCGTTACTACGCCACCGGTGCGGCAACCGCGGGTGCGGCGAACGCTGACGCCACCTTCAAAGTGCAGTACGAGTAACCCATTCGGCAGGGACGACGTTCGGGGCCAGGGGGGCCCAGTTATCCGTGAAGGAACGGAGATGATAACGATGCAATGGATGAAATGGGGCCTGCTGGTTGCCATGTCGCCAGCCGTGGCGCTGGCTGGAAATCACTGGAACGTGACGGTCCCCGGCGGAAATATGCGCTTTCAGGGCGTCGTCGTCGCTGAAGCCTGTAGCGTCGCGGCGGGGGATCGCCTGATGACGGTAAAAATGGGTCAGGTCAGCAGTCATCGTTTTCATGCGGTAGGCGAAGAGTCCAACCCGATTGCTTTTGATATCCATCTTGAAGATTGCAACACCGAAGTCAGTCAACACGTCGGCGTGTCATTTCAGGGTGTGGCTGATGGCAAAGACCCGAACGTGCTCTCGGTGGGCGAAGGCGCGGGGATTGCTACCGGTATTGGTATCGCGCTGTTTGATGATCAGGGCGGGCGAATTGCGCTGAATGACGATCCCGTGCGCTGGGTGCGGCTCCACGACGGGCCGACCACGCTGCACTTTGTGGCGAAGTACCGATCGACCGCTCGGCAGGTCGTCGGCGGTACGGCCAATGCGCAGGCCTGGTTTGCATTGACCTACCAGTAATGAACCGAACGCAGGATATGACGGTAAGTACAACAAGGGTAAACATGAAAAGAACGTTGATGATGGTGTTCGGGCTGCTGATGGCGGCAACCGGGCTGGTTTCGCGCGCGGAAGCGGGCGTGGCGTTGGGGGCGACCCGCGTGATTTACCCGGCAGGGCAAAAGCAGGTTCCGCTGGCGGTCACCAACACCGATGAAAACGGCACCTACCTGATCCAGTCATGGGTGGAAAACGCTGCGGGAACGAAAGACGGACGCTTTGTGGTGACGCCGCCGCTGTTTGCGATGCAGGGAAAAAAAGAGAACACCTTACGTATTCTCGACGCCTCCAATAACCAACTGCCGCAGGACAGAGAAAGCCTGTTCTGGATGAACGTCAAAGCCATTCCGGCGATGGACAAATCTAAGCTTAACGACAACACCCTGCAACTGGCGATTATCAGCCGCATCAAGCTCTACTACCGCCCGGCTAAGCTTGCCATGCCGCCGGAAGAGGCTGCTCAGAAACTGACGTTTCGTCGCAACGCCGGCAAGCTCACGCTTATCAACCCTTCGCCCTATTACCTGACGGTTACCGAACTTAGCGTGGGCACGCGTGGGCTGGAAAACGCGCTGGTGCCACCGCTGGGCGAAACCAGCGTGAAAATTCCGGATGAGGCGAGCGGCGAGATTACCTACAGAACTATTAATGACTACGGTGCACTGACGCCGCGCGTCATCGGTGTGATGCGTTAAACAACGGGAATTTCCCGTATCCCTTGAACAGAATAAGAACAGACTGCCGGGCGATATCGAACCGGAGGGACTATGTCATATCTGAAATTTGGCCTCGACCATTTGCAGGCCCGACGTATACGGCTGACGCAACTCTCCGTTGCGACGTTGCTCGCTTCACCGGCCTTTCTCGCTCAGGCGGAGCTCTACTTTAACCCGCGTTTTCTGGCCGACGACCCGGCTGCCGTCGCGGATCTTTCTAGCTTTGAGAAGGGGCAGGAGCTACCGCCGGGCACCTATCGTATGGATATCTATCTGAACGATGGCTTTATGACCACTCGTGATGTCACCTTCAGCGCCGGTGAAAACGGCCACGGTTTGATGCCGTGCCTGACGCGCGGCCAGCTTGCCAGCATGGGGCTTAATACGGCTGTGATTAAGGGAATGGAAGCGCTAGAGCCTGATGCTTGTGTACCGTTTACGGAGATGATCAAGGATGCGACCATCCGCCTGGACGTCGGCCAGCAGCGTCTGTACCTGACCATTCCTCAGGCCTATATGGGAAATCAGGCGCGCGGCTATATTTCACCAGAGCTGTGGGATAACGGGATCACCGCCGGGCTGCTGAACTACAACTTTACCGGTAATAACGTACAAAACCGCGTTGGTGGCAGCAGCCAGTACGCCTATTTAAACCTGCAAAGCGGGCTAAACGTTGGCGCGTGGCGGCTGCGTGATAACAGCACCTGGAGCTACAGCAGCGGTTCAAGCAGCGAGAATAAATGGCAACACGTCAACACCTGGCTGGAACGTGATATCACGCCGTTTCGCTCGCGCCTGACGCTAGGCGACAGCTACACCAACGGCGACGTCTTTGACGGCATTAACTTTCGCGGCGCACAGCTGGCATCCGATGACAATATGCTGCCGGATAGCCAGAAAGGCTTTGCGCCGGTCATTCACGGTATTGCGCGCGGTACGGCACAGGTCTCTATCAAACAGAACGGCTATGAGATCTACCACAGCACGGTGCCGCCAGGTCCCTTCACCATTAACGATCTCTATGCCGCGGGCAACGGCGGCGATCTTCAGGTCGCCATCAAAGAGGCGGACGGTAGCGTTCAGAGCTTCACCGTGCCGTACTCTTCGGTTCCGGTTTTGCAGCGTGAAGGCCACACCCGCTACGCGCTGACTGCCGGGAAATACCGCAGCGGCAACGATCTCCAGGAAGATCCCACCTTCTTTCAAAGCACGCTGATGCACGGGCTACCGGCAGGATGGACGCTTTATGGCGGTACCCAACTGGCAGACCGCTATCGTGCCTTTAACCTGGGCGTCGGGAAAAATATGGGCGATCTGGGCGCGCTGTCGGTGGATATCACCCAGGCCAACGCGATGCTGCCCGATGACAGCGAACAGCAGGGCCAGTCGGTACGATTTCTCTATAACAAATCACTCAGTGAACTGGGTACCAATATTCAACTGGTGGGCTACCGCTACTCCACGCAGGGCTACTACAGCTTTGCCGATACCACCTACCAGCGCATGAGCGGCCATAGCGTAGTGACCGAGGACGGGCCGGTTTACGTGAAGCCGAAATTCACCGACTACTACAACCTGGCCTATAGCAAACGGGGCAAGGTGCAGGTGAGCGTGACCCAGCAGCTAGGCCGTACCGCCACCCTTTACGTAAGCGGTAGCCGCCAAAGCTACTGGGGAACCGACAGCGCGGATGAACAGTTCCAGGTCGGGCTGAATACCGCCGTCAGTGACATCAACTGGACGCTGAGCTACAGCCTGACCAAAAACGCCTGGCAGGATGGGCGTGACCAGATGCTGGCCGTGAACGTCAACATTCCATTCAGCCACTGGCTGCGTTCCGACAGCCAGTCCGTCTGGCGACACGCCAGCGCCAGCTACAGCATGTCTGACGATCTTAACGGTCGCATGAGCAACCTGGCCGGGCTGTACGGCACGCTGCTGGAAGATAACAACCTGAGCTACAGCGTGCAGACCGGCTACGCCAGCGGCGGGGAAGGCTCTAGCGGCAGCACCGGCTATGCGGCACTGAACTATCGCGGCGGTTATGGTAACGCCAACGTCGGTTACAGCCACAGCGACAGCCTGAAGCAGCTCTATTACGGCATGAGCGGCGGCGTGCTGGCGCATGCCAATGGCGTGACGCTAAGCCAACCGCTGAACGACACGGTTGTGCTGGTGAGCGCGCCGGGTGCGGAAGGCACAAGAATTGAAAACCAGACCGGGGTGCGCACCGACTGGCGCGGCTACGCCGTCCTGCCGTACGCCACCGAGTATCGCGAAAACCGCGTGGCGCTCGACACCAACTCGCTGGCGGATAACGTCGATTTAGACGACGCGGTGGTCAACGTGGTGCCCACTCATGGGGCGATTGTGCGGGCGAAGTTTAAAACGCGGGTAGGGATGAAGCTGCTAATGACGCTCACACATCGCGGCAAGCTGGTGCCTTTCGGTGCGGTGGTGACTTCAGCAGACAATCAGAACAGCAGCATCGTGGCGGATAACGGCCTCGTTTACCTGAGCGGTATGCCGCTCGCCGGGAAGGTTCAGGTGGTATGGGGCGAAGGCGACGATGCACGCTGCGTGGCGGACTACCGCATCCCAAATGAGAGCCTGGAACAGACGCTGATTCAGCTATCGGCCGTGTGCCGCTAAGGACAGAAGAATGAGAACTTCCTTTTATCTGCTCAGCGTGTGCTTGGCGCTGACGGCTACCTGCGCGCTGGCGGCGGATAGCACGATAACTATTACCGGCAACGTCAGGGATAACGGCTGCGCCGTGGCGGGGGAATCAAAAGACTTTACCGTTGACCTGATGAATAACGCCGCTAAACAGTTCGACGCCGTTGGCGCAACTACGCCCGCCGTCCCGTTTCGCATCGTGCTCTCGCCGTGCGGCGGGGCGGTCAGCGCAGTGAAGGTGGGATTTACCGGCGTGGCGGATAACGGCAATACCAGCCTGTTAAAGCTGGGCAGTGGCGCGTCTGCCGCGGCAGGAATGGGGGTGCAGATCCTCAACGGGCAGCAGACCACGCTGCCGATTAACGCTGCATCGTCGACCATTCCGTGGACGACGCTCACCCCCGGCCAGACTAACACGCTGAACTTTTACGCCCGCCTGATGGCGACGCAGGTGCCGGTCACCCCGGGCCACGTTAACGCCACGGCGACGTTCACTCTTGAATTTCAGTAAGCGGAGGCGCAGATGAAACGGGTTTATTACGGATGGCTGTGGGCGTTAGCCCTGATGGCGGTCTCTCCGGCGCTGTGGGCTGCCGATGTCACCATCACCGTCAACGGTAAAGTGGTGGCAAAGCCCTGCACGGTATCGACCACCAACGCCAGCGTCGAGCTTGGCGACCTCTATACCTTTAGCCTGCTTTCCGCGGGCTCGGCCTCCGCGTGGCACAGCGTGGCGCTTGAGCTCAGCAACTGCCCGGTCGGCACATCAAGGGTGATTGCCAGCTTTAGCGGCACGGCGGACGCCACCGGCTACTACCAGAATCAGGGCACCGCCAAAAACATCCAGCTTGAGCTCCAGGACAACGGCGGAAACACGCTGAACACCGGCGCTACCACGACGGTGACGGTGGACGAAGCATCGCAGTCTGCGCATTTCCCGCTGCAGGTGAGGGCGCTGTCGGTGAACGGCGGTGCAACCCAGGGCACCATTAAGACGGTCATCAACGTCACCTATACCTACGCCTGACCAGGAGAAGAGAGTAATGAAAAACGTGATAGCCCTACTGACCACGCTGCTGCTGGCTGGTTGGTCGTTTAACGCCTGGTCGTTTGCCTGTAAGACGGCGAACGGTACGACCATCCCCATCGGCGGCGGCAGCGCTAACGTTTATGTGGATCTTGCGCCTGCGGTAAACGTGGGGCAAAACCTGGTGGTCGATCTCTCGACGCAGATTTTTTGTCATAACGACTACCCGGAGACCATCACCGACTATGTGACGCTGCAGCGCGGCTCGGCCTACGGCGGGGTGCTGTCGAGCTTTTCCGGCACCGTGAAATATAACGGTACCAGCTACCCGTTTCCCACCACTACCGAAACATCGCGCCTGATCTATAACTCCAGGACCGACAAGCCCTGGCCTACGGTGCTCTATTTGACGCCAATTAGCTCCGCCGGTGGTGTGGCAATTAGCGCCGGCACGCTGATTGCGAGGCTGATCTTGCGACAGACCAACAACAAGAACAGCGATGATTTTCAGTTTATCTGGAATATCTACGCCAACAATAACGTGGTGGTGCCGACCGGCGGCTGCGATGTTTCCTCGCGCAACGTAACGGTGACTCTACCGGATTACCCCGGCTCCACGGCCATTCCACTGACGGTTTACTGTGCGCAGAGTCAGAAGTTGGGTTACTACCTTTCAGGCACCACGGCGGATGCGGCGAACTCCATCTTCACCAACACCGCGTCGGCCTCACCGGCACAAGGGATTGGCGTGCAGCTTACGCGCAACGGCAGCGTACTTCCTGCTAATAGCACGGTGTCGCTTGGCACGGTGACGACGTCTGCCGTCAGCCTGGGATTAACGGCCAACTACGCGCGAACCAGCGGTCAGGTGACGGCGGGGAACGTGCAGTCGATTATTGGGGTGACGTTTGTGTATCAATGAGGGCGCTGTGTCGCAACGTTTTGCGAGGCGAATTCCAGATTAACGTGATGATTTGATTAGCGTATGAAAACCGCTTGCGGCCTGTAAGTGATAGCAGTACCTTTGCCTGGCATCTGCAAAATCAGGTGCCGGGATTAGCCTCTCCGATGGCGGCATTATTGACTGCTTGTTGGAGGTTGCCCCTTATGGCTACGATCCCTACCCAGACTCACCCATCATCCGCCACACCGATAAAAACCGAGCGCCGCTACACCGTCAGCTACGTCCCTCAGCAAGGTAATGCCAGCACGCCCTCCTTGAACCTCAGCGGAAAATGGCTAAAAGAGGTCGGTTTCGACACGGGAACAGGCGTCACGGTGAAGATTGCCGGAGACTGCATTGTGCTGATTCCGGATAACGATGAAATGAAAGCGCTGCGCGAAGAGATTAAGCAGATGAAGAACATGGTAAAAGCGGTGAAGGAGGGGGGATTGAACGCGTTGTGATATCCCTGAAAAGCAAAAACCCAGCCATAGGCTGGGTTCTTTAAATAGTGGTGCCCGGACTCGGAATCGAACC
The DNA here is from genome assembly GCF_019584505.1 of Kluyvera sp. EC_51. Taxonomy (NCBI): domain Bacteria; kingdom Pseudomonadati; phylum Pseudomonadota; class Gammaproteobacteria; order Enterobacterales; family Enterobacteriaceae; genus Kluyvera; species Kluyvera sp. EC_51. The sequence continues at coordinate 132,431 of NZ_VDAG01000029.1, read as the reverse complement.
AAGGACACGGGGATTTTCAATCCCCTGCTCTACCGACTGAGCTATCCGGGCAACGGGGCGCATTAAACCGTAATCGCCTCGACTCGTCAACGAAATTTATAAAATTTGCGGCGAGTCGCACAATCTATCACCACTTTGCCCGTTTTACACACTGCGTCAGGCAAAAAACGCCGTCCAGGCCGCCGAAATCGGCATCGCCAGCAGCAGCGCAGGCAGCATATTCACCACCGCAAACATCTTAATCCCGCAGATGCGCAGCCCGGTAGCCAGCAGCAACAGGCCGCCGACGGCGGTGAAGTCGGCCATCATGGCGGGGGTGGTCAGCGGCAGGATCAGGAAGGCGCAGAACGCCAGCGAGAGCTGGATGATGAGCATCGGCACACTGATGGCGCAGACGGCAAAACCGAGCGAGCAGGCAAAGATCATTGCGGTGAAGAAATCGAGAAACGACTTGGCGATAAGAATGGTCGGGTCGCCGGTCATGCCTTCATGCATCGACCCAAAAATTCCCGTCCCGCTAGCGCAGAACAGTACGATAATCGCCACGAAGCTTTGAATAAAGTTCTCGTGCTGGCTGCTTTTTCCCGGCTTGAGCATCCGCTTTTGTACGCTGGAAACGGCTTTATTGATGCCTTTTTCCAGAAAGCAAAACTCACCAATCAGCGCGCCGACCAGCGTTGCGAGTACCATCACCGGCATATTGGCGCATTTGATAACGAGCAGAAGGCCAATCCCCAGCGAGGCAAGGCCAAAAATCGAGGTCATTGAAATGCGAATACGCTCGGGTAAACGCTGGCTGAGCAGCGCACCGATCAAGCCGCCGACCAGCACCGCGCCAGCATTAATAAATGGGCCTATTACCACGTTAACTCCTGTTACTTATCGATAAGTCCTGCATTATTATGGACTGATTAATCGGTTCAGTTCTTGTTTCTCCGTGGTATAAGTGCATAAAAATTTCGTCTTGCACCCCCTGGGGAATGGTGCCATGATTGCGCGAATTTTCTCCTTTCCTGAATCGGGGCCGCCTGCAATGACATCTTTGCCATTACATCGCCAATGCCACTTCGCCTGCTCGCGAAGGTCTGCCCCTTGCTCATTGCTCACCATGCGGTGAAGCCAACGCACGCTCACTGCAGGACAACAGTAAGATTAGACCATGTCTGCTTTTACTGATGTCTGGCGGTCGGAGCTGTAACCCAGTTGCACCCAGACGCTTTATGGGGCAAAGCCAGCGGCTTTGTCCGGGGCTTTTACTCTCCCTGAGTGGGTCGTTGCGCTTATGAAATCAATGCACATTGCTGCCAGTCGCGAACTGGTCTCTCGTCTCTCCACCCATCGCAGCGTGGTGGCGCTAGACGGCACCGACTTTACCGATGTGGCAGCAGTCGTCATTACGGTGGCGGATAGCCACAGCGGCATCCTGGCATTACTCAAACGTACTGGCTTTAACCTGCCGGTCTTCGTGCTGACGTCGGATGCTATCAGCGTGCCGGAAGGCGTGAATGCGGTGATTAGCGGAAAAGAGCAGGAGTGGCTGGAGCTGGAAACGGCAGCCTGTCGCTACGAAGAAGATCTTCTGCCGCCGTTCTTCGACACCCTGACCCAGTACGTTGAAATGGGCAATAGCACCTTTGCCTGTCCGGGTCATCAGCACGGCGCGTTCTTTAAAAAGCACCCGGCGGGCCGCCAGTTCTATGACTTTTTCGGTGAGAACGTGTTTCGTGCTGACATGTGCAATGCCGACGTGAAGCTCGGCGATCTGCTGATCCACGAAGGCTCCGCCAAGCACGCGCAGAAGTTTGCGGCGAAGGTCTTTAACGCCGATAAAACCTACTTTGTGCTGAACGGCACTTCGGCGGCTAACAAGGTCGTGACCAACGCGCTGCTCACTCGCGGCGATCTGGTGTTGTTCGACCGCAACAACCACAAATCCAACCACCACGGCGCGTTGATTCAGGCTGGGGCAACCCCGGTCTACCTGGAAGCGGCGCGCAACCCGTTCGGCTTTATCGGCGGCATTGACGACCACTGCTTTGACGATAGCTATCTGCGCGAGCAGATCCGCGACGTGGCGCCAGAGAAAGCCGATGACGCGCGTCCGTTCCGCCTGGCGATCATTCAGCTTGGTACCTATGACGGTACGATTTACAACGCCCGTCAGGTGGTGGATAAAATCGGCCATCTCTGCGACTACATCCTGTTCGATTCCGCGTGGGTGGGCTACGAGCAGTTTATCGACATGATGGCGGACACCTCGCCGCTGCTGCTGGATCTTAACGAAAACGATCCGGGGATTTTTGTCACCCAGTCGGTGCACAAACAGCAGGCCGGGTTCTCGCAGACCTCGCAGATCCACAAGAAAGATAACCACATTCGCGGCCAGGCACGTTTCTGCCCGCACAAGCGGCTGAACAACGCTTTTATGCTGCACGCCTCAACCAGCCCGTTCTACCCGCTGTTTGCGGCGCTGGACGTGAATGCCAAAATTCATGAAGGGGAGAGCGGCCGCCGCCTGTGGGCGGAGTGCGTTGAGCTGGGCATTGAAGCGCGTAAAGCGATTGTGGCGAACTGTAAGATGATCCAGCCGTTTATCCCGCCGATCGTCGACGGCCGCCCGTGGCAGGATCATCCGACCAAAACTATCGCCAGCGAACGTCGTTTCTTCAGCTTTGCGCCGGGTGCGCGCTGGCATGGTTTTGACGGTTACGCGCAGGATCAGTACTTCGTCGATCCGTGCAAGCTACTGCTGACTACGCCGGGCATTGATGCACAAACCGGCGAGTACACCGAGTTTGGCATTCCGGCGACGATCCTCGCGCACTACCTGCGTGAAAACGGCATTGTGCCGGAGAAGTGCGATCTCAACTCGATCCTCTTCCTGCTGACGCCTGCGGAATCCGCTGAGAAAATGGCGCAGCTGGTGGCGATGCTTGGTCAGTTTGAGCAGCACATTGAAGATGACACGCCGCTGGCCGACGTGCTGCCGACCATCTACAACAAATACCCGGTGCGCTATCGCGACTACACCCTGCGTGAACTGTGTCAGGAGATGCACGACCTGTACGTCAGCTTCGACGTGAAGGATCTGCAAAAGGCGATGTTCCGCAAAGCCAGCCTGCCGGCGGTAGTGATGAACCCGCAGGATGCCAACAGTGAGTTTATTCGCGGCAACGTTGAGCTGGTGCGTATCAGCGAAGCGGAAGGGCGCATTGCTGCCGAAGGGGCGTTGCCGTACCCGCCGGGCGTGCTATGCGTGGTGCCGGGCGAGGTGTGGGGCGGTGCGGTGCAGCGCTACTTCCTGGCGCTGGAAGAGGGCGTGAACCTGCTGCCGGGCTTTTCGCCGGAGCTTCAGGGGGTTTACAGCGAGAAGGATGCTGACGGGATTAGTCGGTTGTATGGGTATGTTTTGAAGTAGGGAGTGGGATTTCCCCTCACCCTAACCCTCTCCCCATGGGGGAGAGGGGACTGTTAGGTGCAGTGATTAATAACAGAATCCGGGGCGTTTTTCTCCCTCTCCCCCGTGGGGAGAGGGCCGGGGTGAGGGGGCCGTGCCTTAGTGGGCAACCGTCTGCACACCGGCAGGCGTACGCTCATGTTTGTATTTAAACAGCCCAACAAACGCCACCGCCAGAACCAGAGAGTAGGCAGCGAAAATCAGCCATACGCTCTGCCAGTCGGTGATGCCGTCCACGGTATACATCTCAACCACTTTACCGCTCGCCATACCGCCGAGGATACAGCCGAAGCCGTTGGTCATCATCAGGAACATGCCCTGCGCACTAGCGCGAATCTCCGGGCGAACCTCTTTCTCAACGAACACCGAACCGGAGATGTTGAAGAAGTCGAAGGCGCAGCCGTAAACAATCATCGACAGGACCAGCAGCACGGTGCCGAATGGCGTTGGGTCGCCGTAGGCGAACAGGCCGAAGCGCAGCATCCATGCGAAGATACTAATCAGCATCACGTTCTTGATGCCGTAGCGGCTTAAGAAGAACGGAATGGTGAGGATGAACAGGGTCTCAGAGATCTGCGAAATCGACATCATCACCGACGCGTGCTGCACGATAAAGCTGGTCGCAAACAGCGGATCTTTATCGAAGCTGTGCAGGAAGGTGTTGCCGAACATGTTGGTGATCTGCAGCTCTGCGCCCAGCATCATGGAGAAGATAAAGAAGATTGCCATGCGCTTGTTTTTAAACAGCGCAAACGCATCCAGCCCCAGCATGCTGGTCCAGCTCTGTTTCTGCTGCTGGTTAGAGACCGGAATATGCGGCAGGGTCAGGGTAAACAGCACCAGCACGACCGACAGCGCGGCACCGATATACAGCTGCATATGGCTCAGCTCGAAGCCGGAGAAGCTCACCGCCCACATCGCCAGAATAAAGCCGATAGTGCCCCAGATACGAATTGGTGGGAAATCGTTAACGATATCCAGACCGGCCGTTTTCAGGCGGTAGTAAGAGATGGTGTTAATCAGGCCCAGCGTTGGCATATAGGCTAGCGAGTTGAGCAGGATAACGAAGAACATTGCGCTCGGTGTGGTGACTTCGGCCGCCATAAACAGCGTACCGGCCCCGACCAGGTGACAGAAGGCGTAAACCCATTTGGCGCTGATCCACTTATCCGCCACGATGCCGAGCAGCGTTGGCATAAAGACGGCAGCGATACCGAGGGAGCTATAAACCGCGCCGATAGATGCGCCGTCGAATTTAAGCGTAACAAACATGTATGAGCCGAGCGTGGTGAGCCAGCTCCCCCAAAGACAGAACTGCAGGAACGACAGTATCTTAAGCTGCAGCTTTAAATTCATGTTGCTTTCCTCACAAAATTTGGCGTGGTGTGTTACTTGGATAACATTCAGAGGCGTTATTTGCGCTGATACTATCAACGTGGATAGCGAGACATTGTTAAGCACCGCAAAATTTTGCAATTATTCTTACTTTGCAAAACGATTTAGTGACAAAAGTAACATTTTTATAGCGGGAGTTGGTGGGAAGGCCGCTCTCATCCCGGTGAGTTAGGGATGAGAGCGCCTGATAGTGTGAGAATTATTACTTGCGACGATAGCTCTTCTGCGCGGTATTCACCTTATACAGATAGCGACGTGATTCCGCAGACGGATGGCGCGTGGTCAGGGTCTGATAAACGTCGCCCGGGGCCATGCTGTTGATAATATTCGCCGCCTGAACTTTATCGTTGGAGAAGACGCGCAGCACGCTGCCCGCGCCGCCGTTATAGGCGGTGATCACCGCATAGCGACGCGACGTTGGGTTATCGATACCGCCCAGATAGACGTTACTCAGCATCGCCAGATAGGCGGTACCGGTGTCGATGTTACTGGCCGGGTCGAACAGGAAGCTACGGCTTGGCGTGCCGGATTTCCCCTGCGAACGGAACACGTCTTTCCCAGCGGTATGCTGCACAACCTGCATCAGCCCCATCGCATCAGAACGGCTGACCGCATACGGGTTGAAGGAGGATTCGGTCTGCATAATCGCCAGAATCAATGACTCGTCGACGCCGTATTTACGGGATGCCTGACGCACCATGCCCAGATATTTATGCGCACGTTTATCCAGGTGGTTTGGCACCAGATTAATGGTCACGCTGTAGATAATATGCAGGCCGCTGGTGCGTTTTTTCATCCGCGTTTGCAGCAGGTAGTCAGCAAAGCGCTCGGCGCGCCACTGCCAGCGAATGGCTTCGCCGGTATTGTCGACCACCTGGCCGTAGAGGAACGGCTCTTTGGAAATCTGAATATCGTCGGCGTCGGAATAAAGGTCAACCGAGCCGGGGTCATCGCCCATTAACAGGGTGGTGACGATGGCTTGGCGCAGACGCGCGGCGGGATCGGTGCCAGCGATGGTTTCAACGGTGATGGTACCGTCGTCAAAGTTGATGTGGCTACGGGTCTGGTAGCCATCGGAATACTTAACGTAGTCTTTTGGGCCCGCTATCAGAACTTCGTTAAAGCCCCAGATGTTTTCAATGTTATGGGCGAACTGCCCCATCAGAATGTCAAAACCGTTGGTGTCTTTGACCCACGCCTCGTTATAGGTATCGCCTTTATTTTTTGAGGAACAGGAGACCAGCAGCGGCGCAATGAGTGCCAGAGCGAGTAATTTTTTCATTATTCCGGGAGCGCGTGTTGTTGATGTCTTAAAGGCCCGTCGGGCCCTTACTGTTTTTCAGGCGGCGTGTAGCCTTCAATGTGCACATCTTTGCCTTCAAACAGGAAATTGATCATTTCCTCTTCCAGCAGCTTACGGTGCTCCAGGTTCATCATGTTCAGTTTCTTTTCATTGATGAGCATGGTCTGCTTCTGCTGCCACTGCTTCCAGGCCTCTTTTGAGATCTCGTTATAGATACGCTTTCCCAGATCGCCTGGGTAGAGCTGGAAATCTTGTCCTTCGGCTTCGCGCTGCAGGAAAGTACAAAAAATGGTTCTGCTCATAATCAATCCTCTTATGTCGCCGCTCGTTAAACGAGTGAATCGGCGCGTAACTGCTGCAACAGGCGCTCAACCGGTGCGGCCAGCCCAACGACGGGCGGCTGCGCTAAGTTATACCAGAGAGCGTTGCCTTCATCCATGCATGGCGTGAATGAGGACACAGTAAGCCACATTGGCACAATGTCCAGATGGAAATGGCTGAAAGTGTGGCGGAACGCGGTTAGCTGAGTCAGCGTATCAGCAGGGATGTGCCGTGCCTCGAGCCAGTCTCGCAGCGCTTCTTCGGTCTCAAACTGCGGGAAACAGTATAGACCGCCCCACAGTCCGCTAGGCGGACGCTGCTGGAGAAAGACGTCGCGGCCGTTCTGCATCATCAGAAAATAGCCGGTACGTTCCGGGATGGTCTGCTTGGGTTTTTTGCCCGGATACTGCGCCCAGCTGCTATTCGCTGTGGCGATGCAGCCGTTCTCCAGCGGGCAGAGCGAACACTTCGGCTTAGAGCGGGTGCAGACCATCGCGCCGAGATCCATCATTGCCTGGTTAAAGCGCGATACGCCAACCGCAGGGGTGACCTGCTCGCTGATATCCCACAGTTTTTTCTCAACGTCCTTTTTCCCCGGCCAGCCGCCCACGGCGTAGCAGCGTGCCAGCACGCGCTTGACGTTGCCGTCGAGAATCGGGAAATGCTTGCCGAGCGACAGTGACAAAATCGCCCCGGCGGTGGAACGCCCTACGCCAGGCAGCGCGGCCACTTCATCGAAGGTTTCCGGGAAGCGTCCCTGGTGGAGCGTAGCGACCTGCTGCGCGGCCTTATGCAGGTTACGCGCGCGGGCGTAGTAGCCGAGCCCGGTCCACAGATGCAACACGTCATCGAGCGGCGCGTTGGCGAGATCGGTTACGGTCGGAAAACGTGCCATAAACCGTTCAAAGTAAGGGATGACGGTGGTAACCTGCGTTTGTTGCAGCATTACCTCGGACAGCCATACTTTGTAAGGCGTCTTTTCAATTTGCCAGGGCAGGGTTTTACGCCCGTATTTGTCGTACCACTCCAGCACCTGGGCTGAAAATTGAGACGCTTGCATGGTCAAAGCTATGTTTCCAGTATCGTACTATTCAGGGGCCAGATTGCAGCACAGCGGTACTATGCTGTAAACAGGAACTTTCCGGTGCTTGCATCCGGCAACTAACTTTGGATAATGCCCGTTTCCCGAACACTCTCACAAGCAGACTTAATTTTTATGAAGAACGACGTCATTTCACCGGAATTTGATGAAAACGGCCGCCCACTGCGCCGCATTCGTAGTTTTGTTCGTCGCCAGGGGCGACTGACAAAAGGGCAGGAACACGCGCTGGAAAACTACTGGCCGGTGATGGGCGTTGAATTCAGCGAAGAGCCTGTCGACCTCGCCGCCCTGTTTGGCCGCGAAGCACCGGTCACGCTGGAGATTGGTTTCGGGATGGGCGCTTCGCTGGTGGCGATGGCCAAAGCGCGCCCGGAGCAGAACTTCCTCGGCATTGAAGTGCACTCACCGGGCGTGGGCGCGTGCCTGGCATCCGCACACGAAGAAGGTGTCGATAACCTGCGCGTGATGTGCCACGATGCGGTCGAAGTGCTGCACAAGATGATCCCGGACAACTCCCTGAACATGGTTCAGCTCTTTTTCCCTGACCCATGGCACAAAGCGCGTCATAATAAACGCCGTATCGTTCAGGTACCGTTTGCCGAGCTGGTAAAAAGCAAACTGAAGCTGGGCGGCGTGTTCCACATGGCGACCGACTGGGAAGCCTATGCCGAACATATGCTGGAAGTGATGTCCTCCATTGACGGATATCAGAACCTGTCTGAAAGTAAAGACTATGTACCGCGCCCACAATCGCGCCCGGTAACCAAATTTGAACAGCGTGGTCATCGTCTTGGCCACGGCGTATGGGACTTAATGTTCGAGAGGGTGAAATAAAATGGCAAAGAATCGTAGCCGTCGTTTGCGTAAAAAGATGCACATCGAAGAGTTTCAGGAAATTGGTTTCTCCGTTGCATGGCGCTTCCCGGAAGGCACCAGCGCAGAGCAGATTGATCAGCAAGTCGACCAGTTTATCGATGAAGTGATCGAGCCGAACAAACTGGCCTTTGACGGCAGCGGCTATCTGGCCTGGGAAGGTCTGATTTGCACCCAGGAAATTGGTAAATGCACCGAAGAACACCAGGCGCTGGTCCGTAAGTGGCTGGAAGACCGCAAGTACGAAGAGGTCCGCACCAGCGAACTTTTCGACGTTTGGTGGGACTAATAGTCTATATACACGAAATCATTCAAGCTGCATCAAGGCGGCAAGAGAGCGAATCCCCAGGAGCGTACATAAGTACGTGACTGGGGTGAGTGAACGCAGCCAACGCAGAGGCAGCTTGAAGGATGAAGTGTATAAGGGGCCGGCATTTGCTGGCCCGATTTATATTAAGGGAAAGTGATGATGCGTAAAACGCTGCTGACGGCAGTTTTAACCTTCACTGCGATGTCCGCCCATGCTGACTACCAGTGCAGCGTAACCCCCCGCGATGATGTTGTGCTTAGCCCGAAAACCGTGCAGGTGAAAGGTGAAAACGGCAACCTGGTGATCACCCCAACCGGCGATGTGACCTACAACGGCAAGGTCTACACGCTGAGTGCTGCCCAGCGCGAGCAGGCGAAAGACTACCAGACCGAACTGCGCAGCGCGCTACCGTGGATTGACGATGGCGCTCGCAGCCGCGTTGAAAAAGGCCGCGTAGCGCTGGATAAAATCATCGCTAAAGAAGTGGGCGAGAGCAGCAACATGCGCGGGCGTCTGACCAAGCTCGATGCGCAGCTCAAAGCACAGATGAACCGCATTATTGAACACCGCACCGACGGCCTGACCTTCCACTACAAAGCTATCGACGAAGTTCGCGCCGATGGGCAGCAGCTGGTGAACCAGGCGATGGGCGGTATTCTCCAGGACAGCATCAACGAAATGGGCGCCAAGGCCGTGCTGAAAGGCGGCGGTAACCCGCTTCAGGGCGTGCTGGGGAGCTTAGGCGGTCTACAAACGGCCATTCAGAACGAATGGAAAAACCAGGAGGCGGATTTCCAGGCTTTCGGTAAAGACGTGTGTGGTCGCGTGGTGTCGCTGGAAGAGAGCCGCAAAGCGCTGGTTGGCACCCTGAAGTAACCCCTTCTTAACTGGCTACCTGCTTTTCGCCGGTAGTCAGAATCAGATTTCGTTTATCCTTCTTCCCTTCGCAGATTCCGTATGATGCACCCTCACTCATAAAAAGGAATTTGCCGATGACACTCGCCTGGAAATGCGGGCTGCTCCTGCTAAGTAGTATCTCCCTTCACGCTTTTGCCGATGACAACACGCCAACTGATGATGTTATTAAGCAGCAGTTCGCCGAACACTCTGATGGCTTGATGCATCTTGGGGCACTGAAGCTTAGTCCGCTAGAATCGGTAGGCAATCGCGCGACCTACATGGTCGAGGGCGATATTGCGTCTAACGACGATCTCTACGGTATTCTTGGCGCAGCTGGCGACTACCTTTTCTACGAACGGACCTGGAAAAAAGACCAGCCGGTAAAATTTTCGGCGATGATGACTGCCGTTGGAACCAGGACTTCAGGCTGGAAAACCGAATTTTTCTCAATGCAAATGGCCGCCAAAAGCGTGGGACGCCCCTTTAGCCACGAGAAAGATCTCTCCAGGGCGCTGGTGGTTAACGACAGCGGCTATATGGCGCAGTTTGCCAGAATAGACGCGCAGTTCGCCGCCAGTAAGACGCTTATCCAGAAACAGCAGGCAGAGTATGAAGCGCTAAAGAAAAAGCTCGATGCTCAGGATGAAAAGATCAAACGTTCATGGGGAACAGATGAAAACGGTAAGCAGCTCGATCGTGGCGCGCTTCAACGAGCGCAAGTCCAACAGTTGAATGAACTCGATCGTAAAAATAGCTTTGCCAAATTTGAGTCTCAGTACTATCTCAACGTTTATGAACCAGCGCTGGCGGCCTGCCAGAAAAAAGCGGGTTGCGATAGCGCTCCCATTCACGCAGCCCGTGACGTGGTGCTAGAGAAAACAAAAGAGGAGTACTACCGCCAGCATATCCAGTTGCGGGACAAACTGACTGCTGAGATGGCGGAAAAAGATAAACAACTGGCACCGCTGCAGAAAGAGCGTCAGGCGCTGTATGAACAGATGATGGAGGTGTCGTTCAGTATTAATGACCTTGAGCGTAACGATAAGATCTGGCAGGAAGGGACGGCGAAGCTGCGTAAAGAGGGCGTGATTCCGTAATACAAGATACAAGGGAGGCGAGCCTCCCTTTACGAGCGTGAAACCTTACATCAGCCCCAGAATCTGCGGAATAAACAGGGAAATCTGCGGGATATAGGTAATCATCATCAACGCAACCAACAGGGCGAAATAGAAAGGAAGCAGCGGCTTGATCAACTGTTGGATTTTCACCCCAGAGATTGAGCAGCCGACAAACAGAGCGCTGCCTACCGGCGGCGTCAGCAACCCGATGCACAGGTTCGCCACCATCATGATCCCGAAATGTACCGGGTCCATCCCCAGATCCTGAGCGATCGGCAGGAAGATTGGTGTGAAGATCAGCACCGCAGGCGTCATGTCCATAAAGATACCGACGATCAGCAGCACGATGTTAATCAGCAGCAGAATGACCAGCGGGTTGTCTGAGATCCCCATCAGCGTGTCACTGATCATATAAGGGATATCGGCGTTGGTCATTGCCCATGACATGCCCACAGAAAAGCCGATCAGCAGCAGAACGATGGAGGTGGTCACCACCGACTCAAGGATAAGCTTAGGCAGGTCGCGCCACTTCACCTCGCGGTAGATAAGCACCGACAGGATAAAGGTATAAACTACCGCAATGGCAGAGGCTTCGGTGGCGGTGAAAATCCCGCCGAGGATACCGCCCATCACGATAAAGACCAGCAGCAGGCTTGGCAGCGCGTCGAGGAAGGCTTTTGCTGCTTGCGCACAGGTTGGGCGCTCAGAAACCGGATAGCCGCGTCGTTTGGCAATAATCGCGCAGACGATCATGATAGCCAGGCCCATCAAAATGCCGGGCAGGTAGCCCGCCATAAACAGCGAAGCGACAGAAACGCCGCCTGCGGTAAGGGAGAAGACAATAAGCACGTTCGACGGCGGGATCAGCAAGCCGGTGATGCAGGAAGAGACGTTAACCGCCGTAGAGAATGCCGGATCGTAACCTTTTTTGGTCTGGATCGGATGCAGCGTCCCACCGACGGCTGCCGCCGCTGCAACCGCTGAACCTGAAATGGATCCAAACATCATATTGGCGAGTACGTTGACGTGGCCCAGCGAGCCGGGCACGCGGCCAACCATCACCTGTGCGAGGTTGATCAACCGTATCGCAATGCCGCCGCTGTTCATCAGCGTACCGGCAAAAATAAAGAACGGGATCGCCAGCAGGGCGAAGTTATCGAGTCCGTTCGCCAGGCGTTGGGAAACGCTAATCACCGCGATATCCCATGGGAACATCAATAGCATGGAGGCGACGGTGGCAATACCGATGGAAAACGAAATCGGCACGCCGATAAACACCAGCACGAAGAACGCGCCAAACAGCGTTAAGGCAATATACCCGTCCATTAGCACGCTCCTTGCGTGGAATTTTTCAGGCTCAGTAAGCCGTTAACGATGAACCATAAGGCGTAAAACATCATGATGAGACCGGTTAATGGCAGGATCAGATAGACGTAGCCCATCGGGATCTGCATCGCAGCGGACACCTGCGAAGTGGCGAGCGTTTTATCGATAAGCTTCAGGCCGCCGGTGACGATCACCGAACCGGCAAAGAGAAAAATCAGCAAGTTAATCACGATGCTGAGTAGCTTCTGTTTTTGCGGTTTCAGCGTCATCGCCAGTAAATCAATCGCCAGATGGCGCTGCGCGCCGACGGTATAGGCGGCCCCGAGCAGACCAACCCAAATCATCAGAAAGCGTGCCAGTTCGTCGGTAAGCGTGCTGGGCTGGCTTAACACATAGCGGCTAAAAACCTGCCAGACGACGCATATAACCAGCGCGATCATGACCGCGACGGAGAACGCGGCGATCGTGCGGTCCACCGCCTGTTTAGTGCGGGTAAAAATCATCGTTTATTATCCTGGTGAAGGCGGGCCAAGGGCTGGCCCGCAAGGGATTATTCTGCGGCGGCTTCAAATTTGGCCAGCAGCGCGGCCTGTTTTGGATCTTTGCTGAAATCATCGAACAGCGGCTGAACGGCGGCACGGAACGGCGCTTTGTCGACTTTGACGATCTCCCCGCCCATCGCTTTAGCCTGTGCGCGGGTGTCGGCATCGACCTGATCCCACAATTTCTGCTGATAGGCTTCTGAGGCTTTGGCCGCTTTAGCGAGAATCTGCTGCTGCTCCGGGGTCAGCTTGCCCCAGGTTTTTGTTGAAATCACCAGGAAGTCTGGAATGGAGGCATGCTCATCTTCAGAGAAGACTTTCGCAATTTCGATATGGCGCGTTTGTACCCACGACGGCACGTTATTTTCTGCACCATCGACGACGCCTTGCTGCATGGCGGTATAGACTTCGCCGAACGAAATAGGCGTTGGTGACCCACCCATTAATTCCACCATTTTAATCGTCGTTGGGCTGGCCTGAACGCGAATTTTCAGCCCTTTTAAATCTTCAGGTTTAGTAATAGGCTGTTTGGCGTAAAAACTACGGGTACCAGCAACATAAGCCGAAAGTGCAAAGAATCCTTTCTCTTTGGTGGATTCCATAATTTCTTTACCGGCTTCGCCAAAGACGACCTTATTAAAATGGTTCTGGTCTTTAAACAGGAATGGCAGATTATAAATGGCGTACACGTTATCAAATGATTCCAGATCGCTGGCAGAGCCTTTAGTTAAATCCAGCGCCCCGTTTTGCAACAGCTCCATGGTTTCACGCGCGCTGCCCATCTGGCTGCTTGGGTAGATGCGGAGCGTCATTTTGCCGTCAGACAACTGCTTAACTTCTTTCGCCATTTCCTCGAAGGCCTGGTGAACAACGTGGCTGCGCTCGAGATTGTGCGCGAGCTTAAGCGTCACTTTTTCTGCAGCGGTTGCCCCGGTGGAAAGTAACGCGAGCAGAGAAGCGCACATCAGCGTTTTGCTAAAAGAGAGAGGTTTCATTAATAGGCTCCATGCACATTAATTATCGTGGTTTATATCTGTCGGGATAGTCTGTGTTTCTGTATGACATATTATCCTGGTTGTCAGACAACTTCACGCTAACGCTCTCACATTTTTAACCTGGCTATATGTTAAATGCGATTTTTGTGTGCTGGGTTATATTTATTTAATATCCATCACTGGTTATTAATATTTTATTGAAATATTTATGTGGGTATTATTCGTTAAAATTAATTTAGATAGATCGGAATAAATGAGGTATATATTTGCCGTTATTAATAACGGCAAATATATAAGTTGCATTATTCGCTAAGGAATAATTCCAGCAGCGAATTCAAAAATAGCTTGCCGTGCTCGGTGATCTGCCAGTACGCCTCGCACTCGGTCAGGTAGTTCTGTGCCAGTGCTTCATCAAGCTGCGGGCGGATCACGCTTTCATCGAGGCCGGTGTAGGCGCTGAATTCCGCGCGTGGCGCTGGCTCCAGCAGGCGAAAACGGTTCATAAAGAACTCGAACGGTTTGTCCGCGTTTTCAACGTCGTGCTGACGTTCCAGATAGCGTCCTTCCATATAGCCGCGCGGGTGGCGAGTCTTGGCTGTGCGTAGAATGCGCCCATCCGGGAAGGTCACCTTACCGTGTGCACCGCAGCCGATGCCGAGATAGTCACCAAAGCGCCAGTAGTTGAGGTTGTGCTGGCACTGGTAGCCCGGTTTGGCGTAAGCCGAGGTTTCATACTGCTGATAGCCCGCGGCGGTCAGCAGCTGATGGCCTTGCTCGAAGATATCCCACAGCGAGTCGTCGTCCGGCAGCACCGGTGGGCGAGAGCCGAACAGGGTATTAGGCTCAATCGTTAGCTGGTACCAGGAGAGGTGCGGCGGGGAAAGTTCAATCGCCTGACGCAGGTCGCTCAGCGCCTCTTCCAGTGATTGATCCGGTAGCCCGTGCATCAGGTCGAGGTTGAAGCTGCGTAGCCCCAGCCCGCTCGCCAGACGCGCGGCGCGCTTAGCCTCTTCCGGCCCGTGAATACGCCCCAGCCGCTGCAATTTGCTGTCGCTAAAGCTCTGCACGCCGATGGAGATGCGGTTCACCCCTGCGCGCTGATACTCCACAAAGCGATCAGCTTCGACGGTGCCAGGGTTGGCTTCCATGGTGATTTCCGCGTCGCTTGCCAGCTTCAGTCGCGCACGCACGCCGTCGAGCAAGGTCTGCATCGCCGGGCCTGAAAGCAGGCTCGGCGTACCGCCGCCAATAAAGATGGTCTTTACTTCACGTCCCTGTGCCCAGGCGACATCCGCATCTAAATCGCTCAGCAGATGCTGTACGTAGTCGTCGTGAGGCACTTCGCCCTTAAGCGCGTGCGAGTTAAAGTCGCAGTACGGGCATTTTTGCACGCACCACGGGATATGAATGTAGAGACTCAGCGGAGGCAGATTAACCATTGCGCATCGCTTCCAGTAACTGCTTCAGCGCCTGACCACGGTGAGAGATGGCAATCTTCTCTTCGCGCGTGAGTTCGGCAGCAGTTTTGCCTTCCGACGGTACGAAGAAAATAGGATCGTAGCCAAAGCCACCTTCACCCGCTGGTGCACGGGTAATCACGCCAGGCCAGCGGCCGTGGCACACCAGCGGCGTGGGATCTTCGGCGTGACGCAGGTACACCAGCACGCAGTGGAACTGCGCCTGACGCTGGTCGTCTGGAACGTCTTTCAGCGTCACCAGCAACTTTTCGAGGTTCTGTTGGTCGGTGGCGTCCACGCCGGAATAGCGGGCGGAGTAGATACCTGGCGCGCCACCTAATACATCGACAGCCAGGCCGGAGTCGTCGGCAATCGCCGGTAAGCCGGTCACCTGGGCGGCATGACGCGCTTTGAGGATCGCGTTCTCAATAAAGGTCAGCCCGGTCTCCTCAGCGGATTCCACGCCAAGCTCGGTCTGGGCGACGATATCAAGACCAAAATCAGCGAGCAGCGAGGCGAGCTCGCGCACTTTACCGGCGTTACCGGTAGCGAGGACAACTTTTTGCATGGGATATCCTAATTTGTCAGGGCTGCAATGCCCGCAGGAATGTGTTGCGGATGAATAATTTTAACCTGTTTATGCCGCCCCAGTTCGCCTTTCTCAACGATGACCTGGCTTTTGGCAACCTTAAACTGTTTGGCGAGATACTTCACCAGATGGGCATTGGCCTGCCCATCAACGGGTGGGGCGGTGATGGCGACTTTTAACTCGTCGCCATGCTCCCCGACAATCGCGTCACGGCTGGCCTTTGGCTGAATGTATAGCCGTAGAACCAGCCCGTCATCGCAGGGCGTGACGGCACTCATAGCGCCATCCACAGCCCTGGCAGCAGCATATTGCCGGTGGCCTGCAGGACTTCTGCGATGCCCATATTAATCACGTACAGCAGCAGAACCAGAACCATTGGAGAGAAATCGATGCCCCCCATGGACGGCAGCAGGCGGCGGATTGGGCGCAGCAGTGGCTCGGCCAGCTGCATCAGCACAAATTCCACCGGGCTGCGGCCCTGACTGACCCAGCTCATGATAGCCATCAGCAACAGTACCCAGAAGATCAGCAGACCAATCGTCTTGAGCAGGATCAGCACCGCTGAGATCCAGATAATCGGCTGGAAGGTCACCACCATAAACAGCACGATGGCCTTGATAAAGCACAGGATAAACGCCAGCAGCAACGAGGAGCTGTCCAGCGGCCCCATTGGCGGAATAATACGGCGCAGCGGCCCAACGATAGGCTGGGTTATTTTCACCACGAACTGAGAGAACGGGTTGTAGAAATCACAGCGCGCCCACTGCATCCAGACGCGCAGCAGTAGCACCATTGTGTACAGTTCGAGAACTGTAGCGAGCAGGAAGGTCAACGTCTTCATGGCGTTCCTTGAGGTTCCTTATTTTTTTGTGTAATCACGCGCACCGAAAATCGCGGTGCCAATGCGTACCATTGTACTACCCGCCGCGATGGCGGCTTCCATATCGTCAGACATACCCAGAGATAATGTGTCGACGGTTGGGTAGTCTGCTTTCAACCGCGCAAACGCGGCTGCCATCTGTTGAGCGACGGCAAGTTGTCGCTCGTACTCTGTTTCCGGAGCCGGAATGGCCATCAGGCCGCGCAGGCGGACGTTTGGCAACGCGGCAATGTCGGCGGCCAGGGCATCCAGTGCGTCCAGCGAAATACCGGATTTGCTCTGTTCATCGCTGATATTGATTTGAATCAGCACGTTAAGCGGCGGCATCTCTGCCGGGCGCTGCTCGCTTAGCCTTGTGGCTATCTTCAGGCGGTCGACGGTATGACACCAGTCGAAATGCTCGGCGACCAGACGACTTTTGTTGGACTGCAACGGGCCAATAAAGTGCCATTGCAGCGAGGTGATACCTTTTTCCCGAAAGTGGAGGATCTTTTCCACCCCTTCCTGAACATAGTTTTCGCCAAATGCCCGCTGCCCGGCAGCGATCGCTTCTTCGACGGCGCTCGCAGGTTTGGTTTTACTGACTGCAAGCAGCGTAACTTCTTCTGAATCACGGCCGCAACGTACTGCTGCCGCTGAGATTTTCTCCCTGACCTGTGCCAGGTTATGCGCAATATCGTTCATATGTGCTGGTGGGTCTATGGATATACAAGAAATGGTGTCGCTTAGTGTAAAGCATAACGTATCGGATCTACACCTATGTAGCAGCAGGACGGCACGCTGGCGCCAGGCCGGAAAGCTTTTGATCGCGCCGTTTTCCTCGCCGGACCCGCAAATGCTGCTGGCGAGCTGGCTCAATGAAGCGCAAAAGCGCGAATGGCAGCAGCGCCATCAGCTGGATTTTGCGCTCTCGCTGCCTGGCTGTCCGCGCCTGCGTGCCAGCGCCTTTACGCACAGCGAGGGCATCTCTCTGGTGCTGCGACTGCTGCCTGTGGCGTGTCCAACGCTTGCGGCGCTGCATACGCCGGTGGCGCTGGCGGAGCTGCTACGGGAAGAGAGCGGGCTTATCCTGGTGACAGGAGCGACGGGGAGCGGTAAATCGACGACCCTTGCCGCAATGGTTGATCACCTCAACCATCAACTGGCGGGGCATATTGTGACGCTCGAAGACCCGGTGGAGTTTGTGCACGAAAGCGCTAGCTGTTTAATTCATCAGCGTGAAGTCGGGGCTCACACGGCGTCATTTTCCGCAGCACTGCGGGCCGCTCTGCGTCAGGACCCTGACGTTATTCTGCTGGGTGAATTGCGTGATAGCGACACCATTCGTCTTGCGCTGACGGCGGCAGAAACCGGGCATCTGGTTCTGGCAACGTTGCATACGCGAGGGGCACCGCAGGCCATTGAGAGGCTTATTGACGTTTTTCCCGCACAGGAAAAAGATCCGGTGCGTCATCAGCTGGCAAGCAGCCTGTGCGCGGTACTGTCGCAAAAGCTACAGCCGGATAAGCACGGCGGGCGGGTGGCGTTGTTTGAAATGCTGATCAACACCCCTGCCGTGGGTAACCTGATCCGCGAAGGGAAGACGCACCAGCTGGCAGGGGTGATGCAGACCGGCCTGCAGAACGGAATGCAGACTTTCAGCCAGAGCTATCAGCAGCGGGTGAAAGCCGGGATGCTATAACTTTGCGAAGGGAGTATACTTTTCACGCTGGCAACCAACAGATAAATCAGCCCCGGCGCTGAAACATTTTCCCTACCACAATGTATACATTAATAATGTGATGTAATTCCTGTTTTTTAATAAGCGCATCTTAAGTGATTATATTTTAAATGGCGTTTGTAAATATAATTATTTATCCTGTTGCGTGAATGTATTATTTTGTAGTTTCTACGTGATAATGCGCAAAACATTTTTATAACTTACTACGATTTTTATTCTAATAGAGTAATAATCTCTAAGCCATTAGGATGAGTTATTTGTAATGGTTCAATTACATTATGTTGCGTAGGCTTACAAAAAAAGGTTGATATTCTTTTGACACTTCTTGGCTCTTCGTTCTATTCTATTTATGTAATTAGGACTAATCTTATGAAATATTATTTCACTTCTTGATGCGTCCTTATTATTAATGGTATTAGGTTTACCTTTGCTTTGACTTATAAAACACCATGATGGTGGAAATAGACTATGGAGAGTTTCAAAATGTTTGAAGTAACAGAGAGTGCATCTAATTCCCGCAAGATTATTCTTATCACCCATCCGTCAGTACAAGCCAACGCATTTGCCAACTACCTTGCTGAATTACTGTCGGTTTCTGTCGATGTGCATAACATCAACAAGCCGCTGATGCAGCGCCTGAGCAAAGGCACCGTGGTGTTGTTCGACATCGCTGTTTCCAACAAGAAACTGAACGGTATCTGGCGCGATATTATTCGTACCCAGTTCGATTCTCCGCGCCTGCTTATTATTAATAGCGCACAGAAGTACGAATTATACGAAATGGCACAATGGCCAGCATTGTACGGCGTTTTCCGTCACGACGACGAGGAATCGCGCTTAATTGAGGGCGTCAAAGCGGTCTTAAACGGCGAGCAGACGGCTGAATTGAGCGTGATGCACCCGGCAATGTATGCTGTTGAACATACAGAAGAAACTCATGATAGTGTTCCACTGACGGAACGTGAATGCGAAATTCTGAATGAATTACGCCACGGTGCGACCAATATGGATATTGCTCGCGCATTGTTCATCAGTGAAAATACCGTGCGTACGCACCTGTATAATGTTTTCCGCAAACTCAGCGTGAAAAACAGAACTCAGGCGGTAAGCTGGGCAAACGAAAATCTGCGTCACTAATATCCTGACATCAGATGGCCAATGCGTGGGCTGTGCGATGAGCCTCAGCCGCGTATCACAGGTCTGTTCCCGGGAATTGATTTCCCGGGGGCGGCCGCGCTAGAAACCCTGGTCGAAATAACTTTCCAGAATCACCACCGCAGACGCTGAGTCGACGCTACCTTTGTCCAGCGCGCGAAATCCCCCGTGTTCAAACAGCCCTGCGCGAGCCTCAACGGTGCTTAATCGTTCGTCATGCAGCGTGATCGCGACGCCAAAGCGGCCGTGGATCTTGTTGGCAAAATTGCGCGCGCGGGCGGTCAGCGGTTGCTCGGTGCCGTCCATATTGAGCGGTAAACCAACGATCACCGTTTCCGGCTGCCACTCTTTCAGCAGGCGAGCGATCAGATTCCAGTCCGGCGTGCCGTCCTGTGCTTTCAGCGCGGCCAGCGGACGTGCCGTTCCGGTGATACGTTGACCAATGGCCACGCCGATGCTGCGCGTGCCGAAATCAAAAGCCAGCAGTGTTCCACTACTCATTATGCGTGCCCCGCAGCGCCAGACATGGTCAGAATATTGATACCAATAAGCTTAGTCGCTTCTTTCCAGCGCTCGCCAATCGGCGTTTTAAACAGAATATTGAGATCCGCAGGCGCGGTCAGCCAGGCGTTATCGAGGATCTCTTGCTCCAGCTGTCCTTTCTCCCAGGAGGCATAGCCCAGCGCAACCAGCACGTCATTTGGCTGACGCGCGGTACCCAGCGTCTCCAGCACGTCGCGAGAGGTGGTGACGATGGTGTTATCGGAGATACGGATGCTTGAGGAGAACGACGCCGGCGGCGTGTGCAGAATAAAGCCGCGATCTTCGGCCAGCGGGCCACCCAGCATCACGGGTTTATCCAGTCGAATAGCGGGATCGCGCGGTTCGGCGGTGATCTTCAGCTTCTCGAGGATGCCCTCGATCTGCAAATTTTCCAGTGGTTTATTAATGATGATGCCCATCGCGCCATCGTCGTTGTATTCGCAGATGTAAACCACGGAACGGCGGAAGATAGGATCCTGAAGGGATGGCATAGCAATAAGGAAATGATGCTGTAAATTCATTATCAGAGGTTCTTGTCCTGTTTCAATACGCAGCGATGCCCAGTATGCGGGGAAAGTACACGGCTGTCACCAGGCTTGCCCGTTTACGGTGGGGGCGAAAGGCCTGATTGGCGGCGGGTTCCCTCCCGCCGTTTAAAGGCAATAGCTTATTTTTGCAGGCGTTTTTCAATTGCGTCCATCAGCATACCGGTGATAGAAATCGGATATTCCGCTTCGATTTCGCGCACGCAGGTCGGGCTGGTGACGTTAATTTCCGTCAGACGATCGCCGATGATGTCGAGGCCAACGAAGATCAGACCTTTGGCTTTCAGCGTCGGGCCGACTTTACGGGCGATGGCCCAGTCGCTTTCGCTCAGCGGACGCGGCTCGCCACGACCACCGGCAGCCAGGTTACCACGGGTTTCGCCGCCCTGCGGGATACGCGCCAGGCAGTAAGGCACCGGCTCACCGTCGATCACCAGTACGCGCTTATCGCCGTCTTTGATGGCGGGCAGATAGTTCTGCGCCATGCAGTAGCGGCTGCCCAGTTCGGTCAAGGTCTCGGCAATCACGCCAATGTTCGGATCCCCTTCCTTCACGCGGAAGATAGAGGCGCCGCCCATGCCGTCCAGCGGCTTCATGATGATGTCGCCGTGCTTTTCCCAGAACGCTTTCAGCTGGGCTTTGTTGCGGGTGACCAGCGTTTCTGGCGTCAGGTCGGAGAACCAGGCGGTAAACAGCTTCTCGTTACAGTCGCGCAGGCTCTGCGGCTTGTTGACGATCAGCGTCCCTTTTTCTTCCGCGCGCTCCAGAATATAGGTTGCGTAGATAAATTCGGTGTCGAACGGCGGATCTTTACGCATCAGGATAACGTCGAGGTCGGCGAGTTTAATATCCTGCTCGCTGCCGAACTCGTACCATTTATCGTAGTTCTGCTCAACGCTCAGAAGACGCGTACGGGCGTGGGATTCGCCGTTGATCAGATAAAGATCGTTCATCTCCATATAGTGGAGTTCATAGCCGCGACGCTGTGCTTCCAGCAGCATAGCGAAGCTGGTGTCTTTCTTGATGTTGATGCTTGCGATGGGATCCATCACGATGCCGAGCTTGATCATTATTGTTCTCCTTTAACCCAAATCACCAAAGCGCACCTGCAGTGCGGTGATGGCGGTGAGTGCGGTAGTCTCAGTGCGCAAAACGCGAGGCCCCAACAGAATATCAGTAAACTGGTAGCGTGCGGTCATGGCAATTTCATCCGCTGACAGGCCGCCTTCCGGGCCAATCAGCAGGCGTACGCGCTCCACCGGCAGCGGCAGCGTGTTGATGCTGGCGCTGGCGCGCGGATGCAGATTGAGCTTCAGTGCATCATCCTGCTCGGCGCACCATGCCTCAACGTCCATCGCCGGGCGAATTTCCGGAACCTGGTTGCGACCGCACTGCTCACAGGCGGCAATCGCGATTTTTTGCCACTGCTGAATCTTCTTATTCAGACGCTCGGCATCCAGTTTAACGCCGCAGCGCTCGGAAAAAAGTGGCGTAATGAGGCTTACACCCAGTTCAATCGATTTCTGGATGGTGAATTCCATTTTATCGCCGCGCGACATCACCTGGCCTAAGTGAATATGGATAGGGGATTCGCGGTCGTCGAGGGTGCTGCTCTGGATTTCAACCGTCACGTTCTTTTTACCGGCATCGGTGATAACGGCCTCAAAGACGTGATTGCTGCCGTCAAACAGCTGAATGGCCTGGCCTTTGCCCATGCGCAAAACGCGCCCGACGTGGTTCGCCGCATCTTCGCATAGGGCAACCTGCGTGCCGACGGTGAGTGATTCTGGGTGATAGATGCGAGGGATGCGCATAGTCTGAATTCCATCTGTGGCTACGCCCTCTCCGCCGGGGAGAGGGCAGGGCAAAATTACAATTGCCGCTAGTGTAGGTTAGCTCTTTTGCGCCTGGCAAGCCTGCAGCACATATGGATTATGGTTGCCCTGAATTTTAGCGATGCGCTGATCGCGTTCGCACTCCCATTGGCTGACGGGATACATTTTGTCCCAGGCGTTGAATAGCTGGGTTTGCTGGCGGGAGAGTGTTAGCTGATAACGGTCGCGCATATAGAAGTAGATACGAGCGATGGCACCGCGTGAACGCTCTGGCGGCTCGGCGACTTTCTCTTTAAAGTCGACCTTCATCGCGCACTGGCCGTACTGGCCTTCGCCGCCGTTCCACTGCCCGTACATGAAGTTGCCGCGATCGCCGTTCACCTCACCGACGGCGGGCTGCAGGTTATGCATATCGCTCTCCATCTTGCGGTATTCCGGGTCTTTGGCGCAGTTCTTCCGCCCGCCATCCTGCCAGCACTGACGCTGATGGCCGAACTGCCACGCCGGCACAACGTGCTCCCACTCGACGCGGCTGGCGCGGTTCTCATTTTTACGCACTTTATAGCCGCAGGATTCCAGATCGATAACGCCTTTCTTACCCTGCCAGTTAATTTTACAGCCGCAGTAGAAATCGCCGGGAACGTCGCTATTCACTTTTACGCCCGCGCTTTTGGCCTGGGAAAAGCTGTTAATACCCTCGGCAAGCGCCTGCCCAGAGAGTGCCGCCGCGACAAACGCCACGGCAAAAGACAAATTACGGTACATCACGAACTCCATCTCAAAACGAGCCCGCAACGTAACCAATGTGGTTGTCAGATGCAATCAGTCAGGTCAGAAAACTTCCAGATATTTCCGTTAGTTACATTTCGGCAACTAATGGTTCGCCGCAGTGGAGGCAGCGATAGGTGGCCTCACCGCGCACCACGCGATTATGGCGGCGAACGGTAAGCTGGTGCTGCTGGCAACGGCAGCGATAGGGGAAGGTATTTTTGCGCACGGACTCCAGTTCGAACTGATGAGTACGCCGCGCCGGAACGCCAAGCACGCTCTCCATCATCCACTTCCACTCTTTGCCGTGCGGCGCGACCCGGCCAAAGTGTTTCCAGACCAGCAGGTGCGCCAGCTCGTGCGGCACCACTTCATCAATAAACGCCTGCTGATTTTCCTGTAACAACACGGGATTGAGGCGAATTTCATATTGCTGAAGCCAGGCGGTACCGGCAGAGGTGCCGCGCTGCTGATAGACCAGCTTTGGTTCAGGGTAGTTACGCCCCAGCGCCAGGTTGGCCTGAGCGAGTTTTTCCCGCAGGCTGCGCATGACGTTTTGCTGGACGGCGATAGGAATTCGAGGGGTTTTCATAACGGCTGAGGATAGAGCGTGAAGCGAGGTGGTGCAAGAGGAAGCTTCCTCCCAGGCGGGAGGAAGCGGGATGACGGTTAGTCGCGAGCGCCAATTTCGCGCAGCGGACGGCCCTGCATCAGGTTACGTTCAATGTGTTCCAGAGAGACGTTTTTGGTTTCCGGAATCAGCCACAAGGTCAGGAAGATAAACAGCACGTTCAGGCCACCGTATACCCAGAAGGTATTGGCGCTGCCGAGCGAGTTCAGCATGGTCAGGAAGGTTGCCCCGACGATCATGTTCGCAATCCAGTTGGTGGCGGTAGAGCAGGTGATCCCGAAGTCATGGCCTTTCAGCGGCTGGATTTCAGAGCACAGTACCCAAATCAGCGGACCGGCGCTCATGGCGAAGCCAACGATAAACATCAGCAGCATCAGTACGGCGAAGTACTGGGCAACGGCGGAGTGGATACCGATGTGCATCATTGAACCCAGCACGCCCATGCCGACGGCCATGACGATAAAACCGAGAATAAGGGTTGGTTTACGGCCCCAGCGGTCAACCAGACCAATCGCGATAAAGGTTGCCAGCACGTTGGTCAGGCCAACGATAACGGTACCCCACATCTGTTCGGTGGTGTTGGTGTAGCCCGCCAGCTCAAAGATTTTCGGTGCGTAATACATGATGACGTTCATACCGGTGAACTGTTGCATCACCTGCAGCAGCACGCCGAGGAACACCGCGCGACGGAAGTTGCTGTTCTCTTTGAACAGCGCCCAGCCGCTCTGTTTCACCTTCAGGCTTTCACGGATTTCATCCAGTTCACGTTTGGCTTCTGCACTGGTATCACGCAGACGCATCAGCACGCGCTCAGCATCGTTAAAGCGACGTTTCGCGGCAAACCAGCGCGGGCTGTCCGGCAGGAAGAATACGCCAATCAGCAGCAGGACCGCTGGAATGATGATCACGCCCAGCATCCAGCGCCATGCGCCGCTATAGCTGAAGGCGGTATCGGACAGGTACGCACCGAGAATACCGATGGTAATCATCAACTGGTACATGGAAATCATACTGCCGCGGATTTTCTCCGGCGCGATTTCAGACAGGTACAGCGGGGCGGTGTAGGAGGCTACGCCGACAGCCAGGCCAAGCAGTACGCGGGAAAGCAGCAGTATTTCTACGTTTGGCGCGGCGGCAGAGAACAGGGAACCGGCAACGAACAGGATCGCACCGATCATCAGGCTTTTCTTACGGCCCAGCTTGAAGGAGAGCCAGCCGCTGCCGACTGCCCCGACTGCGGCGCCAAACATCATGGAACTGACCACCCACTCCTGCGTATGCGGGCTGAGCTGGAAATCGGTTGTAATAAAGGGCAATGCACCGGCAATAACGCCGATATCAAGGCCAAACAGCAGTCCGGCCAGCGCCGCTAAGAAGCAGACAAAGAAGGTCATTGTCTTGTTCGAGCGACCCTGTTTTTTATTGTTAGGCATGATGCTCTCCAATTGAGTCATTGATTCTATCGATGCTTAGGGTAGGAGAGTATGTCGCAAAAAAATGTGATTACAATCACGACTGTGTAATCGGTTACACTGATGTGTAAGTTACGTGTC
Organism: Kluyvera sp. EC_51; assembly: GCF_019584505.1. NCBI lineage: Bacteria > Pseudomonadati > Pseudomonadota > Gammaproteobacteria > Enterobacterales > Enterobacteriaceae > Kluyvera > Kluyvera sp. EC_51. The sequence continues at coordinate 107,113 of NZ_VDAG01000029.1, read as the reverse complement.
AGTTAAATATCAATTTAATCATGGCGTTAATGCTGTTTCAGATAAAGTAAAAAGATCGATAATGAGACTTTATTGAAACACAAAGCATTATTATGAAAAGCTGTTTCATGGCGTTAAGGCGGGGCTTGTGCCGCAAGGCACTATTAATGTAATCGCTTTCACTAAATTGTGTGGAACTGTAAATTGTTACGTAAAAGAGATGAATGCTGTTGTGCGGGGAACAATTCCCAAAGCAACAGGTATAAAAAAAGCCAGCACAAGGCTGGCTTTCAACAAAACGGCTAAACCTTATTTCAGGCCAGCCGCTTCGCGCAGCTGAGCTGCTTTGTCGGTTTTTTCCCATGGGAAGGTTTCGCGACCGAAGTGACCGTAAGCTGCCGTCTCTTTGTAGATCGGGTGCAGCAGGTCCAGCATCTGGATCAGGCCGTATGGACGCAGGTCGAAGAACTCGCGAACCAGACCAATCAGCTGCTCAGCAGGCACTTTCTCGGTACCGAAGGTTTCCACCATGATGGAAGTCGGTTCAGCCACGCCGATAGCGTAGGAAACCTGGATTTCACAGCGGTCAGCCAGGCCTGCGGCAACGATGTTTTTCGCCACATAGCGTGCTGCGTAGGCTGCAGAACGGTCAACTTTAGAAGGATCTTTACCGGAGAACGCGCCGCCACCGTGACGGGCCATGCCGCCGTAGGTATCCACGATGATTTTACGACCGGTCAGGCCACAGTCACCCATTGGGCCGCCGATAACGAAACGACCGGTTGGGTTGATAAAGAATTTGGTCGACGCGTTCAGCCACTCGGTAGGCAGAACCGGCTTGATGATCTCTTCCATCACGGCTTCTTGCAGTGATTTCTGGTCGATGCTGTCGGCGTGCTGAGTAGACAGAACGACGGCATCGATACCCACCACTTTACCGTCGTCGTACTGGAAGGTGACCTGGCTTTTCGCGTCAGGACGCAGCCAAGGCAGGGTGCCGTTTTTACGCACTTCAGCCTGACGCTGCACCAGACGGTGTGCGTAGGTGATTGGCGCTGGCATCAGCACGTCGGTTTCGTTGGTGGCATAACCAAACATCAGGCCCTGGTCGCCCGCGCCCTGTTCCAGCGGATCGGCGCGGTCAACGCCCTGGTTAATGTCCGGAGACTGCTTACCGATAGCGCTCAGTACGGCACAAGAATTGGCATCAAAGCCCATATCAGAATGCACATAGCCAATTTCGCGAACGGTATTACGGGTGATCTCTTCGATATCAACCCATGCGCTGGTGGTGATCTCACCACCGACCAGCACCATACCGGTTTTGACGTAGGTTTCACACGCTACGCGCGCTTTCGGATCCTGTTCAAGGATGGCGTCCAGCACGGCGTCGGAAATTTGGTCAGCGATTTTGTCAGGATGCCCTTCAGATACAGACTCGGACGTAAAAAGGTGTTTTGCCATATTTAATATCACCCAATGAGAATTTGGTTAGCTCAAACTGTTGTATTGAATAATCACGATGGAAGATTATACCACGGACTTAATGGTTGCCGTCACTGGCAGTCTGAGTGTTAATCGGTATAGATGGATTAACATCTGGACGGCTATTTTAGGTCACATCTTCACCTCATTGCCAGTTTTTTTTGAGATAGCTCGCATTCTGCTGCAACTGAGATTGGAAATTTTTCCTGACACCGGCGGCAAGCTGCACATTTATATTTTGCATTTTAGGTGGGTTATCGGTATAAAACGCCGCGCGCGGCTCATACAAAAAAGCACACGTCATTTTTCGTGTTGCCACTTCCAGCCGGGCTAAGACTTTTGCTTTGGCTTGAGGTTCGTCTTTCGGGGCGGCCGTGGAGGTGATACGAGATAATGAACCGTTGTATTCTGCTGATTCTACCGTGCCGTCCTGGCGCGACGATGTTCCCCGCAACCCCCCATTCTGCTTTGCATACCAGCCGATGTTATACCCATTTCGGCGCTACTCAGGACTCCCGAGCCGGTAGGTAACGGAACACTGAACAAGGGCGCTCTTGTCACAACAAGAGTTTTCTCGTGGTTTCTCTGAACCGTCATAATGTGTTCAGGTGCTTGTTTTATAATGATATGAATAAGAAACCGGTCGCACAGTCGGAGCGTCAGCAGGTTCTGCTGCCTATTCAGGCTGTATATGGGTTGTTATCGCAACGTCACGCTGCGATAGTAGTTAACTGTTTTACACTTGTTATAAATAATTGAGGTTCGCTATGTCTGACGACATTTCATTCGATTCGCATTCGTCAGCAGGCGAACGCGGTGTACTACGTTCCATGCAGGAGGTTGCGATGAGCTCCCAGGAAGCCAGCAAAATGCTACGCACATACAACATTGCCTGGTGGGGCAATAACTACTACGACGTCAACGAGCTTGGCCACATCAGCGTCTGCCCAGACCCGGATGTACCGGAAGCGCGCGTTGACCTCGCCGAGTTGGTAAAAGCCCGTGAAGCGCAGGGGCAACGTCTGCCTGCGCTGTTCTGCTTCCCGCAGATCCTGCAGCATCGTCTGCGTTCGATTAACGCGGCGTTCAAACGTGCGCGTGAATCTTACGGCTATAACGGCGACTACTTCCTGGTTTACCCAATTAAGGTTAACCAGCATCGCCGCGTGATTGAATCGTTGATCCACTCCGGGGAACCGCTGGGGCTGGAAGCCGGTTCTAAAGCTGAATTGATGGCCGTGCTGGCGCACGCGGGCATGACCCGTAGCGTGATCGTCTGTAACGGCTATAAAGACCGCGAATACATTCGTCTGGCGCTGGTCGGCGAGAAGATGGGCCACAAGGTCTATCTGGTCATCGAAAAGATGTCTGAAATTGCCATCGTGCTGGAAGAAGCCGAGCGCCTGAACGTGGTGCCACGCCTTGGCGTGCGTGCGCGTCTGGCTTCTCAGGGTTCCGGTAAGTGGCAGTCCTCCGGCGGTGAAAAATCCAAGTTCGGCCTGGCGGCAAACCAGGTTCTGCAACTGGTGGAAATCCTGCGTGAACGCGGTCGTCTGGATAGCATCCAACTGCTGCACTTCCACCTCGGTTCGCAGATGGCGAACATTCGCGATATCGCGACCGGCGTGCGTGAATCCGCCCGTTTCTACGTTGAGCTGCACAAGCTTGGCGTGAACATTCAGTGCTTCGACGTGGGCGGTGGCCTGGGTGTGGACTACGAAGGTACCCGCTCGCAGTCCGACTGCTCCGTGAACTACGGCCTGAACGAATACGCCAACAACATCATCTGGGCGATTGGCGATGCGTGTGAAGAGCACGGCCTGCCGCACCCGACGGTGATTACCGAGTCCGGTCGTGCGGTGACCGCGCACCACACGGTGCTGGTGTCTAACATTATCGGCGTTGAACGTAGCGAACATACCGAAGCAACACCGCCTGCTGATGATGCGCCACGCGCGCTGCAAAGCATGTGGGAAACCTGGCAGGAGATGCACGAGCCGGGCAACCGCCGCTCGCTGCGCGAATGGCTGCACGACAGCCAGATGGACCTGCATGATATTCACGTCGGCTACTCTTCAGGCTCCTTTAGCCTGCACGAGCGCGCGTGGGCCGAGCAGCTCTACCTGAACATGTGTCATGAAGTGCAGAAGCAGCTTGACCCGAGCAACCGCGCACACCGTCCGATTATCGACGAACTGCAGGAGCGTATGGCGGATAAGATTTACGTCAACTTCTCGTTGTTCCAGTCGATGCCGGATGCGTGGGGTATCGATCAGCTGTTCCCGGTGATGCCGCTGGAAGGGCTGAATCAGGTGCCTGAACGCCGCGCGGTGCTGCTGGATATTACCTGTGACTCCGACGGTGCTATCGACCACTACGTCGACGGCGACGGGATCGCGACCACCATGCCAATGCCGGAATACGACCCGGAGAACCCGCCGATGCTGGGCTTCTTTATGGTAGGGGCGTATCAGGAGATCCTCGGCAACATGCACAACCTGTTCGGTGATACCGAAGCGGTTGACGTGTTCGTCTTCCCTGACGGCAGCGTGGAAGTTGAGCTGTCTGATGAAGGCGATACGGTGGCGGACATGCTGCAATACGTGCAGCTGGATCCGAACACCCTGCTGACGCAGTTCCGTGACCAGGTGAAAAACACCGATCTCGACGCCGAGCTGCAGCAGCAGTTCCTGGAAGAGTTTGAAGCCGGTCTGTACGGCTATACTTATCTGGAAGACGAGTAAGTTTACGGGGCCCCTCACCCTAACCCTCTCCCCAAAGAGGCGAGGGGACCGCTCCCTCAGGGAGAGGACCGGGGTGAGGGCGCCAGGCGCACGGTCTCCGCTGCGCTTGAATCCGTACAAATTAACGGCGATAATCCGCCGCAAATATGCAGTTACCAAATCAATCCCTTCCTCGTCGGGCCTAACGACGCGGAGGGGATTTTTTTTACAGTGATTTTAAAAGAGGTCAGCACATGAGCACCTTAGGTCATCAATACGATAACTCCCTGGTTTCCAACGCGTTTGGTTTTCTTCGTCTGCCGATGAACTTCATGCCGTACGACAGCGACGCGGATTGGGTCATTACTGGCGTACCGTTTGATATGGCGACCTCAGGTCGTGCCGGTGGCCGTCACGGCCCGACGGCTATTCGCCAGGTTTCCACTAACCTGGCCTGGGAGCACAACCGCTTCCCGTGGAACTTCGACATGCGTGAACGCCTGAACGTCGTGGATTGCGGTGACCTGGTTTACGCTTTCGGCGACGCCCGTGAGATGAGTGAAAAACTGCAGGCGCACGCGGAAAAACTGCTGGCGGCCGGTAAACGCATGCTCTCCTTTGGCGGCGACCACTTCGTCACGCTGCCGCTGCTGCGCGCGCACGCGAAGCACTTTGGCAAAATGGCGCTGGTGCACTTCGATGCCCACACCGATACCTACGCTAACGGCTGCGAGTTCGACCATGGCACCATGTTCTTCACCGCGCCTAACGAAGGTCTGATCGACCCGAACCACTCCGTGCAGATTGGTATCCGTACCGAGTTCGACAAAGACAACGGCTTCACCGTACTGGACGCAGGCCAGGTGAACGATCGCACCGTGGACGATATCATCGCGCAGGTTAAGCAGATCGTTGGCGATATGCCGGTCTACCTGACCTTTGACATCGACTGTCTGGATCCGGCGTTTGCACCGGGTACTGGTACGCCGGTAATCGGCGGCTTGACCTCCGATCGCGCCATTAAACTGGTGCGCGGCCTGAAGGATCTGAACATCGTTGGTATGGACGTGGTAGAAGTCGCACCGGCGTACGATCAGTCTGAGATCACCGCTCTGGCGGCGGCGACGCTGGCGCTGGAAATGCTGTACATCCAGGCGGCGAAGAAGGGCGAGTAAGACCTTCGCGGAGGTTCCCCGGCGTCGGCGTAAACGCCTCGGCCGGGCTACGATTAACGTGTAGCCCGGCCGAGCGCAGCGACGCCGGGAACCACTCAACGATTAAAACGCGTTAAACGGATACTCGACGTAAACGCGCACTTCATTACCGCTGACGTTATAGTCGCTGGCGTTGCTGGAAACGCGCAGCACCGAGTAGCGAACTTTAAACTTCAGATCTTTCGCCGGGCCGTTCTGGACCTGGTACTGCACCTGGTTAAACCACTCGTGCTCTTTACCGTTATTGGTTTCCGCCGTCTTGATGTTATCGCCGCGAACGTACGCCGTGGTCCAGCTCAGACCCGGTAAACCCAGCCCGCCAAAGTCCAGCGCGTAGGACGCCTGCCATGAACGCTCATCTTCACCGTTGAAATCAGACCAGTAAGAGTTCGCCAGCCAGATGGTATTGCCGCCGTCACCGACGCCGCCTTGATCCTGGTAGCTGCCGTAGTGATAGCCGGTGCTGCCGCTGCTCTGCTGGTAGGCAATTTTGAAGGTGTGAATATCCCAGATGTAGCTGGTGGCGAGGCTCCAGATGCTGTTGCTGCGGCCGGTATCCAGCGAGTCGGCGTATTCCTGCTCCAGGCGAGAGTTATAGCCGTTGAAGTCGAAGACCAGCTTCTGATCTGCCGCCAGCGGCTGAGCATAGTTCAGGCCGAGGTACTGCTTGTTCAGCACGTCTTCGACGTGGGAGGCGTACAGTGCGCCGCTCAACTGGTCGTTAAACTGATAGCTCGCGCCGCCGAAGGTAATGCTCTGCAGGCCGCTGTTGTGGCTATCGTCGCTTTTACGCTGCTCGTCGGTGAAGTAACCGGCGTTCACTTCCAGACCGGCGATCTCTTTAGAGGTCAGCATGGTCCCGGTGAAGGTTTCATACAGCAGGCGAGAATCGTCGGCGTAGAGAATTGGTAGCGTTGGGCGCTGGTTGCCGTAGCTCAGCACGGTATTGGAGAAGCGCATTTTAGCGGTCGCGCCGAATTTGGCTAAATCAGATTTCGCACGGCCGTCGTTATCCTGAGCGAAAAAGTCGATGCCGCCAGCGCCGCTGTTACCGCGGCCGCCGTCCAGGCGCACGCCGTACTGAGCGATACCGTCTACGCCGAAACCGATAGGGCCCTGGGTGAAGCCGGATTCAAAGGTCGCGATAAAGCCCTGGCCCCATTCACTCTTATCATGCAGCCCATCGCGATAGTCGCGTTTGATATAGGCGTTACGTAAAAAGAGATCCAGATGGCTGTCATCAATAAAACCCTGGCTGTCGGATTGTTGGCTTGCGAAAGCTGGCGCAGAGGCAATAATACTTAAAGCAATTAACGTTAATTTATTTTTCACGGAGGGAACTTCTCTGTTTATCTGACGGTCGAATTGTGTTGTTACCGTTCGGATAGTCGCCTGAAAAAGTGTCGAAAGCAATCATTGTATGAATGGATGTGTCGCGAGGGATCGTGCTACAGGGTGCGTAGTGCCTGGATCTCGTGAATAGCTATGGACTATTTAAAAATAAGGTAAAAGAACTTCCTGAAAGGTAAATAGTATATTTTTTATTTAATATTTAGAATAAATGTTCGAGCGCTGCGGTGTTGGCTTATATATTTGACCGGGGCGACATCTACGTATATTTAACGGTTTGTGCGCTTAAATTATCAATTAATGCCGTTTAGCCATTATTAATATTTTTTGCTTATCAAAGCAAGGGGGCAATATTGCCCCCCCTAAATAATTATTTAATGCCGTCCGCCTGCAGGCGGTCGCGAATGTGCTGGGCGCGCTCCTGCGAGGCCGGGTGATCGTCAAACATGGAGCTTTGACGGCCATCTTCAAGCTTAGAGAGTTTCTCAAAGCTGGTGGCAAGCCCGGTCGGGTTGATCCCGCGTTTGCGCAGCAGGTCATAAGAGTAGTCGTCCGCCTCCGACTCCTGACGCTGGGAGAACTGCGAGTTCACTAGCTTCTCGCCAAGATCGCCAAGCTGGGACTGCGACAGGCTGCCGACGATGCCGCCAGCGGAAGCCGCCGCTGCGCGCAGGGCGTTAGTGCCAATCGCCACCTGCATCCCTTTCTTCACGTGGCCGAGCGCAACGTGGCCCATTTCGTGGCCGACAACCGCTTCGACTTCATTATCGTTCATCAGATCCATCAGGCCGCTATATACGCGGATGCAGCCGTTGGCCATGGCGAAGGCGTTGACGTCTTTCGCCACGTAGACTTTGTAGTTCACCGGCTGGCCGTTAATGTTATCGCCGAGCGCCGCCGCTATCTTATTGAGTCGCTGTACATAAGCGCTGTTTGCTGGCGCAATGGTAGCCTTACTGTCCATATCTTTACAGGCCTGGTCGCTCAGCGCCTGAACCTGCTGATCGCTCAACGAAAATGCCTGCAAGGCACCGGTACTCGAGCTTAATAAACCATTTGAATCCATATTCTGGCAGCCGCTCAGCAGTAAAGTTGCGCCAAACGCCAGAACCATCGCCCGTTTTTTCATGAGATTGCTTCCAAAGTCGTTTATCTGAAAATGCCCTGGAACTGCGCCGCCAGAGTTAGGCTAAGTATAAAGAATATCGCGGCTTACGGGCGAGGGGATTACATCTTGTTAACCTCTGTTCCAGAGATTTCTGAAGTAGCAAAAGGATGCTCCATGTACATGCTTTGTCGCATAGGTTACATTGTTGACACTTTTTTCTGGCAAAGCCCGTAACGTGCGCCTCTCGTGACGTTAGGGTTGCCTTCAACAGTCCGAACTGGAGTCAAAATGTCCTCACGTAAAGAGCTTGCTAATGCTATTCGTGCGCTGAGCATGGACGCAGTACAGAAAGCCAATTCCGGTCACCCGGGTGCCCCAATGGGTATGGCTGACATTGCCGAAGTCCTGTGGCGTGATTTTCTGAACCATAACCCGCAGAATCCGTCCTGGGCTGACCGTGACCGCTTTGTGCTGTCTAACGGCCACGGCTCCATGCTGATTTACAGCCTGCTGCACCTCACCGGTTACGATCTGCCGATCGAAGAGCTGAAAAACTTCCGTCAGTTGCACTCCAAAACCCCAGGTCACCCGGAAGTGGGTTACACCGCTGGTGTTGAAACCACTACCGGCCCGCTGGGCCAGGGCATCGCGAACGCCGTAGGTATGGCGATTGCAGAAAAAACGCTGGCGGCGCAGTTCAACCGCCCTGGTCACGACATCGTTGACCACTTCACCTATGCGTTCATGGGCGACGGCTGCATGATGGAAGGCATTTCTCACGAAGTGTGCTCCCTGGCCGGTACCCTGAAACTGGGCAAACTGATCGCGTTCTATGATGACAACGGCATCTCCATCGACGGCCACGTTGAAGGCTGGTTCACCGATGACACTGCTAAACGTTTCGAAGCTTATCACTGGCACGTGATCCGTGGCATCGATGGTCACGATCCAGAAGCGATTAAGCGTGCAGTAGAAGAAGCGCGTAAAGTGACCGACAAGCCATCCCTGCTGATGTGCAAAACCGTTATCGGTTTCGGTTCGCCAAACAAAGCTGGCACCCACGACTCCCACGGTGCACCGCTGGGCGAAGCCGAAGTGGCGCTGACCCGCGAAAAACTGGGCTGGAAATACGGTCCGTTTGAAATCCCGGCTGACATCTACGCGCAGTGGGATGCGAAAGCAGCAGGCCAGGCGAAAGAAGCCGCATGGAACGACAAGTTCGCAGCTTATGCTAAAGCCTTCCCACAGGAAGCAGCAGAATTCACCCGTCGTATGAAAGGTGACATGCCGTCTGACTTCGACGCGAAAGCGAACGAATTCATCGCTAAGCTGCAGGCTAATCCGGCGAAAATCGCCAGCCGTAAAGCTTCCCAGAACGCGATTGAAGCCTTCGGTCCTCTGCTGCCAGAATTCCTCGGCGGCTCCGCTGACCTGGCGCCTTCTAACCTGACCATCTGGTCCGGCTCTAAGGCTATCAACGAAGATATCGCGGGTAACTACATCCATTACGGCGTGCGTGAATTCGGTATGACCGCCATTGCCAACGGTATCTCCCTGCACGGTGGTTTCCTGCCGTACACCTCTACCTTCCTGATGTTCGTTGAATATGCCCGTAACGCGGTGCGTATGGCGGCGCTGATGAAGAAACGCCAGGTGATGGTCTACACCCACGACTCCATTGGTCTGGGCGAAGATGGCCCAACTCACCAGCCGGTAGAACAGATTGCTTCCCTGCGTGTGACCCCGAACATGAGCACCTGGCGCCCATGTGACCAGGTTGAATCCGCGATTGCGTGGAAATATGGCGTAGAGCGTCACGACGGCCCAACCGCGCTGATCCTCTCCCGTCAGAACCTGGCACAGCAGGAACGTACTGAAGCGCAGCTGGCGAACGTGGCCCGTGGTGGTTACGTGCTGAAAGACAGCGACGGCCAGCCGCAAATCATCCTGATCGCGACCGGTTCCGAAGTTGAGCTGGCCGTTGCCGCTTACGAAAAACTGACCGCAGAAGGCGTGAAGGCGCGCGTGGTTTCCATGCCGTCCACCGACGCATTCGACAAGCAGGACGCGGCTTACCGTGAATCCGTGCTGCCGAAAGCGGTCTCTGCACGCGTCGCTATCGAAGCGGGCATCGCGGACTACTGGTTCAAATACGTGGGCCTGAACGGCGCAATCGTCGGCATGACCACCTTCGGTGAGTCTGCGCCAGCGGATCTGCTGTTCAAAGAGTTCGGCTTCACCGTTGAGAACGTGCTCGCGAAAGCGAAATCCCTGCTGTAATCTGCGTTTTCTCTGAAATGAAAGGGTCGCTTCGGCGGCCCTTTTTGTTTTTCTCTGGAATTTCTTTGCACATTATTCCAATCAAAATGTGATGCATGTCAGATATTAGGCGTCTCTGTCTGGACAATCATTCCTTTTATTCCTTGTTTCGCTTATTCTAGCTGAAGCGTTTCAGTCGATAAATTGTTCGACATTTAACCAATCAGTCACTGTTTGTGGCGGGTGAGGTTTCCCAAAGCGTTTGGCTGCATTACTCTGTTTGCCACTTTGCATCGGGATAACCTTGCAGGAGACCTATGACCGTACGCGTAGCGATTAATGGCTTCGGTCGCATTGGACGTAACGTGGTTCGTGCTTTGTATGAATCCGGACGCCGTGCGGAAATCACCGTGGTGGCAATCAACGAGCTGGCAGATGCTGCGGGCATCGCGCACTTGTTGAAATATGACACCAGCCACGGGCGCTTTGCCTGGGATGTTCGCCAGGAGCGTGAACAGCTTTTCGTCGGCGATGACGCCATCCGTCTTCTGCATGAGCGCACTATTGAAGCGCTGCCCTGGAAAGAGCTATCGGTTGATGTCGTGCTAGACTGTACCGGCGTATACGGCAGTCGCCATGACGGCGAAGCCCATATTGCCGCTGGCGCGAAGAAGGTGCTCTTTTCACATCCTGGCAGCAACGATCTCGACACCACCGTGGTGTTTGGGGTCAATCAGCACGAATTGCGTGCGGAGCACCGTATTGTCTCCAACGCCTCCTGCACCACGAACTGCATTATTCCCGTCATCAAACTGTTAGATGATGCTTATGGCATTGAATCGGGCACGGTCACGACCATCCACTCCGCGATGCATGACCAGCAGGTGATTGACGCCTACCATCCCGATTTACGCCGTACGCGCGCAGCAAGCCAGTCGATTATTCCGGTAGATACTAAGCTCGCCGCGGGAATTACCCGTATTTTCCCGCAGTTTGGTGACCGCTTCGAGGCGATTGCGGTGCGAGTACCGACTATTAACGTGACGGCAATTGACCTGAGCGTGACGGTGAAAAAGCCAGTAAAAGCAAATGAAGTCAACCAGTTGCTGCAAAAAGCAGCACAGGGTGCATTTCATGGTATAGTTGACTATACGGAATTACCGTTGGTCTCAACTGATTTTAACCACGATCCGCACAGCGCCATTGTCGATGGCACGCAGACGCGGGTGAGTGGGGCGCATCTGATCAAAACGCTGGTCTGGTGTGATAACGAATGGGGTTTTGCTAACCGAATGCTCGACACCACGTTAGCAATGGCCGCTATTGGTTTCAGGCTCGACGCTTGAGCGTCGACAAAACTTTAAGTATCAACGAGAGGATTCACCATGTCTGTAATTAAGATGACCGATCTGGATCTGGCTGGTAAACGCGTTTTCATCCGTGCGGACCTGAACGTACCAGTTAAAGAAGGGAAAGTAACCAGCGACGCACGTATCCGTGCTTCACTGCCAACTATCGAGCTGGCGCTGAAACAGGGTGCGAAAGTGATGGTGACTTCTCACCTGGGTCGTCCGACCGAAGGCGAGTACAACGAAGAATTCTCTCTGCTGCCGGTAGTTAATTACCTGAAAGACAAACTGTCTGCTCCGGTTCGTCTGGTTAAAGATTACCTGGACGGCGTAGAAGTTGCTGCCGGTGAGCTGGTTGTTCTGGAAAACGTTCGCTTCAACAAAGGCGAGAAGAAAGACGACGAAGCACTGTCCAAAAAATACGCTGCACTGTGCGACGTATTCGTAATGGACGCATTCGGTACTGCACACCGTGCACAGGCTTCCACCCACGGTATCGGCAAATTTGCTGACGTTGCGTGCGCAGGCCCGCTGCTGGCAGCTGAACTGGACGCGCTGGGTAAAGCACTGAAAGAACCTGCTCGCCCAATGGTGGCTATCGTTGGTGGTTCTAAAGTTTCTACCAAACTGACCGTTCTGGACTCCCTGTCTAAAATCGCTGACCAGCTGATCGTTGGCGGTGGTATCGCGAACACCTTCGTTGCTGCTCAAGGCCACAACGTGGGTAAATCCCTGTACGAAGCTGACCTGGTTGACGAAGCTAAACGTCTGCTGACGACCTGCGATATCCCAGTCCCAACTGACGTTCGCGTAGCGACCGAGTTCTCCGAAACTGCGGCAGCAACCCTGAAATCTGTTAACGACATCAAAGATGAAGAGCAGATTCTGGACCTGGGCGACGCGTCTGCAGAAAAACTGGCAGAAATCCTGAAAAACGCCAAAACCATCCTGTGGAACGGCCCGGTTGGCGTGTTCGAATTCCCGAACTTCCGCAAAGGTACTGAAATCGTTGCTAACGCTATCGCAGACAGCGACGCGTTCTCCATCGCAGGCGGCGGCGACACCCTGGCAGCTATCGACCTGTTCGGTATCGCTGACAAAATCTCCTACATCTCCACTGGCGGCGGCGCATTCCTCGAATTCGTGGAAGGCAAAGTCCTGCCAGCAGTAGCAATGCTCGAAGAGCGCGCTAAGAAGTAAGCCATTCAAGGGCAGGGAAACCTGCCCCATTTTCAGCGCGCTTTATAGAGCTCGCACCTTTTCTAACGGCCGAAGATACAGGACTACGTAACATGTCTAAAATTTTTGATTTCGTAAAACCAGGTGTTATCACCGGTGATGACGTACAGAAAGTTTTCCAGGTAGCAAAAGAAAACAACTTCGCTCTGCCAGCAGTTAACTGCGTTGGTACTGACTCCATCAACGCCGTTCTGGAAACCGCTGCAAAAGTTAAAGCACCGGTTATCGTTCAGTTCTCCAACGGTGGCGCTGCGTTCATCGCAGGTAAAGGCGTGAAAACTGACGTTCCTCAGGGCGCTGCAATCCTGGGTGCTATCTCCGGTGCACACCACGTACACCAGATGGCTGAACACTACGGTGTTCCAGTAATCCTGCACACTGACCACTGCGCTAAGAAACTGCTGCCGTGGATCGACGGTCTGCTGGACGCGGGTGAAAAGCACTTCGCGGCTACCGGTAAACCACTGTTCTCTTCCCACATGATCGACCTGTCCGAAGAGTCCCTGCACGAAAACATCGAAATCTGCTCTAAATACCTGGCGCGCATGTCCAAAATGGGCATGACTCTGGAAATCGAACTGGGTTGCACCGGTGGTGAAGAAGACGGCGTGGACAACAGCCACATGGACGCTTCTGCACTGTACACTCAGCCAGAAGACGTTGATTACGCTTACACCGAACTGAGCAAAATCAGCCCACGTTTCACCATCGCAGCTTCCTTCGGTAACGTACACGGTGTGTACAAACCAGGTAACGTGGTTCTGACCCCAACTATCCTGCGTGATTCTCAGGAATACGTTTCTAAGAAACACAACCTGCCGCACAACAGCCTGAACTTCGTCTTCCACGGTGGTTCCGGTTCTTCTGCTCAGGAAATCAAAGACTCCGTAAGCTACGGCGTAGTGAAAATGAACATCGATACCGACACCCAATGGGCAACCTGGGACGGTATCCTGCAGTACTACAAAACCAACGAAGCTTACCTGCAGGGCCAGCTGGGCAACCCGAAAGGCGAAGACCAGCCGAACAAGAAATACTACGATCCACGCGTATGGCTGCGTGCAGCTCAGGCGTCCATGATCGCTCGTCTGGAACAGGCTTTCACTGAACTGAACGCGAAAGACGTTCTGTAAGATAAACCTGATTCTTGACCAAAGCCCGCTGCATAGCGGGCTTTTTTATTGCCTTTTCAATATGATGGGCTGGTATGAAAGTGTGACCGGCTTGGCAAAATACTGATTTTTTGTTTACCCTTTATACCTGCCTGTACTTTTACGGGTCGTTTTTAGTTTCCCATCCGGGTATCCATAAGGAATATTGAATGGAAGATTTAAACGTTGTCGATAGCATAAATGACGCTGGCTCCTGGCTGGTGCGCAACCAGGAATTACTGCTGAGCTATGCCGTCAATATCGTCGCGGCGATTGCGATCCTTATCGTCGGGATGATTGTGGCGAGGATTGTCTCTGGCACCGTCAACCGCCTGATGCTGGCGCGTAAAATTGATGCCACCGTAGCGGACTTTCTCTCCGCGCTGGTACGCTATGCGATTATCGCCTTTACGCTGATTGCCGCGCTGGGCCGTGTCGGTGTGCAGACCGCCTCAGTGATTGCCGTACTGGGTGCCGCCGGTTTAGCCGTAGGTCTGGCGCTGCAGGGCTCGCTCTCCAACCTGGCTGCTGGCGTACTGCTGGTGATGTTCCGTCCGTTCCGCGCGGGTGAATACGTTGATCTCGGCGGCGTTGCCGGTACCGTGCTCAGCGTGCAGATTTTCTCGACCACCATGCGTACCGTTGACGGTAAAATTATCGTGATTCCGAACGGTAAAATTATTGCGGGCAATATTATCAACTTCTCCCGTGAGCCTGCGCGCCGTAATGAGTTCATTATTGGCGTCTCTTACGATGCGGATATTGATAAGGTTAAGCAGATCCTGACCCGCATTCTTGAAGCGGACAACCGCATTCTCAAAGACCGCGATATTACCGTGCGCTTAAATGAACTGGCGCCGTCGTCAGTGAATTTTGTCGTACGTGCCTGGAGCCTCAGCGGCGACCTGCAAAACGTCTACTGGGACGTGCTGGAGCAAATTAAGCGTGAGTTCGATGCCAACGGCATTAGCTTTCCTTACCCGCAGCTAGACGTGCATATGAAGCCGGGGAATGCTGCTAAGCAGTAATCGCTTCCATGCGGTAATAAAGCCGGGCTGATGCCCGGCTTTTTTTATGGACGGCGTAAACGTCTTATCCTGCCTATATTGGTACGCATAGCTTAAAAAATTATTAGTTAAATTTATTACTGATTAAAAATATCAATTTCCGCTAATGATTTTATCGCGTTATAGTCAGCGCCATTCCTGAACTATCTGAAGAAAACTATCGTGATATCTTACTATTTTCAAGGTCTTATGCTCGGTGCTGCGATGATCCTGCCGTTGGGGCCGCAAAATGCTTTCGTCATGAACCAGGGGATCCGTCGTCAATATCACCTGATGATCGCCTTACTTTGCGCCGTTAGCGATCTGCTGTTGATCTGCGCTGGGATCTTTGGCGGTAGCGCGCTGCTGACGGCTTCGCCATGGCTGCTGGCGCTAGTGACCTGGGGCGGCGTCGCGTTCCTGCTGTGGTATGGCTTTGGGGCGCTGAAAACCGCGATGGGCAGTAATATCGAACTGGCGACTGCCGAAGTGATGAAGCAGGGACGTTGGAAAATTATCGCCACCATGTTAGCGGTGACCTGGCTTAACCCACACGTCTATCTGGATACCTTTGTGGTGCTGGGAAGCCTCGGTGGCCAGCTGGCAGAGGAACCAAAACGCTGGTTTGCGCTGGGCACGGTTAGCGCCTCTTTCCTGTGGTTCTTCGCGTTAGCGCTGCTGGCAGCCTGGCTTGCTCCACGTTTACGTACCGCCAAAGCACAGCGTATTATTAATCTCGTTGTCGGCGTAGTGATGTGGTTTATTGCATTTCAGCTGGCAAAAGAGGGCGTCGGGCATCTGCATGCGTTGCTGAACTAGGTCTCATCTGATGGACTTTCCCCTGGCAACGGCTAAGCTTGCAGGCAAGACCCCGTTGTCGGGTGATAACCAAGGAGATACAACAGTGAAGTTTAAAGTGATGGCTCTGGCTGCAGTAGTTGGGTTTAGCGCAATGGCGGTACAGGCAAATGAATTGCCGGACAGCCCACATATCGTGACATCGGGTACGGCGAGCGTGGATGCGGTTCCGGATATCGCGACGCTTGCCATTGAAGTCAACATAGCTGCCAAGGATGCCGCGAGCGCGAAAAAACAGGCCGACCAGCGCGTCGCGCAATATCTCTCCTTCCTCGAGCAAAACGGCGTAGCGAAAAAAGACATCAGCTCCGCGAACCTGCGTACTCAGCCAGATTATGACTACCAGAACGGTAAAAGCGTGCTGAAAGGCTATCGTGCGGTGCGTACCGTAGAGGTGACGCTGCGTCAGTTGGATAAGCTGAACTCGTTGCTGGATGGTGCGCTGAAAGCAGGGCTGAACGAAATCCGTTCTGTGTCGCTGGGCGTGGCACAGCCGGATGCCTATAAAGATAAAGCGCGTAAAGCGGCAATTGAAGATGCGATTCATCAGGCGCAATCTCTGGCGGCGGGCTTCCATAGCAAATTGGGGCCGGTATATAGCGTACGTTACCACGTCTCTAACTATCAGCCGAGCCCGATGGTGCGGATGATGAAGGCGGATGCGGCACCGGTTTCCGCGCAGGAAACTTACGAGCAGGCGACCATCCAGTTTGATGATCAGGTGGATGTGGTGTTCCAGCTCCAGCCTGAGCAGGCTGCGACTCCTGCGGCTCCAGCCGCAGCTCCAGCGCCTGCTGCTAAATAACGGGTAGGGTGCAGGGGGCGGCGGTGCTTGCCCGCTCCCTGTATCCGCTCAATAAAGGAAAAAGCTTAATCCTGACGCAGCACCTTATGCCCATAAGCCAGCAATGCATCCGTTACCTTCCGCATCATTCGACTCTCCGGCGCAAACCGGTGCCAGTAAAGCATCCGACGCTGGAACAGCCCAGGCGTCAAGTCAATCAGTTCCCCGCTTGCCAGCTCTTTCTCTATCTGCAAATGCGGGATCATACAGCAGGTCGTCCCCTGACGGGCCAGCTGCACAAACGCTTCTGACGAGTTCACGATATGGCACGGTACGCTACCCGGCGGCAGATCGAAGTTTTGCTGCAAAAAGGCCTGGTGCATATCGTCCAGATGATCGAAGGCCACGGCCGGCGCTTTCAGCAGCGCAGAGCGGGTTACTCCGTTAGGAAAATAGCGCTCGGCAAATGCTTTTGACCCGACAAATAGATAGTCGAGTGCCCCGAGCTGATCGACCAGACAGCTTGGCAGCGCCTGTGGTTGAATACTCACCGCGCCAACCACTTCACCACGGCGCAAACGCTCCTGGGTCCGGGTTTCATCTTCTACCTGCAAATTCAAACGAATAGGGGAGTTGGCCAACACGTCAGCAAGCGCTGGCAGCAGCCAGGTTGCCAGACTGTCGGCATTGACTGCTAGAGACAGCAGCAGCGGTGTGGAGCCGGTTTGCTCATCGCCAAGCCACTCCTCTTCCAGCAGCTCAACCTGACGCAGCAGCGCCAGCAGTTTCTGCCCCTGTTCCGTTGGGCGCGGCGGCACGGTTCGCACCAGCAACGGCTGACCGAACATGTTCTCCAGCTGCTTAATGCGCTGGGAAACGGCGGACTGAGTGATGCACAGTTTCTGCGCGGCGCGCTCAAACCCACGTTCCCTGATAACGGCATCCAGCGCCTGTAGTGTTCTGTAGTCCGGACGTTTCATTGCTCTGAGGTACTCCCCTATAGGTGTTATCTGCACTATGACATAAATTTACCCGATATACAGACGAAAATGGTTTGCAGTTTACTGTGATAGAGGTCACGTGTTGGGCATCTGCTTTATCGCACCCGGCCTGAGGTTTCCCGGCTGCTCGAATTGTTCCAGGGTTATGTTCTATAATGCGCGGCAGTTGATGACACCACAGGCGAAACGATCATGACGCAGGATGAACTGAAAAAAGCAGTAGGCTGGGCAGCACTTCAATACGTACAGCCGGGTACGATTGTTGGTGTGGGCACGGGGTCTACTGCGGCGCACTTTATTGACGCGCTGGGCACGATGAAAGGACAAATCGAAGGGGCGGTATCAAGCTCAGATGCCTCTACCGAGAAGCTGAAAAGCCTCGGCATTACCGTTTTCGATCTGAACGAAGTCGACCGTTTAGGCATCTACGTGGACGGTGCAGATGAGATCAACGGCCACATGCAGATGATCAAAGGCGGCGGTGCAGCGCTGACGCGCGAAAAAATCATTGCCTCCGTTGCGGACAAATTTATCTGTATCGCTGATGCTTCCAAGCAGGTTGATATCCTGGGTAACTTCCCGCTGCCGGTTGAAGTGATCCCAATGGCTCGCAGCGCTGTGGCGCGTGAGCTGGTAAAACTGGGCGGTCGTCCAGAGTACCGTCAGGGCGTCGTGACCGATAACGGCAACGTGATCCTTGATGTGCACGGCCTGGAAATTCTCGATGCTATCGCACTGGAAAACGCGATTAACGGCATTCCAGGTGTGGTCACCGTGGGTCTGTTCGCGAACCGTGGCGCGGATGTCGCGCTGATTGGTACCGCCGACGGCGTGAAAACCATCGTGAAATGATCTGGCCGGGGGGAAAATACAATTTCCCCCATTTTTTTTATGTGGGCTAAATTCGGTGACTTGTGTCACATTTTTGCGTCACACATTATTAACATCCCACGTTTATCTTTCCACTTAGCATTTTATGCTGGCATTTCCCGCTGCATGACATTTCCTCATCACCCCGACGCAAACGTTCATATTGCCGCAATAATTTTTTTTGATATGTTGCTTAGGTGAACTTTCGTTCACCACAACATGAGTAAAACAAAGACAGGACGGGGAAATGGCTAAGGTATCACTGGAAAAAGAGAAAATTAAATTTCTGCTGGTTGAAGGCGTGCACCAGAAGGCGGTGGATAGTCTGCGCGCGGCAGGCTACACCAATATCGAGTTTCACAAGGGTGCGCTGGATAGCGAACAGCTGAAAGAGTCGATCCGTGATGCCCATTTCATCGGCCTGCGTTCCCGTACTCACCTGACGGAAGAGGTTTTTGCTGCTGCAGAGAAGCTGGTGGCGGTGGGCTGCTTCTGTATCGGTACCAACCAGGTTGACCTGGTAGCGGCGGCCAAACGCGGCGTTCCTGTATTTAACGCGCCATTCTCTAACACCCGCTCCGTGGCGGAACTGGTGATCGGTGAACTGCTGCTGCTGCTTCGCGGTATCCCGGAAGCGAACGCCAAAGCGCACCGTGGCGTATGGAACAAACTGGCGGCGGGCTCTTATGAAGCGCGCGGCAAAAAGCTGGGTATTATTGGCTACGGCCACATCGGCACCCAACTCGGCATTCTGGCGGAATCGCTGGGGATGCACGTTTTCTTCTACGATATTGAAAACAAGCTACCGCTAGGTAACGCCACCCAGGTACAGCATCTTTCTGACCTGCTGAACATGAGCGACGTGGTCAGCCTGCACGTGCCAGAAAATGCGTCAACCAAGAACATGATGGGCGCAGAAGAACTGGCGCTGATGAAACCAGGCGCGCTGCTGATTAACGCCTCACGCGGCACGGTTGTTGAAATTCCTGCGCTGTGCGATGCGCTGGCGCGTAAGCACCTGGCCGGGGCGGCTATCGACGTCTTCCCAACCGAACCTGCTACCAACAGCGAGCCGTTCACCTCGCCGCTGTGTGAGTTCGACAACGTTATCCTGACGCCGCACATCGGCGGTTCTACCCAGGAAGCGCAGGAGAACATCGGCCTGGAAGTGGCTGGCAAACTGATTAAGTACTCCGATAACGGCTCTACGCTCTCCGCGGTCAACTTCCCGGAAGTGTCGCTGCCGCTGCACGGCGGTCGTCGTCTGCTGCACATCCACGAAAACCGTCCTGGCGTGCTGACAGCGCTCAACCAAATCTTCGCCGAGCAGGGCGTGAACATTGCCGCACAGTACCTGCAAACCACACCGCAGATGGGTTATGTGGTTATCGATATTGAAGCGGAAGAAGATGTGGCGGAGAAAGCGCTGCTGAGCATGAAGGCGATTCCGGGCACCGTCCGCGCGCGTCTGCTGTACTAATCTTTATCCATTCTCTCCAGACGGGCAGACCAAAGGTCAGCCCGTTTTTGTTTTCTGTTTCCGTACTGCAACTCATACATGGCATTGACGAGCCTCACCGCAAACGGTGATTAAAGGTTCTGCTGCGCATTGTGTGTGGGGAAAAGGATTTTACGATAGGGGTTCAGCATAGGGCTGAAACGGAAAAGCCCCTACCGAAGCAGGGGCTCTAAAAGGAAAGGGATAATGATGAGACTCGTCATCATACTGCTGATTTTGTTAATCATCGCTTGGCCAGCCTATTAACAAGATTTACGCAGGAGGGAGGTTCGCCTCTCTCACCCTTTACCGAGGAATCTAGGTCAAAAAAGAATCGATGTCAATCGGCAGAAAATGCTTACCACTGCCACACCTTCGACGGTGTGACTACGGCCGGTAGAGGAATATCCCACTCTTCAACCGGCAGACCATCGACCAACTGACAGTCGTGCGCATAGCCGACGGGCTGAATATCGTGCTGCTGCCAGTTTTGCAGCGTACGGTCGTAAAAGCCTCCGCCCATGCCCAGCCGTTGGCCCAGTTTATCAAAGGCAACCAGCGGCGTTATCAACACGTCGAGATTCGCCAGCGGCAGCACATCGCGCACATCAAGCTTCGGTTCGCGGATTTTCAGGCGGTTCGTCACCAGTTCGCTGTGCGGATGGTAATGCAGAAACAGCAGATTCCCAGGACTAAACGGGTGTAATACGGGCAGGTAGACGCGCTTACCGGCTTGCCAGAGCTGTTCAATCAGGGGGTGGGTATCAAGCTCACCGTCAAAGGATAAGAACAGCGCGACGGTTTTTGCCATCACCACGGGAGGCCAGGCCATCATGCGGTCTGCGGCTTGCTCGCCGTAAAGCGTTTGTTGCTGGGGCGTGAGCGCACGACGACGTTGCCGGATTAGCTGGCGAATGTGCTGTCGGGAATTTTGTTGCTCAGATGGATGCGTCATAAGACCGGTAGGTAGAAGGGGAATCTCCGAGATGCCGCCGCAGGCTGTAACCCTTGAACCCTTGGTTCAAGGTGAATGCGTCGTCACAGTTTTAAGGCTTCTCGGACGGACCGAGCATGCTCACCAACCGTGGAGCGCCACATTCTTGTGGTATGAAATATCGGCTCAGGGGACTGGCCCGCTTGCGAACATCTCAGAGAAATTTTGTCTTCACAGTCACTCTACCATAGTAAACTGCAAAGTGTTATTCAAACTTTGGGGCTGACTTATCGGATATGCGACCCTGGTCAAGCAATGCCTGTTCAATGGTCTGTTGCAGCATCCGAATGCGCTGTTCCATGCTGGAAGCATAGTCGCGCGTCTTTGCCCTTTCCTGAGTTAACTCATAGCTGATATTCAACGCGGCGATGAAAACCAGCTGCTCAGTATTTGTGACTCTAGTGCGTTCTTTCAGATCTTGCAACCGCTGATTCAGATCGTCCGCTGCCTGATTCAAAGCATCTCTTTGTTCAGGCGGGCAATTCACTCGCAGTGAACGGCCAAAAATTTGGATATCGACGGGTTGTGCAGACATGTCACCTTCCTGCTGATTGACTGCGCTTCCTTCACTCTCAGGATGTGAAGGGGCGACACTATAGCTACCCTGGTATGAAGATACAAGCCCTTTTCTGGTATCTCCAGGGTCCAAAGTGGTAGCATATCATGAATTCCACCCAACAATGACGAATGCGCATGTCTATACAGAACGAAATGCCGGGTTACACCGTGATGAACCAGCTGTTAAACCAACAAGGGGTAGGCCTGACGCCTGCAGAAATGCACGGTCTGCTGAGTGGATTGCTCTGCGGCGGAAACAAGGACAGCTCCTGGCAGCCGCTGGTTCACGACCTGACCAACGAAGGTCTGGCGTTTGGTCACGAGCTTGCCGAGTCGCTGCGTTCCATGCATGCGGCAACCAGCGATGCGCTGGAAGACGACGGCTTCCTTTTTCAGCTTTATCTGCCTGAAGGAGACGATGTCAGCGTGTTCGACCGCGCCGATGCGCTCTCCGGCTGGGTGAACCATTTCCTGCTCGGTCTGGGCATGGTACAGCCAAAACTGGATAAAGTGAGAGATGAAACCGGCGAAGCCATTGACGATCTTCGAAATATTGCGCAACTTGGCTATGAAGAAGATGAAGATCAGGAAGAACTGGAAATGTCGCTGGAAGAAATTATCGAATACGTTCGCGTAGCGGCGCTGCTGTGCCACGATACTTTCACCCACCCGCAGCCGACCGCGCCTGAAGTGCAAAAGCCAACATTACACTAATCACAACGCCCGCTCCGCTTGCTGCGCAAGGCCGGTAAACGGAGCGCTAAGGGATTGAAAGGAGATGTCATGACACAGCAAGCGTTTCTCCGCCGCCGCCAGGCATTACTGGCGCAAATGAAACCAGGCAGCGCGGCGCTGATTTTTGCCGCGCCAGAGGTGACTCGCAGCGCGGATTCTGAGTATCCCTATCGCCAGAATAGCGATTTCTGGTACTTCACCGGCTTTAACGAGCCTGAAGCCTTGCTGGTGCTGATTAAAAGCGATGACACTCACAACCACAGCGTGCTCTTCAACCGCGTTCGTGACCTGACGGCTGAAATTTGGTTTGGCCGTCGTCTGGGCCAGGACGCCGCACCGGAAAAACTGGGCGTTGACCGCGCGCTGGCGTTCAGCGAAATCAATCAACAGCTGTTCCAGTTGCTGAACGGCCTGGACGTTATCTACCACGCGCAGGGCGAATACGCTTTTGCTGATGACATCGTCTTCACCGCGCTGGATAAACTGCGTAAAGGGTCGCGCCAGAATCTCACTGCGCCGGACGCGATGATCGACTGGCGTCCGATGGTGCATGAAATGCGCCTGTTCAAAGACAGTGAAGAGATTGACATCCTGCGTCGCGCGGGCGAAATTTCTGCGCTGGCCCATACTCGCGCGATGGAAAAATGCCGTCCGGGGATGTTTGAATATCAGCTGGAAGGGGAGATTCTTCACGAATTCTCTCGCCACGGCGCGCGTTACCCGTCCTACAACACCATTGTCGGCGGCGGCGAAAACGGCTGCATCCTGCACTACACCGAGAACGAATCAGAGCTGCGCGATGGCGAGCTGGTGCTGATTGACGCGGGCTGCGAATATAAAGGCTACGCGGGCGATATCACCCGTACTTTCCCGGTGAACGGCAAATTTACCCCGGCACAGCGCGCTATCTACGACATCGTGCTCGCCTCGCTGTACAAATCCCTCGAGTTGTATCGCCCTGGCACCTCCATTCAGGAAGTGACCGGTGAAGTGGTGCGCATCATGGTGACCGGCCTGCACGGTCTGGGGATCCTCAAAGGGGAAATTGATCAGCTGATTACTGACAACGCCCACCGCCCGTACTTTATGCATGGCCTGAGCCACTGGCTGGGGCTGGATGTGCATGACGTTGGCGTCTACGGCGCCGACCGTTCCCGCGTGCTTGAGCCGGGGATGGTGCTGACCGTTGAGCCGGGCCTGTACATCGCGCCAGACGCGGACGTGCCGGCGGAATATCGCGGTATTGGTATTCGTATTGAAGACGATATTCTCATTACCGAAGACGGTAACGAGAACCTCACCGCGAGCGTCGTGAAGGATGCTGATGCCATTGAAGCGTTGATGGCAGCGGCACGTCAGCTATGAGCGTGATTATTGTCGGCGGCGGCATGACCGGCGCCACGCTGGCGCTGGCTATTTCGCAGCTGACGGCGGGCCGCCTTCCGGTGCACCTGATAGAGGCGGCGGATATTCACGCCGCCGAACATCCAGGCTTTGATGGGCGGGCGATTGCGCTGGCCGCTGGTACCTGCCAACAGCTGGCGAAGATTAACCTGTGGCAGGCGATTGCCGACTGTGCGACGCCGATTACCACCGTTCACGTCAGCGACCGCGGCCATGCCGGTTTTGTCACCCTTGATGCTCAGGATTATCGTCTCTCTGCACTCGGCAATGTGGTGGAACTGCACGATGTGGGTCAGCGCCTGTTTGGCCTGCTGCGCCATGCGCGCGGCGTCACGCTGCATTGTCCATCACGGGTATCGCTGGTTGAACGTCAGGCTGATGGTGTAAGCGTGACGCTGGATAACGGTGAAACGCTGCACGGCAAACTGCTGGTTGCCGCCGACGGTTCGCGCTCCACGCTCGGCGAGCAGTGCGGTATTGCCTGGCAGCAGGAGCCGTATAATCAGGTGGCGGTGATTGCCAACGTCTCCACCGCCGTGGCGCATCAGGGGCGGGCGTTTGAACGCTTTACCGAGCATGGCCCTATCGCCATGCTGCCAATGTCTCAGAACCGCTGTTCGCTGGTGTGGTGCCATCCGCTGGCGCGTCATGACGATGTGCTCAACTGGTCAGACGCTGAGTTTTGCCGTGAGCTACAGAAAGCGTTCGGTTGGCGTTTAGGCCGAATTACCCACGCTGGCGCGCGCAGCGTGTATCCGTTATCGCTGACCACCGCAACCCGGACGGTATCGCACCGCCTGGCGCTGGTGGGCAACGCGGCGCAGACGCTGCATCCGATTGCCGGACAAGGTTTTAACCTCGGCATGCGCGATGTCATGACGCTGGCGGAACATCTGGCAGGCGCGCACGAGGCCAATCAGGATATCGGCGACTACTCGCTGCTGTGCCATTACCAGCGCCAGCGCGCGGAAGATAAAGCCGCCACGATTGGCGTAACCGACGGGCTGGTGCATCTGTTCGCCAACCGTTGGGCTCCGCTGGTAGTCGGGCGCAACGTGGGCCTGATGACGATGGAATTATTTACCCCTGCACGCGATGTGCTGGCACAGCGGACGCTGGGCTGGGTCGCCCGCTAATCAGCAGTTTAAGGAGTTAATGTGCAAAGTGTTGATGTTGCCATCGTAGGCGGTGGAATGGTTGGGCTGGCGGTAGCCTGCGGTTTACAGGGCAGCGGCCTGCGGGTTGCCGTGCTGGAACAGTCGCTACCGCAGGCGCTTGCCGCCGATGCGCCACCTGCGCTACGCGTCTCCGCCATCAATGCGGGCAGCGAAAAGTTGCTCACAAAGCTGGACGTCTGGTCGGCCATTACCGCCCAGCGCGCCAGTTGCTACCACGGCATGGAAGTGTGGGATAAAGACAGCTTTGGTCGTATTACGTTTGATGACCGCAGCATGGGTTACAGCCATCTCGGCCATATCGTTGAAAACGCGGTGATTCACCACGCGTTGTGGCAGAAAGCCGAGCGCAGTTCCGACGTCACGCTGATGGCACCCGCTGAACTGCAGCAGGTGGTCTGGGGTGAGAATGAAGCGTTTCTGACGCTGAAAGACGGCAATATGCTGACCGCGCGTCTGGTCGTGGGGGCGGACGGCGCTAACTCCTGGCTGCGCAGCAAAGCGGATATTCCGCTGACCTTCTGGGACTATCGCCATCACGCGCTGGTGGCGACCGTTCGCACCGAAGAGCCGCACGAGGCGGTGGCGCGCCAAAGTTTCCATGGTGAAGGTATTCTGGCCTTCCTGCCGCTCTCCGATCCGCATCTTTGTTCGATTGTCTGGTCGCTGTCGCCGCAGGAAGCGGAACGGATGCAGCAGGCCGATGACGCTGAATTTAACCAGAAGCTGAATATCGCCTTTGATAATCGCCTGGGGTTGTGCAAGGTGGAGAGCGAACGTCAGGTATACCCGTTGACCGGGCGCTATGCACGTCAGTTTGCCGCCCATCGTCTGGCGCTGGTCGGCGATGCAGCGCACACCATCCATCCTTTGGCCGGGCAGGGGGTGAACCTGGGCTTTATGGACGCCGCCGAGCTGATTGAAGAGCTGCGTCGTCTGCATACGCAGGGCAAAGACATCGGCCAGCATTTCTATCTGCGTCGCTACGAGCGCAGCCGTAAGCACAGTGCCGCGCTGATGCTGGCAGGGATGCAGGGCTTCCGCGAGCTGTTTGCTGGCGAAAATCCGGCGAAAAAACTGCTGCGCGATCTCGGTCTTGCGTTGGCTGATACGCTACCCGGCGTGAAGCCGCAGCTAATTCGTCAGGCAATGGGCCTGAACGACCTGCCAGAGTGGCTTCGTTAAGTCGCTCACACTTTTACTCCCGGTGGTTCTACCGGGAGTCTCCTCTCTCATTTGAAAAATTCTAATTTCACGCCGTTTTTCGCATTAGTTTTATTAATCCATGCATTTTCATGTTACGGAAAAAGCGCCCTGTTTTACGCATAAAATATTATCTTATGCTGAATTGTTAACCATTGTTGTTAATAAAATGGGGTGTATTTCGCTTTTTTGCAGTCAATTCCTCTGTATGCTTTTTCGCGGCTTTTGGTCATAAGCTAATGTGATGTCCCCTTTTTCAGGATGGTTTACCACGATGTTCGGTGGTAAGTTCAGGGAAAAGAGAACGTTTGCGTCGGTGCCCAGATGGGCGTCGGCGTTTGGTTTTGTGGTGCGATATATTCAACGAGGACATGATGGCTCAACAAACGCCTTTGTATGACCAGCACGTGTTATGTGGCGCGCGTATGGTGGATTTCCACGGCTGGATGATGCCGCTGCACTATGGCTCACAGATTGATGAGCACCACGCGGTGCGTACCGATGCCGGGATGTTCGATGTGTCGCACATGACCATCGTCGATCTCCACGGGCCGCGGACCCGAGAGTTTCTACGCTATCTGCTGGCAAACGACGTTGCCAAGCTCACCAAGCCCGGCAAGGCGCTCTACAGCGGTATGCTAAATGCATCGGGCGGCGTGATTGATGACCTGATCGTTTACTACCTTACCGAAGATTATTTCCGCCTCGTCGTTAACTCCGCCACCCGCGAAAAAGACCTCTCCTGGATTACCCAACACGCTGAACCTTATGCCATCGACATCACCGTCCGTGATGACCTGTCGCTGATTGCCGTACAGGGGCCGAACGCGCAGGCGAAAGCCGGCACGCTGTTCACCGATGAACAACGTCACGCTGTGGAAGGCATGAAGCCGTTCTTTGGCGTGCAGGCGGGTGACTTCTTTATCGCCACCACCGGTTACACCGGCGAAGCAGGCTATGAAATTGCCCTGCCAAAAGAGCAGGCCGCCGATTTCTGGCAGAAACTGGTTCAGGCTGGCGTGAAGCCTTGCGGTCTGGGCGCGCGTGATACGTTGCGTCTGGAAGCCGGGATGAATCTCTACGGCCAGGAGATGGACGAAAGCATCTCCCCGCTGGCGGCCAACATGGGCTGGACCATCGCCTGGGAACCGGCCGAACGCAACTTTATCGGTCGCGACGTACTGGAGCTGGAGCGTGAGAAAGGTACTGAGCAGTTGGTCGGCCTGGTGATGACCGAAAAAGGCGTCCTGCGCGGTGAACTGCCGGTGCGCTTTACCGATGCCCGCGGCAACGCGTGCGAAGGTGTGATCACCAGCGGGACTTTCTCGCCAACCTTAGGCCATAGTATTGCGCTGGCTCGCGTCCCGGCTGGGATTGGCGAGATGGCGATCGTGCAGATCCGCAACCGCGAGATGCCGGTCAAAGTGACAAAACCTATTTTTGTGCGTAACGGCAAGGCCGTCGCGTAAGCCCTTTTTATTCTGGAGATTTTTTGATGAGCAACGTACCAGCAGAACTGAAATACAGCAAAAAACACGAATGGCTGCGCAAAGAAGCGGACGGTAGCTACACCGTTGGTATCACCGAGCACGCACAGGAATTACTGGGTGACATGGTCTTCGTTGACCTGCCGGAAGTTGGCGCGACCGTTAGCGCGGGCGACGACTGCGCCGTGGCGGAGTCCGTTAAAGCGGCTTCCGATATCTATGCACCGATCAGCGGCGAAATCGTTGCCGTGAACGACGAACTGGGCGACTCGCCGGAGCTGGTGAACAGCGAACCGTACGCGGGCGGCTGGATCTTTAAGATCAAAGCCAGCGACGAAGCGGAAGTTGCCGCGCTGCTGGATGCGACTGCATACGAAGCCCTGTTAGAAGACGAATAAATACGCTTCATACTTCGCGCTGCAGGCGCGTTGGCTGCGTTCGTTCAGCCCAGTCACGTACTTATGTACGCTCCTGGGCATTCACTTACTTGCCGCCTTCCTGCAACGCGAATTATTTTGCGTATTCGGCGTAGTTTGTAGGCCCGGTAAGCGAAGTGCCACCGGGCAGGTCAGTTAGACAATTACGATTCACCGCACGTTTCAGGAACCATCGCTCATGACACAGACTTTAAGCCAGCTTGAAAACCGTGGCGCGTTTATTGAACGTCACATCGGGCCGGATGCCCAGCAGCAGCAAGAGATGCTCAAAACAGTTGGCGCGGATTCATTAAACGCACTGATTGCGCAGATCGTGCCGAAAGATATCCAGCTTGCTACGCCGCCACAGGTTGGCGAGGCCACCACCGAGTTTGCCGCGCTGGCGGAGCTGAAGGTGATTGCCGGTCGCAACAAGCGCTTTAAGTCATACATTGGCATGGGTTACACCCCGGTACAGCTGCCGCCGGTTATCCAGCGCAACATGCTGGAAAACCCGGGCTGGTACACCGCGTACACCCCGTATCAGCCAGAAGTTTCTCAGGGTCGTCTGGAAGCGCTGCTCAACTTCCAGCAGGTGACGCTGGATCTGACCGGTCTCGATATGGCCTCCGCCTCTCTGCTGGACGAAGCCACCGCAGCCGCTGAAGCGATGGCGATGGCCAAGCGCGTGAGCAAACTGAAGAACGCCAACCGTTTCTTCGTTGCCGCTGACGTGCATCCGCAGACTCTGGACGTCGTCCGTACCCGTGCGGAAACCTTCGGTTTTGACGTGATTGTCGACGACGCTGGCAAAGCACTGGAGCATCAGGACGTCTTCGGCGTGCTGCTGCAGCAGGTCGGGACCACCGGTGAAGTTCATGACTACAGCCAGCTGATTGCTGAACTGAAATCTCGTAAAGTCGTCGTCAGCGTTGCTGGCGATTTCATGGCGCTGGTGCTGTTAACCGCACCGGGCAAGCAGGGCGCGGATATTGTCTTCGGCTCTGCGCAGCGTTTCGGCGTACCGATGGGCTACGGCGGCCCGCACGCGGCATTCTTTGCCGCAAAAGATGAATTCAAACGCGCCATGCCTGGCCGTATTATCGGCGTATCGAAAGATGCCGCTGGCAATACCGCGCTGCGCATGGCGATGCAGACCCGCGAGCAGCACATTCGCCGCGAGAAAGCGAACTCCAACATCTGTACCTCGCAGGTACTGCTGGCTAACATTGCCAGCCTGTACGCGGTCTTCCATGGCCCGGTTGGTCTGAAGCGTATTGCGAACCGCATTCACCGTCTGACCGATATTCTGGCAGCCGGTCTGCAGCAGAAAGGGCAGAAGCTGCGCCATGCGCACTACTTCGACACCCTGTGCGTGGAAGTGGCGGATAAAGCCGCCGTACTGGCGCGCGCTCAGGCTGCGGAAATCAACCTGCGCAGCGATATCCTCAACGCGGTCGGCGTGACCCTGAACGAAACCACCACCCGTGAAGACGTGCTGGCGCTGTTTAGCGTGATTCTGGGCGACAACCACGGTCTGGACATCGACGCGCTGGATAAAGACGTGGCGCTCGACAGCCGCTCTATCCCGCAGGCGATGCTGCGCGACGACGCCATCCTGAGCCATCCGGTGTTTAACCGCTATCACAGCGAAACCGAAATGATGCGCTACATGCACTCGCTGGAGCGTAAAGATCTGGCGCTGAACCAGGCGATGATCCCGCTGGGTTCCTGCACCATGAAGCTCAACGCTGCGGCGGAAATGATCCCTATCACCTGGCCGGAATTTGCTGAACTGCACCCGTTCTGCCCGGTTGATCAGGCGGAAGGCTACCATCAGATGATCGGTCAGCTCTCCGAGTGGCTGGTGAAACTGACCGGCTATGACGCGCTCTGCATGCAGCCGAACTCTGGCGCACAGGGTGAATATGCGGGCCTGCTGGCGATTCGTCACTACCACGAAAGCCGCAACGACGGTCATCGTGATATCTGTCTGATCCCGAGCTCAGCACACGGTACCAACCCAGCTTCCGCGCAGATGGCGGGGATGCAGGTGGTGGTGGTGGCCTGCGATAAGAACGGCAACATCGATCTGGCGGATCTGCGCGCGAAAGCGGAGCAGCATGCGGACAACCTTTCCTGCATCATGGTGACCTACCCGTCCACCCACGGCGTGTACGAAGAGACTATCCGTGAAGTGTGCGAAATTGTTCACCAGTTCGGCGG
Organism: Kluyvera sp. EC_51; assembly: GCF_019584505.1. Taxonomy (NCBI): domain Bacteria; kingdom Pseudomonadati; phylum Pseudomonadota; class Gammaproteobacteria; order Enterobacterales; family Enterobacteriaceae; genus Kluyvera; species Kluyvera sp. EC_51. The sequence goes on along the minus strand of NZ_VDAG01000029.1, from coordinate 77,001 downwards.
CCAGGTGTACCTCGACGGCGCAAACATGAACGCCCAGGTTGGTATTACTTCCCCAGGTTTCATCGGCGCGGACGTTTCGCACCTCAACCTGCATAAAACCTTCTGCATTCCACACGGCGGCGGCGGCCCAGGTATGGGTCCTATCGGCGTGAAGTCACACCTGGCGCCGTTTGTTCCGGGCCATAGCGTGGTGCACATTGAAGGCATGCTGACCCGTCAGGGCGCGGTTTCCGCAGCACCGTTCGGCAGCGCTTCCATTCTGCCAATCAGCTGGATGTACATCCGCATGATGGGCGCAGAAGGGCTGAAGCAGGCAAGTCAGGTGGCGATCCTCAATGCTAACTACATTGCGACTCGCCTGAAAGATGCCTATCCGGTGCTCTACACCGGCCGTGACGGTCATGTGGCGCACGAATGTATTCTGGATATTCGTCCGCTGAAAGAAGAGACCGGCATCAGCGAGCTGGATATTGCCAAGCGCCTGATTGACTATGGTTTCCACGCGCCAACCATGTCCTTCCCGGTGGCCGGTACCCTGATGGTTGAGCCAACGGAATCCGAAGGCAAAGCCGAGCTGGACCGCTTTATTGACGCGATGCTGGCGATCCGCAGCGAAATCGACCGCGTGAAAGCGGGTGAATGGACGCTTGAAGACAACCCGCTGGTTAACTCCCCGCACACCCAGAATGAGCTGGTGGCGGAGTGGAACCACGGCTATAGCCGCGAAATCGCCGTCTTCCCGGCAGGCATGGCGAACAAATACTGGCCGACGGTGAAACGCCTCGACGACGTTTACGGCGACCGTAACCTGTTCTGCTCCTGCGTGCCGATGAGCGAATATCAGTAATGCTCTGATTAGGCTATCTTTTAAAGGCGCTTCGGCGCCTTTATTTTTTGGGGGATGCGAATGGCAATGGCATTAGTGACCGGCGCAAGCCGGGGGATTGGGCGGGCGACGGCGTTACAGCTGGCGCAGGAAGGCTATACGGTGGCGGTGAACTATCACCGCAACGAAGCCGCCGCCAACGACGTGGTAAACACGATTATTTCGCAGGGCGGCAAGGCCTTTGCCGTTCAGGCGGATATTGGCGATGAAGCGCAGGTGGAAGCGATGTTTGCCCGCCTCGACCAGCAGGATGAACCGCTAACGGCGCTGGTCAACAACGCGGGCGTGCTGTTCACCCAAAGCCGCGTAGAGGCGTTAACCGCCGAGCGTATCAACCGGGTATTGACCACCAACGTGACCGGCTATTTTCTCTGCTGCCGGGAAGCAGTAAAGCGGATGGCGATACCGCACGACGGGCAGGGCGGCGCGATTGTCAACGTCTCCTCGGCGGCGGCGCGTCTGGGCTCGCCGGGCGAATACGTGGACTATGCCGCCTCGAAAGGGGCGATTGATACGCTGACCACCGGGCTGTCGCTGGAAGTGGCGGCACAGGGTATTCGGGTGAACGGCGTCAGGCCTGGGTTTATCTATACCGAGATGCATGCCGACGGCGGGGAGCCGGGGCGCGTTGATCGGGTGAAGTCCGTGCTGCCGATGCAGCGTGGCGGCCAGCCGGAAGAGGTGGCGCAGGCGATTGTCTGGCTACTGAGCGAGAAGGCGTCGTATGTGACGGGGAGTTTTATTGAGTTGGCGGGTGGGAAGTAGTGTGGTGTATGCCCCTCACCCTAACCCTCTCCCCGTGGGGAAGAGGGGACCGACCGGTTTTCTCCCTCGCCCCTTTGGGGAGAGGGCCGGGGTGAGAGGAAACAGACTTACAAACTCTCGCCGTTGCTAGCAATCACCGCTTTATACCACTCAAAACTCTTCTTACGTGAACGCGACATATCACCCGTGCCGTCGTCGTGCTTGTTCACATAGATAAAGCCATAGCGCTTACTGTACTGGCCGGTGGTGAACGACACGCAGTCGATGCAGCCCCACGGCGTATAGCCCATCAGATCCACGCCATCATAGGTGACCGCTTTCATCATCTCTTCAACGTGTGCGCGCAAATAATCAATGCGGTAGTCGTCGTTAATGCTGCCGTCGGCTTCGACTTTGTCGTACGCGCCAAAGCCGTTTTCCACGATAAACAGCGGCTTCTGGTAGCGTTCGTACAGCTCGCACAGCGAGTAGCGCAGGCCAACCGGGTCAATCTGCCAGCCCCAGTCTGACGCTTTCACGTGTGGGTTCGGTACGCTGCCTTCAAAGCCGGAGATCGCGTCACCGCTGCCGCCCTCCGCCTTCACGGCGTTGGTCATGTAGTAGCTGAAGCCGAGGTAGTCGCAGGTGCCTTCACGCAGAATTGCCTCGTCGCCCGCTTCCATCTTGATATTGAAGCCACGACGTTCCCACTCGTTCAGCACATAGCTCGGGTAGTAGCCGCGCAGCTGCACGTCGGTAAAGACGTAGCGTTCGCGCATCGACTCCTGGGCGAACATGACGTCTTCCGGTTTGCAGGAGAACGGATAGAGCGCCACCATCGCCAGCATGCAGCCGACTTTCATCTCAGGGTTGATACGGCGAGCGGCTTTCACCGCCAGGGCACTGGCCACGAACTGGTGGTGCAGCACCTGGTACATGGTTTCTTCAGGGTTTTCATGCTCGGTGTAAACCACGCCAGAGCAGCAGTAGCCAAACAGCGGTGCGCGCCAGTTACGCTGGTTGTTGATTTCGTTGAAGGTCATCCAGTATTTGACCTTATTCTTGTAGCGCTCAAAGACGACTTCCGAGAAGCGAACAAAGAAATCAACGACTTTGCGGTTGGTCCAGCCGCCGTACTCCTGCACCAGGTGCAGCGGCATTTCGAAGTGGGAGAGGGTAATCACCGGCTCGATGTTGTACTTCAGCAGTTCATCGAACATGTCATCGTAGAATTTCAGCCCTTCTTCATTTGGCTGCGTTTCGTCACCTTTCGGGAAAATGCGGGTCCAGGCGATAGAGGTACGGAAGCACTTGAAGCCCATCTCGGCGAACAGTTTGATGTCTTCTTTGTAGTGGCCGTGGAAGTCGATGGCTTCGTGGTTCGGGTAGTATTTTCCCGGTTCGACCTGCTGGGTAATTTCACGCGGTACGCCGTGGGCACCGCCGGTTAGCACGTCACAGATGCTGGGGCCTTTGCCGCCTTTATTCCAGCCGCCTTCAACCTGGTGGGCAGCAACCGCGCCACCCCATAAAAAGTCTTTCGGTAAGGTCAGTTTTTTCATCGTTGCTATGCTCAGTTATTGGGCTTAATAAATCTGAGTCTAACAAAGAGATAATAAATGTCACGATATAACAAATCCCACTTCAGGGAATATGTTACATCGAAAAAACACCCTGTATTTTTATGCTAATTTCTTCGCCAGTTTACGGCCTAACGATTCCAGAATATAGATAACCGGGATCTGCGTTGTAATATCGTAAACGCCGGCAATACGGGTTTGCGGTACATGCCAGGAGAGGTTGAAGTCGGCAAGCTTTGCCAGGCGTGAGTGTTCGTGGCTGGTGATGGACATAACCTTGCAGCGATGCAGGCTGAACTGCCCGGCAAAGCGTAGGATCTCTTCGGTTTCTCCCGATACCGAAAGCACGATCGCCAACGCATTTTTCGCCATGTCATTGGTGACCGGGAAATAAGGGTCGTCAATATGGTTACTGAATTTACCAATATTTGAGAAAAAGCGTGCGCCATATTTTGCCAGCGAGCCGGAAGTTCCTGCACCGACAAAAATAATACGTTCGGAAGAGAGAATAATATCCACCGCGTCATCCAGCAGTTTATCAAACTCGTCGTTATTAACGCTTTTGAAAAAGCTGATAATTTCGCTGGCACCAAAATTGGCTTGCTGCGGTTCATCCTGCTCTAAATATAATTTGAAGCGTACGCGGAACTCCGAGTAACCTTCGCAGTTGAGCTTTTTACAAAAGCGCATCACCGTGGTGGTGGAGACACCCGCCGCGTCGGCCAGTTCACGGATGGTCATGTACATCACCGTGTCGCGATTTTTAATGACGTAGTGATAGACCATCATCTCAAGATTATTGAGGCTGGCAACGGCGGCGTGGGAGAACATGCTCACGGTGATGGATACTCGTAAAAATAATGACCTGATAGGAATGATAACATGCAGCCAAACGACATTACCTTTTTTCAGCGCTTTCAGGATGACATTCTCGCTGGACGCAAAACGATCACCCTGCGCGATGCCGCAGAGTCACACTTTAAGGTTGGGGACGTGCTGCGCGTTGGCCGCTATGAAGATGATGGTTACTTCTGCACCATCCGCGTGGTGGCAACCTCTACCGTCACGATGGATACGTTGAGCGAGCGCCATGCAGAACAGGAAAACATGAGTCTGCCGGAGCTGAAAAAGGTGATTGCGGATATCTATCCGGGCGAGAACCTGTTTTATGTTATTGAATTTCAATGTGTTGAATAAAAACGTGTACACCTGTTAGCTGAATGGATTTGTTAACTCACTGATTATTTTGAGTTTATAAAAATTCATTTTTTTATTTTAGCTTACATGTGTTCACTGGAACCATTCTCAGTTACGCTAGGGTGTTTGCTTAATTTGTCGTTCGCCCGGAGCGCGTAATGGATAAGAAACCACTCATCAAGCAGGGATATTCTCTGGCAGAGGAAATTGCCAATAGCATCAGCCACGGCGTTGGCTTTGTCCTGGGGATTGTCGGGCTGGTTTTACTGCTGGTTCAGGCCGTTGACGCTAACGCCAACGCCACAGCGATCACCAGCTACAGCCTGTACGGCGGCAGCATGATCCTGCTGTTTCTGGTCTCCACGCTGTATCACGCCATTCCGTCACAGCGGGCCAAGGTGTGGCTGAAAAAATTCGACCACTGCGCTATCTACCTGCTGATTGCCGGCACCTATACGCCATTCCTGCTGGTGGGGCTGGACTCGCCGCTGGCGAAAGGGCTGATGATTGTTATCTGGAGCCTGGCGCTGCTGGGGATCCTGTTTAAGCTGACCATTGCGCACCGCTTTAAAGTTCTGTCGCTGGTGACCTATTTGACGATGGGTTGGCTGTCGCTGATTGTGGTCTATCAACTGGCGGTGAAGCTGGCGATTGGCGGCGTGACGCTGCTGGCGGTCGGCGGGGTGGTTTATTCGCTGGGGGTGATTTTCTACGTCTGTAAGCGCATTCCCTACAACCATGCTATCTGGCATGCGTTTGTGCTGGGCGGTAGCGCCTGTCATTTTCTGGCCATTTATCTGTACGTGGGGCAACACGCATAGATTCGGTGCAACCCCGGCGGCGCTGCGCTTGGCCGGGCTACGGTTGATCGGTAGCCCGGGCGAGGCACGAAACTCAACTACTCTTCGTCTAACGAATACGGCAGCGGCTTAATGCTCAACGTATTGGCATCGTCGCGCACGCGGAACACGCTATCGGCTTCCATATCGTTGTTCATCACGACCTGCACCAGTATCTGACCATCTTCCAGCTGTACGGCGGCCAGCACGGTGCCGGTACGTCGCCAGTTGTCACCCATCTTGAGCTCAAGGTCTTCACCGGCTTCCGGTACGCGAGCGGCTTTGCCTGCCAGCGTCCATAGCGCGCGTTTGTTGGCCCCGCGGAATTTGGCGCGAGCGACCATCTCCTGCCCGGTATAGCACCCTTTTTTGAAGCTGATGCCGCCCAGCGCCTGCAGGTTAGTTGCCTGCGGAATAAACTGCGCGCTGTTTGCTTCATCAATCACCGGCAGACCGGCTTCGATATCCAGCGCCAGCCACTGCTGGCTGTTGTTAAGCTGGGCTTCGCCGCGCAGGGCTTCGGTGATGCGTTCAGCGGTTGCGGTATCGGTCACCAGCAGGAAACGTTCTTCCGGATGGGCAAACCACAGCAGGGAAGTTTCACCTTCCTGCAGGCACGGTTTCTCGGCGTTTGGCAGTTCCGCGAACAGGTTAGCCAGCGCGGCGCGGGCCTGGAAACCGGCCACGCCCAGCAGCACCGCGTCATCGTTTGGCGCAATCACCACCTTCGAGAAGACGGCGTATTTTTTCAGTTGGGTCAGTTGCGCTTCACGGACGCTGCGGCGCTCAATAAATGCAAAACCATCCTGACGATGGAACAGGCGCAGGTTGCTCCACATTTTGCCTTTCGCATCGCAGTGGGCGACCAGCAGATGCTGATGCTCAGTCAATTGCGCCACGTCTGCCGTTACCTGACCCTGCAGGTATTTTTCACTGTCGGCACCGGTCACGGTCGCCAGCGCCCAATCATCGAGCGTCATCAGCGTCAGCGGTAAGCGGGCAGAGACGCCTGGCTGACGTGGAGGAAACGGAGTAAAAGCCATATTGATGTCCTGAATAGAGTTGCGAACGCACTTATTCACTCATGGTAAAAGAGATGCCTGCCATTGCAAGCGCTTTTGCAGGGCGTTTTGTGCCCTCTGCGCGTTCTGCGAAGCGGCTCGAAAGAAAAATAATCCCTTTCATATTTCAGGGCTTTTTTCGGAATATGACGCGTGAAACGTGATATTCCAGTAAGGTAACGGCAAAAAACACGTTAAACTAGTCACAACGTAATGCTGGAAGGAAATTATGGACATCAATAATAAAGCCCGTATCCACTGGGCATGCCGCCGCGGTATGCGCGAACTCGATATCTCCATCATGCCGTTCTTTGAGCACGAGTACGACACGCTCAGCGATGAAGACAAAGCGGTCTTCATTCGTCTTCTTGAATGCGACGATCCTGACCTCTTCAACTGGCTGATGAACCACGGCAAGCCTGACGACGCTAACCTTGAGCGCATGGTACAACTCATTCAAACACGGAATCGGGAACGTGGTCCTGTGGCAATCTGATTTACGCGTCTCCTGGCGCTCACAGTGGCTCTCTTTATTGCTCCACGGTCTGGTGGCGGCTTTCGTGCTGCTGATGCCGTGGCCGTTGAGTTACACGCCGCTCTGGCTGCTTTTGCTGTCGCTGGTGGTGTTTGACTGCGTACGTAGCCAACGACGCATTCACTCGCATCAGGGGGAGATTAAGCTGTTGATGGACGCAAGGCTGCGCTGGCGCAATCAGGATTACGAACTGCTTGGTACGCCGTGGATGCTGAATTCGGGGATGATGCTACGGATTCGTCGCCTGAATGGTGGCCGTCGTCAGCATCTGTGGCTGGCGGCTGACAGCATGAATCCTGAAGAGTGGCGCGACCTGCGGAGAATTCTTCTGCAGCAGCCCGCGCCCACGAAGCACTAAGAGAACTGCTCGGCCATCTCGCCGAGAATCTGTTCGCACCAGCTCTGAATGCGTTCATCGCTAAGATCGTACTGGTTGGTTTCATCCAGCGCGAGACCGACGAATAGCTGCCCGTCAGCAATCACCGGTTTCGGGCTGGTGAACTCGTAGCCTTCAGTTGGCCAGTAGCCGACAAATTTCACCCCTTTGCTCGCCAGCTTATCGTGCAGCATACCCAGCGCATCGAGGAACCACTCGCCGTAGCCGAGCTGGTCTCCCATGCCGTACAGCGCGATGATTTTACCTTCCAGGTCTAGCGTGTCGAGCTGTTCCCAGACCGCTTCCCAATCTTCCTGAATTTCACCGAAATCCCAGGTTGGAATGCCGAGAATGAGCACCTCATATTGCTCCATCAGGGCGGGGGAATCATCTTTCAGGTTATGTAATGTGACCAGTTCCGGACCGATAATGTCGCGAATTTTTTCCGCTGCCATCTCGGTGTAGCAGGTGCTGGAACCGTAAAAAAGGCCGATATTCATGACGTACTGCTCTCGATTCTTGCGATGATGATGCGCCCAGTGTACCAGAAAGGGGGCTAATTCAGGCATAATGGTGCTGATTTAACACGCAGAGGGGCCGAGGTGGATAAGGATCTTGCACGAATCGAACAGTTTCTCGATGCGCTGTGGCTGGAGCGCAATCTGGCTGAAAATACCCTTAGCGCCTACCGCCGTGACTTGACCATGGTGGTAGAGTGGCTGGCGCACCGCGAACTCTCGCTGGAAACAGCGCAAAGCGACGACCTGCAAAATTTGCTCGCCGAACGTCAGCAGGGGGGCTATAAAGCAACCAGCACCGCCCGACTGCTGAGCGCCATGCGACGCTTCTTCCAGCATCTGTATCGTGAAAAATTCCGTCCGGACGATCCCAGCGCCCAGTTGGCATCACCGAAACTCCCCCAGCGGCTACCGAAAGATCTCAGCGAAGCGCAGGTAGAGCGTTTGCTACAGGCACCGCTGGTCGATCAGCCGCTGGAGCTTCGCGATAAAGCTATGCTTGAAGTGCTGTATGCTACCGGCCTGCGCGTTTCCGAACTGGTGGGGCTGACGATGAGTGATATCAGCCTGCGTCAGGGCGTGGTTCGGGTGATCGGTAAAGGCAATAAAGAGCGGCTGGTTCCGCTCGGCGAAGAGGCCGTTTACTGGGTTGAGAACTGGCTGGAGCATGGCCGCCCCTGGATGCTTAACGGCGTGGCGATTGACGTCTTGTTCCCGAGTCAGCGTGCCCAGCAGATGACGCGTCAGACCTTCTGGCACCGCATTAAGCACTATGCCCAGTTGGCGGGTATCGACAGCGAAAAACTGTCACCGCACGTGTTGCGCCACGCTTTTGCGACGCATTTGCTGAACCACGGCGCGGATCTGCGTGTCGTACAAATGCTGTTGGGGCATAGCGATTTGTCGACCACACAAATTTATACGCACGTCGCGACAGAGCGGCTGCGACAACTTCATCAACAGCACCATCCACGAGCATGATGCTGATTTAAAAGGACAGTTTATGAAACAAGGTTTAATGATGTTCACCCTGCTGGCGGCGGCATTTTCCGGCCTGGCGCACGCTGACGATGCCGCTATCAAGCAGTCGCTGGCGAAACTGGGCGTGCAGAGCACCGATATTCAGCCGGCGCCGGTCGCCGGGATGAAAACCGTCCTGACCAACAGCGGCGTGCTGTACGTCACCGATGACGGCAAGCACATTATTCAGGGGCCAATGTATGACGTCAGCGGCGCGCAGCCGGTGAACGTCACCAACGCACTGCTGATGACCCACCTGAACGCGCTGGAAAAAGAGATGATTGTCTACAAAGCGCCGCAGGAAAAGCATGTGATTACCGTCTTTACCGACATCACCTGTGGCTACTGCCACAAGCTGCATGAAGAGATGAAAGACTACAACGCGTTGGGGATCACCGTGCGCTATCTGGCCTTCCCGCGTCAGGGGATCCAGAGCCAGGCTGAGCAGGATATGAAATCCATCTGGTGTGCCAAAGACCGCAACAAAGCGTTTGACGATGCGATGAACGGCAAAGGCGTTCAGGCCGCCACCTGCGATATCGACATTGCCAACCACTACGCGCTCGGCGTGCAGTTCGGCGTGACCGGCACTCCGGCTATCGTGCTCAACAACGGCTACGTGGTTCCGGGCTATCAGGGGCCGAAAGAGATGAAAGCCTTCCTCGACGAACACCAGAAACAGACCAGCGGTAAATAATTCGCGTGAAACCACAGACTCAACTTCGCCGCCGTGAGGTGGATGATTCAATCGTGTTGCCGGGCGAACTGTCGCCGCTGCTGCGCCGTCTGTATGCCAGCCGCGGGGTGAAAACCCCGGACGATCTGGAGCGTGGCCTGAAAGGCATGCTGCACTGGCGCTCGCTGACGGGCGTGGAAAAAGCCGTCGAGATGCTGCATGACGCGTTTGAAAAAGAGCTGCGCATCATGGTGGTGGGCGACTTCGATGCCGATGGCGCGACCAGTACTGCACTGAGCGTGCTCGCCCTGCGGGCGATGGGCTGCCAGAACGTCGAATACCTGGTGCCGAACCGTTTTGAGGACGGTTACGGGTTAAGCCCGGAAGTGGTCGATCAGGCCCACGCTCGCGGCGCGCAGATGATCATGACGGTGGACAACGGGATCTCTTCCCATACCGGGGTCGATCATGCGCATGACCTTGGGATCAGCGTGCTGGTGACGGATCATCACCTGCCGGGCGAAACGCTGCCCAAGGCGGATGCGATGGTTAACCCGAATCTCGTCGACTGCCCGTTCCCGTCAAAATCCCTGGCGGGCGTAGGCGTGGCCTTTTATCTGATGCTGGTGCTGTGTAACCACCTGAAAGAGAAAGGTTGGTTCGAAAAACGTGGGATCCCCGTGCCGAAGATCGTCGAGTTTCTCGATCTCGTCGCGCTGGGGACGGTTGCCGACGTGGTGCCGCTGGATGCCAATAACCGCATCCTGACCTGGCAAGGGCTGAGCCGCATTCGGGCCGGTTACTGTCGCCCGGGGATTAAAGCGCTGCTGGAGATTGCCAACCGCGAGGCGGCGAAGCTGGTGGCAAGCGATCTTGGCTTTGCGCTCGGTCCACGCCTGAACGCGGCCGGTCGTCTGGACGATATGTCGGTCGGCGTGGCGTTGCTGCTGTGCGATAACCTCGGCGAAGCCCGCGTGCTGGCAAACGAGCTGGATGCGTTGAACCAGACGCGTAAAGAGATAGAGCAGGGGATGCAGGCAGAAGCGCTGACCCTGTGCGAGCAGCTTGAGCGCAGCCGCGCCGAACTGCCGGGCGGGCTGGCGATGTATCACCCCGAGTGGCACCAGGGCGTGGTTGGCATTCTGGCGTCGCGTATCAAAGAGCGTTTCCATCGGCCGGTGATCGCTTTTGCCCCGGCGGGTAACGGTCAGCTTAAAGGCTCGGGACGATCCATTCAGGGGCTGCATATGCGCGATGCGCTGGAGCGTCTGGATACGCTGCACCCTGGGTTGATGCTCAAGTTCGGCGGCCACGCGATGGCGGCGGGACTTTCTCTCGAAGAAGAACGCTTCGAAGAGTTCCAGCGCTGCTTTGGCGAACTGGTCACCGAATGGCTGGACCCGGCGCTGTTGCAGGGTGAGATTCTCTCCGATGGTGAACTGAGCCCGCAGGAGATGACGCTGGAGATGGCGCAGATGCTGCGTGAAGCCGGGCCGTGGGGGCAGATGTTCCCGGAACCGCTGTTTGACGGGCGTTTTCGCCTGCTGCAACAGCGCCTGGTTGGTGAACGTCATCTTAAGGTGATGGTTGAACCGGTCGGCGGCGGCCCGCTGCTGGACGGCATTGCGTTTAACGTTGATACCGCCGTCTGGCCGGATAACGGCGTGCGCGAAGTGACGCTGGCGTACCGTCTGGATATCAACGAATATCGCGGCAACCGAACCCTGCAGCTTATCATCGATCATCTCTGGCCGATTTAGCATCGCTTATACTGTAATTAAGAGCGGGAATCCGCTAAGATTCCGCTCTTATAACCGCATTTTTCTCGTCCATTAAAAGAAAATAGACCATGTTTGAAATAAACCCGGTAAATAATCGCATTCAGGACCTCACGGAGCGCTCCGACGTTCTTAGGGGGTATCTTTGACTATGATGCTAAGAAAGAGCGTCTGGAAGAAGTAAACGCCGAGCTGGAACAGCCGGATGTCTGGAACGAACCCGAACGCGCGCAGGCGCTGGGCAAAGAGCGTTCCTCACTTGAAGCGATTGTCGACACCCTCGATCAAATGTCTCAGGGTCTGGAAGATGTATCCGGCCTGCTGGAATTGGCTGTAGAAGCCGAAGACGAAGAGACCTTCAACGAAGCCGTTGCAGAACTCAATACCCTGGAAGAGAAGCTGGCACAGCTGGAATTCCGTCGTATGTTCTCCGGTGAGTATGACAGCGCCGATTGCTATCTCGATATCCAGGCAGGTTCTGGCGGTACTGAAGCGCAGGACTGGGCAAGCATGCTCGAGCGTATGTATCTGCGTTGGGCAGAAGCGCGTGGCTTTAAAACCGAAATTATTGAAGAGTCCGAAGGGGACGTGGCCGGGATTAAATCCGTAACCATTAAAATCTCCGGCGACTACGCGTACGGCTGGCTGCGTACGGAAACCGGCGTTCACCGTCTGGTCCGTAAGAGCCCGTTTGACTCCGGCGGCCGTCGCCACACCTCCTTTAGCTCCGCGTTTGTTTACCCGGAAGTTGACGACGATATCGATATCGAAATCAACCCGGCGGATCTGCGTATCGACGTGTATCGCGCATCCGGCGCGGGCGGTCAGCACGTTAACCGTACGGAATCCGCGGTGCGTATCACCCATATCCCAACTGGGATCGTGACGCAGTGCCAGAACGACCGTTCTCAGCACAAAAACAAAGACCAGGCCATGAAGCAGATGAAAGCGAAGCTTTATGAACTGGAAATGCAGAAAAAGAATGCAGAAAAACAGGCGATGGAAGACACCAAGTCCGACATCGGCTGGGGTAGCCAGATTCGTTCATATGTCCTGGACGATTCCCGTATTAAAGACCTGCGCACCGGGGTTGAAACCCGCAATACGCAGGCGGTACTGGACGGAAGTCTGGATCAATTTATCGAAGCAAGTCTGAAAGCAGGGTTATGAGGAACCAACATGTCTGAACAAAACGCACAAGGCGCTGACGAGGTAGTCGATCTTAATAACGAAATGAAGGCACGCCGCGAGAAGCTGGCTGCACTGCGTGAGCAGGGCATCCCGTTCCCGAACGATTTCCGTCGTGACCGTACCTCTGATCAACTGCACGCTGAATTCGATAGCAAGGACAGCGAAGAGCTGGAAGCGCTGAATATCGAAGTTTCCGTTGCCGGTCGTATGATGACTCGCCGTATTATGGGTAAAGCTTCCTTCGTGACTTTACAGGACGTTGGCGGCCGTATTCAGCTGTACGTGGCGCGTGACGATCTGCCGGAAGGCGTTTACAACGAGCAGTTCAAGAAATGGGACCTCGGCGACATCCTGGGCGCGAAGGGTAAACTGTTCAAAACCAAAACCGGTGAACTGTCTATCCATTGCACCGAGCTGCGCCTGCTGACCAAAGCACTGCGCCCGCTGCCGGACAAATTCCACGGCCTGCAGGATCAGGAAGCGCGCTATCGTCAGCGTTATCTGGATCTGATCTCCAACGATACTTCCCGTAACACCTTCAAAGTGCGTTCCCAGATCCTGGCGGGTATTCGTCAGTTCATGGTTGGCCGCAACTTTATGGAAGTGGAAACCCCAATGATGCAGGTGATCCCTGGCGGCGCGTCTGCCCGTCCGTTCATCACCCATCATAATGCGCTGGATATGGACATGTACCTGCGTATCGCGCCGGAACTGTACCTGAAGCGTCTGGTGGTTGGTGGCTTCGAACGCGTGTTCGAAATCAACCGTAACTTCCGTAACGAAGGTATCTCCGTTCGCCACAACCCAGAGTTCACCATGATGGAACTCTATATGGCGTACGCGGACTACAAAGATCTGATCGAACTGACCGAATCTCTGTTCCGCACGCTGGCGCAGGATATTCTGGGCCACACCGAAGTACCTTACGGCGACCAGACTTTTGATTTCGGCAAGCCGTTCGAAAAACTGACCATGCGCGAAGCTATCAAGAAATATCGCCCGGAAACTGACATGGCCGATCTCGATAACTTCGACTCTGCGAAAGCCATTGCGGAAAGCATCGGCGTTCACGTTGAGAAGAGCTGGGGTCTGGGCCGTATCGTGACCGAGATCTTCGAAGAAGTGGCGGAAGCGCACCTGATTCAGCCAACCTTCATCACCGAATATCCGGCTGAAGTTTCTCCGCTGGCGCGTCGTAACGACGTGAACCCGGAAATCACTGACCGCTTTGAATTCTTCATCGGCGGCCGCGAAATCGGTAACGGTTTCAGCGAGCTGAACGACGCAGAAGATCAGGCGCAGCGCTTCCAGGATCAGGTTAACGCCAAAGAAGCGGGTGATGACGAAGCGATGTTCTACGACGAAGACTACGTCACCGCGCTGGAACACGGCCTGCCACCGACCGCGGGTCTGGGTATCGGTATCGACCGTATGGTCATGCTGTTCACCAACAGCCACACCATCCGCGACGTGATTCTGTTCCCGGCCATGCGTCCGGTGAAATAATCGCGATAGCGTGAGATAAAACAAACCCCGGCCATGTGCCGGGGTTTGTTTTTACGCGACATAAACCGGCAGGTTTACGCACTCATCAGCGAGTTGACAGTAGTACGTGCCGTGCTGAGAGATGGAGACATGTTGACCACGCAGTCATCATCGTTATCACTATCGGCGGTAAACATGGCCATCTGTTCCCTGATTTTCTGCAACGATACCGGTGCATCGGCGGGTTGCGCCAGCGGTAGCGGAATATCATCTTCGATATGATTAAGAACATCTTCAATTAGCCAGTCCGTGCCGTCGGCAAAAGTGATATGTTCAACCCGGTATTTTGCCGCAGAGAAGTAGTCTTTCACCGTGACGCTGTCCGTGCTGTCTTCAAACGTAATCAGTAAATCGTTGCTGTTGCGCTGTACGATAGCTTTTGCCGCTTCGGTTCCGTCGCCAAAACGGAGAGTGTCGTTATCGCCGCTGTAGCTATAGCCTTCGGTAATGACGTCCTGACCGTCCCCGGCGCTAAACAGGTAAATATCACTACCATATCCGCCCAGGAGACTATCGTTTCCCGCACCGCCTGACAGTTGGTCGTTATTTTTTCCACCATCCAGATGGTCATTTCCTGCACCGCCGCTTAGCCAGTCATTGCCCTCGCCGCCATTTAGCGCGTCGTCACCATCATCGCCGTACAGCGTATCTCTACCGGCATCGCCCTTCAGCGTATCGTTTCCTGCGTTACCCGCCAGCAGATCGTCGCCAGCGCCGCCAGCCAGCATATCATTGCCATTTCCACCATATAGGGTATCGCTACCACCCGCACCGGAAATCGTATCGTCACCGTCGTCGCCGTACAGCGCATCGTCGCCGTTACCTCCGTTAAGGGTGTCATTCCCGCCAGCGGCGTGGATTTCGCTGCCGGAGTTTTGAGCAAAGAGAGACTGTGCCTCGTCAGTTCCTGCGCGGAGGAGATATTGGTTTTCAATCATATCGCAATCCCACGTTGTACCATCGGCAAAAACGATCCTTGCGATCGGGGGCCTGCTGAAGTAGTCAGTGAGCGTCACGTTATCGGTGCTGTCGCGAAAGCTGATAACCAGGCTGTTACCGCTACGATATATCAGGGTGTTTTTCGCCAGCAGCGTGTCTCCTAGATGTAGCGTATCAATGGCAATTTCCCCGATGGTGCTGGTGATGTGATCCTGGCCGTCTCCGGCATTGAACAAGTAGGTGTCTTTGCCATAACCGCCGCAAAGCGTATCGTTCCCTGCGCCGCCGCTTAACAGGTCATCACCGTCGTTGCCATACAGCGTATCGTTCCCGTCGTCGCCGTGCAGTATGTCATCGCCCGTATCACCAATTAGCGTGTCATCGCCACCTGCGGCATGAATTTCACTGCCTTCCTCAAATGCTGTCAGCGTCTGGTTATTGTCATGGCCCCTGAGCACCATGGCTCGCATAGTTTCGTAGTCCCACTCGGCACCGTCAGCAAAAACGATACGGTAGTCGGGGCGAGCGTAAGGGTAGAAGTAATCGTTCAGGGTGATGCTGTCACCGGTATCCGGGAAAGCGATAATCAGGTCATCGTCCTGACGAGAGGCGATGGCGGCGTCAGACCGCAGGTCACGACCAAAACGGATGGTATCCGTATCGTGTCTGTACTCAGAATAATTTCCCCATTCATCGACGAAATCCTGTCCGTCGCCAGCGTTGAAAAGATACGTATCGCTCCCTGTCCCTCCGCTTAACGTATCATTCCCTTCGCCGCCGGCCAGCGTGTCATTACCGACATCGCCATAGAGCTGGTCGTCCCCGGACCCGCCGTAAAGCATGTCATTACCTGCTTCACCATAGAGCAGATCGTCACCGGCACCGCCGTACAGTATGTCGTTGCCTTCCCAGCCTGAAAGCTCATCGTCTCCGGCACCACCTGCCAGCATATCGTTACCTTCCCAACCTGTAAGCCAATCGTTCCCTTCACCACCATCCAGATAGTCATCTCCCAGAGAGCCCTCGAGAGAATCGTTGCCTCCGCCTCCGTCAATATGGCTACCCTCAGCAAACGCCATGAGATTATCGTCCCCATCCGTGCCGCTAAGCGTTAGGGTCTTGATTATCGTTTGATTCCAGGTGGTGCCATCGGAAAAGTTAATGCTATCCAGCGTAGGGACGCTGTTAAGAAAATAGCTCCTGATGGTGACGCTATCATCACTGTCTTTGAAGGTGATGAGTAGATCATCGTAGCTACGTTGTACGATGGCATTTTCCGCCAGCAGCCCTTCGCCAAAATAGAGCGTATTGCTGTCTCGCTGGTCGGCATAGCCTTGATCTTCAATAATATCCTGACCATCACCTGCGTTAAACGTATAGGTATCGCTGCCTTCACCGCCGGACAGAAAATCGTTACCTTCACCACCGTTGAGCCGGTCATTGCCGCCCATACCATAGAGCTTATCGTCACCGGATAAGCCGTACAGAGAGTCATCGTTATCACCGGCCTCGAGTACGCCACCCGCTTCTGTTGCCGTGAGCGTCTGTGGGGCATCGTGCACGGAGTGGAGCGCTGCGCTAATGGCTGCCGTATCCCAGAAAGTGCCATCAGCAAACTCAATCCGTGATATCAGCGAATAGGCGGCAGAAAAGTACTCCTCGATGGTGATACTACCTTCTCCGCTTTCAACGCTGATGATCAGGCTGTCACCATCTCGTAGGAACTGAACTTCTTCGGGTCTAATTCCCTCCCCAAAGCGCAGTGTGTCCTGGCTGGTATCTTCTGGTTCGTTCCACGACGACATATTGCTAAAGATATAATCGTGCCCGTCGCCTTTATTAAACAGGTAGATATCATTTCCGTGGCCGCCCTGAAGAACGTCATCGCCTGCGCCACCGGACAGAATATCGTCTCCGCTTCCGCCGGTAATTGCGTCGTTTCCTTCGTCGCCATAAAGCACATCATTGCCCTGTCTTCCTTCGAGCGTGTCGTCTCCGCCAGCGGCATGAATTTCACTGCCATCTAGCATTGCCATCAGAAATTGATCGTCTTCTGTTCCCGCCAGGGCTCGTGCCGCGACGTCTTCCTGGTTCCAGATGGTTCCATCGGCAAAGATTAGGCTTTCTACAATCTGCTCATTTTTGTAGAAGTACTTTTTTACCGTCACGCTATCATCGCTACCCTGGAAGGTAATGACTAAATCATAATCATCCTGGGTGAGTATGGCCTTGTCAGGAGACAACCCTTGCCCAAAACGGATTGTATCCTGGCCTGCAAGCAGCGCTCTGGCGCGCTGGCTATCTTCATTTTCGTTAATTCGAGAGAAATCCTCCAGGTCACCGCTGTATTCAAAAATCACTTCCTGGCCGTCACCCGCATTGAACAAATAGGTGTCGTCTCCCTCACCACCACACAGATAGTCGCTGCCTTTACCGCCGCTAAGCGTGTTAGCCCCGGTATCTCCAAATAGCGACTCGCTCTCGTCGCCACCGGTGAAAAAGTTATCGCTGGTTTCTTCTTCCTGCTCCGGCACTTCAGGAACCTCGGGAGCTTCAGGGGTTTTAGACGCATCTGAGGATGGGGAGAATTCTGCGTCATCGGCCAGATAGTCGACCATACCTGGTTCATGCTGAATTAACGTGTAGCGGAGGTCTGCCAGTTTCTGTCGGTTGTAGTCAGAATAAATAGAGAGGTCAATTAATGTAGAGCTCACCTCGTTGAGCAGAGCATATTCGCCAGCCTGATAGAGTTTGGTAAACAGCGCTTGTGCCGCCTCCAGGCTAATGACTACACCAGCGACACCGGAATTAAACCCTGTTAATACGACATCTTTCAGGTGGTCATAGAGGGTGGTCTGCGCCAGTAACTGTGCGCTGGTGTAATTCCTGAATTGTTGATATTCTTTCAGCAGCAGTGTTGAAGGTTCTGCCGCGATCTTTGATCCATGATACCAGTGGTTATAAGATGAGGCAGTAAGTTGCTCCAGCAGGGCGACCTGCTGCGCGGTAACGGAGTACAACCTGGTAGCAGCAACGTCTTGTACTCCCGCCCATTGATAAATCAGCTTATCCAGCAGCGCTTCTTTTTGGCCGCTGTCAGTTTCCGCAATGTATTCGGTAACCAGCGCTTTTAATATATCGTCCTGAGCCATTGCTTCACGTAGATCGGATACGTTGCCAAAGCCTCGTGCGTTTGGCAGTTGAATCACATCCGTCGTCAGGGGAACGTCATTGACGTGAACGCGATCGGACTGATCTATCTTAAACCAGACGTCGGCACTGACCGTGGTCCTGCCGTCAGCCCACTTGACGGTGCTGGTCTGCCGGTGAGCTTCGCCATTGGTGTCCTGATAGGTTGAAGAGGCATAGCGGATATCGATTGCTGCCACGCCGGCATCGCTTAGAGTGACGAGTTCACCGTCATCCGTTTCGCCGTTACTGTTTTTATCCTGCCAGATTTGCAGCGATGACCAGACTTTGTCCTGGGCGTCGATTATTCCGTCCTGATTATCATCGAGCTCCAGCAGCGCCTGAAAACCATTGCTGGCGGTACTGCCATCTTGCAGCAGAGTATGGTTGCCGAACAGTTCCCGTCCATTATTGATCTTGCCGTCGCCATTTAGATCGCGAACCAGAAAACCGTCGCTCGCCGCTGCCCAGCCGCTCAGTTCCCTGACGCCGTCACCGCCGTAATCAAAATGAACTCCCCTACCGGACAGCGTTTCTACACCGTTGCCATCCATGTCGATGACCACAGGATCCACTTTCTCAGCCTCTCCGTTATCCGGCATTTTATCTTTGGCATTCTTATTGTTGGTACCTGACGGATCTTCTTCAGAGGCATCCTCTTCCTCGTCGCTCCGGATAGTAATACCTAATGCTGACCAGACTCTATTTCCTGCTGCATCTGTATCAACTATTGCCCATTTTTTAAAATCAGTAATTCTAAGACCGTTATTAATCACTAGCGTATTGCCGTCAAAGGTATATTTATTACCGACATAATCGGTGTATGTGCCTTCTGGGTCGCCTTCTGAGTGAGTGGCTTCTTTTAGCTCTACCAGTTGATGATTGCTGTCAGATAAGAATACTGAACCATGAATATCCGCCTTATCGGTAAGATGAATAGTGTCAAAATCGTCGACGACGAAAGAGTTAAACCCAGCGCCGCCATAGAGCGTATCGGCATCACCATCAAATGGTGTGAGAAGGTCGCCGCCGTAAAGTATGTCCGTCCTCTTATTATCCTGAATGATATTATTTAAATTAAAGCCGCCCTGGGCATAAAGAATATCGTCACCTCCACCACCGTATAAGGTATCGCTACCCATTCCACCGTAGAGAACATCGTCACCTTTTCCTGCAAACAATTTATCATTACCACTTTCACCCATCAGGACATCATCGCCCGCGTAGCTTGAAAGGTTATCGTCCCCGCTGCCGCCAATCATCAGATCCGCTACGCCGTCGGCAAAGTTATTCTTCTGGTACTTGCTACTGTCGATAACCTGGTCGGTGTTATTGAGTGCCAGGTAAATATTGGTGGATATTAATTCACTACCCCCAAACCATTCGTGACTATTCTCATAGCCGAGCGCTTTGAGTGATTCAAGGAGCGCGTCACGGGCAGGGTTAAGTATTTCGGTGAGATCGCTAACTTCCTTTCCTGAAACGTTTTGTGCCAGATCTAAAATCGCTTTATAATCTGTATTAGCCTCGGCAATCTTGTCTTTTTTTGGCTCTGCCGTAGTGATATCCGGCGCATGACCAAATGCTGCCTCATACTCCAGGATTTTTTCTCGGTTTTCCTGAAGAACTCGGAATATATTTTGTGCTTCTGCCGTGCCGACATTATTTGGATCATCGTAGAGGCCAAATATTTGCGACTCCATAAATCGACGTTTAGCAATTCCGGGGCGAACTGTCTGACCGGGGGCATTTGAATTGTAACGAATTTCATACCAGGCAGCAGCGCGGTTGCCGGTATCAATTGCTTCTCTTAAGCGCGGGCCAACGAGGCCTGAATTCCCCCATACGCAGCTGGCAAGAACCAGCTGTTCTTTGGAGTTTGCAAATTTTTCGTCATCAATATTAATTATCTCTCTCAATCGGCCACTATAAACACTACTCCAGAGTGAACTGAAGGCTGCCTTAGATTCATTTTCATTATTAAATTTAAACTCAAGGCGACGAGGTTCAGCGGGGGCGAAGTCTGGATTAGTGTCGTCGTGCCGCTCTTGTAAAATAGCGTTATATCTTGTGACATTTGTAGTACGAGCTATCATTAGCGCACGGAGGCGTGAAATATAACCATTTTCTATTTTTTGTGATTCAGTTAACGGGACTGAATCATTAGTCCATATTAATCCCATTTCTTTCAAAACAGCGAGCCTTACGGTATCCCCCCCAGTATAAAGATCGAAACCTACGCCAATGGTCGGGTGACCGTCTACGTCACTTAACTCAAGACTTTTAAGACGGTCTTCTTTACTTTTAGTCTCGAGTGCAAAGAGCATAGTATAGAGAGTATCAGTAAAATTATTAATGGAATGCCATTTAAGTGTCATAGTAAATAATTCCTTATGTTATTTAATTCCATCGTTATAGAAGATTTCACAATTGGCGTCTGGGTTAAACGACCATTTCCTGTATTTGAAGCTATAAGTACTCATTACTATGTTATCGATAAAATAAGGCGTGCCTTTATATAAATAGATATCTGACTTCCAGGCGGCCTGTCGAATGGCACCTGAAAGAAGCGTGTGCTGCTTGTTTTCGGGAAGTATGGCTCTCGGTTCAAGCCCTGTCAGGCTGTCGTTAACAAGGATAAGTCCTTGTGCCAGAATGTCGGGCATGGGCAGCCTGAGGCTTTTACATTCGTCCTTAATTATGCTCTTCACAGGTTCAGGAATTGGGCCAGCGTATTGCACAAAGGTTAATGGGGCGGTGGATATATCAAGGCGTTTAGCCTCCTCTTCAAGCCAGGTGGGGAGGGGCATGCTCCAGACCTGCAGATATCTTCCGTTGGCGATAAAACTATCAATTTTTTTCTCAATATTGTCTTTTTGCTCAGCAGTCAGTGAGTCCAAAACACTATCTGGCTGATATAGGTCATCATCGAACAGTTGTAACAACCCTCGATCTTTTTCTGGTAAATCAATCCGATAGTAGTCTCTGACAAAGATACGGCGCAGAAGCGGCCGGTATTGGTTCGGGTCCAATTTTTTCCATTCCGGCCGTCGGAATGATTTTGCCTGCGGGAGTACCTGGTAAATGGCGCATGCTGTTTCAGACTTTGTCTTTGAGAAATCATGGCGCTTAAGCTCTTTGAACATGGCGTCACACATCAGGTATCCCTTGCCGGTATGCTGCTGCCAGCGTCCTTTTCCGGCCTGCGCAGGAAGCACCGTCAGGCTGAGTGCGACTAATGTGAGCAGCAATGGTTTGTAGGGTGAAGATGTTTTCATCAGACCTCCGGTGTCCTGTTTAGATTGATTAAATAAATATATTAAATGCGTTATTTCTGTCGGCCTTAATTTATGGGTGAAATATTATTGTTTTTATAAATATTGCTATCCTAAGTTTGTTTTTAGATTATGAATTAGTGTTTTTTAACTGTTGATATGATCTTATATTCCATGTCAGGGTGAAAAAATGTGGGGCGTCTCTGTTTTCTCATTTATGCATAATATGCATGATTGATGTCCTATGAAATAATAGAGCGCTTTATAAGTGGTGTTTATGAATAACATTCAGGAAGACTAAACGAAACCTATAAAGCATTAATATATGAATGGTTATCAGCACGTCTTTAAGAGCATAGTATAGAGAGTATCAGTGAAATTATTAATGGTATGCCATTTAAGTGTCATAATAAATAATTCCTTATGTTATTTAATTCTATCGTTATAGAAGATTTCACAATTGGCGTCTGGGTTAAACGACCATTTCCTGTATTTGAAGCTATAAGTACTTATTTCTATGTTATCGATAAAATAAGGTGTACCTTTATATAAATAGACATCTGAATACCAGACGGCCTGTCGAATGGCACCTGAAAGAAGCGTGTTCAGCTCGTTTTCGGAACGTATTGCTCTCGGTTCAAGCCCTGTCAGGCTGTCGTTAACAAGGATAAGTCCTTGTGCCAGAATGTCGGGCATGGGCAGCCTGAGGCTTTTGCATTCGTCCTTAATTATGCTCTTCACGGGTTCTGGAAATGGGCCAGCGTATTGCACAAAGGTTAATGGGGCGGTGGATATATCAAGGCGTTTAGCCTCCTCTTCAAGCCAGGTGGGGAGGGGCATGCTCCAGACCTGCAGATATCTTCCGTTGGCGATAAAACTATCAATTTTTTTCTCAATATTGTCTTTTTGCTCAGCAGTCAGTGAGTCCAAAACACTATCTGGCTGATACAGGTCATTATCGAACAGTCGTAACATCCCTCGATCTTTTTCTGGTAAATCAAGCCGATAGTAGTCTCTGGCAAAGATACGGCGCAGAAGCGGCCGGTATTGGTTCGGGGCCAGTTTTTTCCATTCCGGCCGTCGGAATAATTTTGCCTGCGGGAGTACCTGGTAAATGGCGCATGATTCTTCAGATTTTGTCCTCGAAAAATCATGACGTTTTAGCTCTTTGAACATGGCATCGCACATCAGGTATCCTTTGCCGGTATGCTGCTGCCAGCGTCCTTTTCCGGCCTGCGCAGGAAGCACCGTCAGGCTGAGTGCGACTAATGTGAGCAGCAATGGTTTGTAGGGTGAAGATGTTTTCATCAGACCTCCGGTGTCCTGTTTATATTGATTAAATAAATATATTAAATACGTTATTTATATCGGCCTTAATTTATGAATGAAATACTATTGTTTTTACAAATGTCTTTGTACTTAATTTGCTTTTAGGTTATGAGTAATAGTTTTTAACCGTTGGTATGATTTTATATGTCATATTGGAGTGGAAAAACGTGAGGGGTCTCAATTCTATTATTTACACATAATAGGCATGATTGATTTTATGCAGAGTAAGATGAAGTTTGATAAGGTGGAGGTATAAGTAAGATGTCGGTGAATAAATCGGAAGCTATAAATATTCATCAGCATATCTTTGATAAGCGCTTATCAATTATTTTGATACGCGCTTAGTTTTATTATTGGCGACAATAGTTCAGTAATGCAGTGCGTGCAGCATCCTGAGATGATAGTTTGACCATCCAGGGGCTGAATGCCCAAGGGGTTGCGCGCAATCCTTGTAAAATGTTCTCAAGTTCACACCATTGGTAGTCCATCACCTCGTCGCTATTTACCTGTAGTTCACTTGTTACCTGTGCGGCATAGACCGGGCAGACTTCGTTTTCCACGATGCCGTTTGGCGCCACCGCGCGATAGCGGAATTCGGTGGCGACGGGGGTGATGTCGGCAATCTCAACGCCCAGCTCAAAACGGCAGCGACGGATAATGGCCTGTTCAAAGGTTTCGCCCTGCTGCGGATGGCCGCACACCGAGTTGGTCCATACGCCGGGCCAGGCGACCTTGCTTAAGGAGCGGCGCGTTGCCAGAAACTGGCCGCGTTCGTTGAATAACCAGCAAGAGAAAGCAAGATGCAGGGGAGTGGAGAGGGTATGAGCGGCGTACTTCTCCAGAATACCTGAAGGTTTATCGTGCTCATCGAGCAAAATGACGTGTTCGCCTGTCATGACGACTCCTGAAAATGAATGATGACCCGGCATAAACCCGCCGGGCCATATACTCAGGCAACCAGCGTAGCCCATAAATGGGAAAAAGGCATTACCAAAACAAGCCCTGGCAACATGTTAGCAACCGGGAAAAGCTTAATGTTACAGATACGCAACCCGGTGGCGACCATCAGCAGCCCACCGGCGCAGGAGAAGTCGGCCATCATCGATGGGGTGATCATCGGCATCAGGAATACCGCTAGCATTGCCAGTGCCAGCTGGATCACCAACTGTGGGATGGCGATGGTCATCACCGCAAAGCCAAGCAGGGTGGCGAAAATCCCGGCGGTGAACAGATCCAGAATGGTTTTGATATACAGAATCGACGGATCGCCGCTCATCCCTTCGGTCATCGCCCCGAACACACCTGTGCCGCTGGCGCAGAACAGCACCAGAATCGCCACAAACTTCTCGGTGAACTCTTCGTGGCTTAACCCCTGCACCGGTGGAAAGACTTTGTTGATAAGGCCGCGGGTAGAGCCAGCCGCTTTACCAATACCGCTTTCCAGATGCAGCAACTCACCAATTAGCGCGCCGACGATCATCGCCAGTACCACCGCAGGCATATATTTCACCTTCAGCACCAGCGTAATACCCAGGCCTACTGAGCAAAGCCCAAAGGTCATTGGCAACGCCGTTTTCACGCGGTCCGGGAGTTTTCCCCCGGCAATGGCGCCGACCAGTCCGCCGATAATCACGGCAGACCCATTTACATAAGGACCGATTAACATGAGAGCATTTTCCTTCGTCGCACTAGCCGTCGTGGCGCAGTGATCCTTCGCCCCAGCGCGGAATGTTGTCCACGTCGATGTCGAACAGATCCAGCGCGCGATTTACGCTGTGCGTAATAATGTCGTCCGCCGTTTGCGGACGCTGATAGAGAGCCGGGACCGGCGGGAAGATAATCCCGCCCATTTCAGTCACGGCGGCCATATTGCGAATATGGCCGAGGTTGAGCGGCGTTTCACGCGCCAGCAGCACCAGACGGCGGCGCTCTTTGAGCACCACGTCCGCTGCCCGAGTCAGCAGATTATCGGTAAGACAATGTGCAATGGCGCCCAGCGTTCTCATCGAACAGGGGGCGACCAGCATCCCCAGTGTTTTAAAGGAACCGCTGGAGATCGCGGCACCCAGATTACCGATGGGATGGACAACATCAGCCATCGCCATCACCTCATCCAGACGGAAGTCCGTTTCCAGTTCACAGGTTTTTTCTGCGCCTTTGGAGACGACCAGATGAACCTCTAGCGGAAGCGGCTGAAGGAGTTCCAGCGCCTTAACGCCATACTGAAAGCCGGATGCGCCGCTGATGCCGATAATGATGCGTGGTGTCATTGTCTATTCCTCTTACTCGAAGTCCGGCAGAAAGCGTTTTACGTCCACTTCTTTGAATTTAGAACGCTCAAAGTGATGCTTCAGGTGGAACGGCACGGTGCAGTCGAAGATGGTTTTGCATGACATCCCCTGCTGGAGAATGCTTGGGCTGTACTCAGGTACCTGAGACGGATCCAGCGGGTGGCAGCGAACGCCCGGAATGGTGATGGTATCGACATCGCCCTGATAGCGGGTTTGCATCGCCCACAGCACGTCGTCACTGTCGAAGATATCCACGTCCTCATCGACCAGAATGACGTGTTTCAGTTCGGGGAAGGCTGAGAATGCCAGCAGTGCCGCCTGACGTTGGCGGCCTTCGTCCGCCGGGGAGAATTTTTTAAACTGCATGACGGCCAGCAGCTTGCCGCCGCCTGCGGAGTGGGCGAAGACGTTCAGCAGTTTGCCAGGCATCGCGCGGCCAACCATATCGAGAATGCTCGCTTCGGTTGGGATACCCGCCATGTTGACGTGTTCCTCACCAGGACCGACGGTGGTGCGCCAGATGGGGTTATGACGATGGGTGACGGCTTTCACTTTAATCACCGGCAGCGCATCTTTCGATTCACCGGTATAGCCTGGGAATTCCGGCATTGCGCGGCCGGTGTTGGTGTTCTGGTCTTCACGAACGCGCACGTTTGGCAGCAGCTCGCCTTCAATAATGATTTCCGCATGGGCAATCGCTTTTTCATTGATGGTCAGGCACTTCACCATCTCGACGGCCTGGCCGCGCAGCGAGCCCGCAATGCTCAGCTCATCAAAGCCGAGCGGGGTGGTTGGTGGTTCAAAGCAGGCGGCAATTTCAATCGCCGGGTCAACGCCGATGCTGATAGAGATCGGCAGCGGCTGCCCCATCTCTTCCGCCTTCATGCGGAAAGCATCGATATGACGGCCTGGCGTCAGCCACATAGAAAGTTCATCGCGGCTCTGGACGCACAGACGGTGAATGGTGATATCCGATTCGTGAGTTTCCGGGTCGGAGGCATAGCACAGACCCATGGTGATGTACGGGCCCGCATCCTCTTCGGTATTGGTTGGCGCAGGCAGCAGTTTACGCAGGTCGAAATCGGCATCAGTTGCCAAATGGACGACTTCCTGAGCCACGGCTTTTTCATTGGTCAAAACCGGTGGAATCGGGCTTTGTACGGAATCTTTCAGCAGATGGCCCAGTCTTTCGGGCGGGCAGTCCAGGAAGTGGCTAACGCGTTTACGGGAGCCGTTGATGCCGATCGCCACGCTGATGTCGTTAAAGCCTTTGATCTTGTTGAACACCATCACCGGGCCATTTTTGCGGGTTGGGCGCTGGCAGGTGCCGCCGGCTCCAACGTAACGATATACGCCGGATAGCTCCGCATGCGGATCCACTTCAGTATCGGTTTCAACGTATTCGCCCGGCAGCGTTTTCAGCAACGCTAGCGCGGAGCGCAGGTCGCGAACGGTTGTTGTCTTTTTCACGGTTTGTTCCTGTTGATAATCGGAAATAATGTCTGTGCTAACCCTATTCCTTACGGAAATAAGGGGCAAATACCGTTTCGCTTGGTCAGGCAAGATCAAAAAGATGTGGCTACAACAACAGGCTTCGTGCGTAAACTATAGCAAAGCGGATATACAGCGAGGGCGGCATGGATTTAAAGCGATTACGGTATTTCTGTCGGGTGGTGGAGCAGGGGTCGATAAGCCAGGCGGCAAAGGTGCTGAACATGGCACAGCCGCCGCTGAGCAAGCGTATCCAGGAGCTGGAAGACGAACTGCAAACGCCGCTGTTTTTACGCCACGGCAACCGCATTGAGCCGACCGAAGCGGGCTTTTTTCTCTATCGAAAAGCCTGTGAGATTCTGCGTCAGGTGGAAGATACCGCCAGGGAAACGATGGAGATCGCACAGAAAGACCGGCTTCAGCTGCGTTTTGGGATGAGCCATCTGTTCCAGTCCTATTTCAAACCGCTGCTGCTGGCGCTGTATCAACGTCACCCGGAAATCGAAATTAATATCTCGGTGACCGACTCCAGCCATCTGGAGATGCTGCTCAATGAAGGGGCTATCGATCTGGCGTTTATTCAGCGCCCCTACCGCAGTGAAGGGTTTGACTACGTGTCGTTTGACCCGGTGAAGCTGGTGGCGGTTATCAATAAAACATGTCTGCCAGAGTCGCCTGACAATCCGTTTGATTATGCCGCACTGGGGGCGTTGCCGCTGGTGCTGCTGCATCGGGCGAAAGACTCTGGCACCTACGAGATGCTGATCGACTTGTTTCGCAAAGCAGGCGTGAATCCTAAAGTGATTATGCATATCACCCAACCGGGGGTGATCCTCGACTGGCTGGAGTCGGGGCTTGCCGCCGCGACGCTGCTGCCGTCGTCTGAGGTCTGCGCTGAAAAGCTTAAGAACTGTTATGTCGTGGATGTGTTCCCCTCACCGCAGATTTTCTACCCTGCCATGGTGAAAATCCCGGCGGTAAACTGGTGCCCGCAAGTGATGGGGCTGGTGGCGGAAGGCTACCCGTTTCCCATTAACACCCAGGGTTGATGGTTTGGCATCCAGCGCGAGCCTGCTATTATAGGCCACCCGAACGTTTATGACCTGAGGATTCGTTTTGCGAGCAGGACGCCAACTCTCTTCCCCAATACGTCTGTTAATGTGCCTGATTATCGGGCTTGCGCTGTCTGGCTGTGCTGGAAAATCTTCCAATTCGGAAGGCAGCTATAGCGGCTCGGTTTACACCGTCAAGCGAGGCGACACGCTGTCGCGCATTTCGCGGATGACGGGCACCAGCGTCGGGGAACTGGCTCGCCTTAACGGCATCTCGCCGCCGTATAACATCAACGTCGGCCAGAAGCTCAAGGTGAACGGCTCGGCGAAATCCTCCGGCAGCAAAAAATCCAGCACGACCCAAACGGCGAAAGTCACGCCGTCTTCCGCCGTTCCGCTATCCTCATGGCCAGCAGTGGGCCAACGCTGCTGGCGCTGGCCGGCTACCGGTAAGGTGGTGATGCGTTACTCCACCTCGGAAGGCGGTAATAAGGGGATTGATATCGCAGGCAGCCGTGGTCAGCCGGTCTACGCGGCGGCGGCGGGGAAAGTGGTCTATGTCGGCAACCAGTTGCGCGGTTACGGCAACCTGGTGATGATTAAGCATGATGAAGATTACATTACCGCCTACGCGCACAACGATAAGCTGATGGTGAACAACGGTCAAAACGTAAAAATTGGCCAGCAGATAGCCACTATGGGCAACTCAGACGCCGATTCGGTAAGGCTGCACTTCCAGATTCGCTATCGCGCCACGGCCATCGACCCGCTGCGCTACTTGCCGCCGCAGGGCAGCAAGCCGAAGTGCTAAGCGGTTATTTTATCATCACTTAGCTGCCTAAAGGCTTGCCAGGCGAGGAGTAACGTTTATAATGCTCCTCGCACACCTTTGCGGGCGTAGTTCAATGGTAGAACGAGAGCTTCCCAAGCTCTATACGAGGGTTCGATTCCCTTCGCCCGCTCCAAATCTCATACTCTCGAATTCCAAAAAGTCTGATTATCCGTTGATAAATCTACGTTCGTAGCATGTATTCATTGGTCTAACTCAGCGGTGCCCCATCCGTCCTGTGCGACTGTAAGGTTATTCCGCCCTGCGTATAATTTTCCGTTCTCGACATGTAACCACTGAACCATAATCTCCGCGCAATTTACCGGTGTAGGTGTGCATATCGAAAGACTCAGTGAGCCTAGCCAGCGATGGGAGACGAAAGGAGCAGTCTGCCGTGTACTATCGATGTCTGCCATTAGCCAGGCGCTACCGCCACATTGCTTGATAATAGCCTCTTTACGCGTCCAAATTTGCCAGAAAGCGGCAAGCTGCTCATTTGAAGGCTTGGTTTCCAGTTCCGTTCGTTCTTGAGGGGTGAAGACGGCATGTGCCAGTGTCGGCCAGTTCTCACGAGGACGGACGACTTCAAGATCGCATCCGACCTCGCCTTCATCGCTTAGCAACAAGACGATAGTGTCACCGCTGTGGCTGAGGTTGAACCACAGCGGTGTTCCTGGTGAAAAAGTGGGTTTTCCCTGGGAACCGTAGATTATTTCAGGCAGCGGTGCGCGTGCGTGACAAAGCAGAGTACGGCCTGCTAGCCAGGATGCTCGTCGGGCTCCCGAGGGGGCCTGCTCAGCTAACGCCGGAGGCAGTTTACCCTCGCATAGTTCCGATATCGTTCCCAGCAACAGGCTATACATCTACTACGCCCAGCGTTTTATAATGATCGAAGTATTAATTC
This sequence comes from Kluyvera sp. EC_51, assembly GCF_019584505.1. Taxonomy (NCBI): domain Bacteria; kingdom Pseudomonadati; phylum Pseudomonadota; class Gammaproteobacteria; order Enterobacterales; family Enterobacteriaceae; genus Kluyvera; species Kluyvera sp. EC_51. Next base: position 47,756 of record NZ_VDAG01000029.1, on the reverse strand, counting down.
CGCCAAATGCGAAGTTATTGCTCTGCAGGAACTCGCAGTCAATATTTCGCGCTTCACCCATGATGTAATCCAACGCACCACAGTTCGGGTCTGGTTTATACAAATTAAGCGTTGGCGCAAACCAACCTTCTCGCATCATCTGCAGGCTCATCCAGGCTTCAAGCGCACCACAGGCGCCTAGAGTATGGCCGAAATAGCTTTTCAGCGAAGAAATTGGCACATTGTCGCCATAGATGGCCGCTGTAGCCTGACTCTCGGCGATATCACCACGCTCGGTAGCGGTACCGTGAGCAGAAATATAACCGATATCGAGCGGACTGAGCCCCGCCATTTTTAACGACTGCTCCATACAAATCTGCATGGTTTCGCGTTGTGGTTGGGTGATATGCGCTGCATCGCAGTTAGTCGCAAAGCCGATAATTTCGCCGTAAATAGTGGCTCCGCGCGCTTTTGCGTGTTCCAGTTCCTCCAGTATCAGCGTCCCTGCGCCCTCGCCAATCACCAGTCCATCCCGCTGTTCATCGAACGGAGACGGGGTTGTTTTCGGTGCATCATTGCGTTGGCTGGTAGCAAACAGAGTATCAAAGACTGCCGCTTCCGATGGGCACAGCTCCTCTGCACCGCCAGCGACCATCACGGTCTGGTAGCCGTGACGAATAGACTCCCATGCATAGCCTATCGCCTGACTTCCTGATGTGCAGGCGCTGGAGGTAGGGATCACTCGTCCACGTAGGCCAAAGAAAAGACCGGTATTTACTGCAGTAGTGTGCGGCATCATCTGCACGTAAGTGGTACCGGTGATGTTATTGGTGTGCTTTTCAGTCAGCATGGTCGCAAACTCGCTCACAGGACCCGTACTGCCGGTTGAAGATCCGTAAGCAATACCAGTTTCGCCGTTGGTAAGCACGCTGTCGCCAATCAGTCCTGCCTGCTCCAGCGCTAATTCGGTTGCCCGGGTCGACATCAGCGACACGCGGCCCATTGCACGAATGCGCTTACGGGTGTAGTGCTCCGGCAGAGTGAAATTATCAATTGGCGCGCCGAGCAGCGTATGTAGCCCATCATATATCTGCCATTCCGGCATTTTGCGTACGGCATTTTCATAGGCCAGTAGTCTGGCTGATACGTTCTGCCAGCTTTCCCCAAAGGCGGTGACACCACCCATGCCCGTGATGACGACTCGACGTGTCATAACATCCCTCCGTTGATGGAAATGACCTGGCGGGTGAGATAGCCCGCGATGTCCGACATTAAATAGCTAGCCAGCCCGGCAACTTCTTCGACCTGGCCCATTCGTTTCATTGGAATCATTGCCATCGCTTCTTTGAGCGCAGTTTCTTCCATCTCGATCATGCCCGTGTCAATGAGTCCTGGCGCGATACAGTTGACGGTGATTTTTCGTTTTGCTAACTCAATTGCCAACGCTTTAGTAGCGCCGATGATCCCAGCTTTGGCAGCGCTATAGTTGACCTGCCCACGGTTGCCCATTACGCCGGACACCGATGATAGGGTGATAATACGTCCCCCCTGTCTGGTGCCAATCATCGGCATGATGCAGGGCTGAATGACGTTGTAAAAGCTGTCGAGGTTCGTATGGATAACCGAGTCCCAGTCGTTTTCGCTAAGTGCCGGGAAGGCCGCGTCGCGGGTGATGCCCGCATTGCTTACCACGCCGTACCATGCTCCATGGGCGGTAATATCCTGTTCCAGCACTTCGCGGCACTGCTCGCGATTGCTGACGTCGAAACAGAGTAAACGTCCGACGCCGCCAGCGGCATTAATCGACGCTAGTGTCGCCTGCGCGCCATCAGTATCGCGGTGATAATGGACACCGACCACAAAGCCGTCCGCTGCCAATTGGCAAGCGATAGCGCGACCAATACCCTTGCTAGCGCCGGTAACTAAAACTGAACGACTCATGTGGACGCTCCTTGTTGAAATAGAGAATGAAGCTCTTCAGCCGTTGGCTGGAAGGTGTTGACGCGCCCCGTCGCTAGCGTCTCTTCGTCTGCCGTAATGGTGCATTCGAAGCTGCCGAAACGGTCATCTTGCATCAGCAACTGAACGCCAACCAACAACGTTTTACCTGCAGGAAACGCGCCTGCTGCGCAAGTGAGTTCGCGAGCGCCGAGCACCATCCCGAGTGAAATTGCGGCTTGAGCATGCTGGCGGCGATGCCAGCCAGACCAGACGCCAACGGTCTGGGCCATCAATTCCAGCGCATACCAGCCGGGAAGTTGACCCTGCGGGTCAAGAAACGGCGCCAGTACGCCCGTATGGTTCACGGTCACGCGGCATTCTGCGGTTTCATCAGTCACGCTGATGACGTTTTCTAGTAGCAGCATGGGGGCGTCGTGCGGCAGGTATTCCCCGGGCGATAAGTAGTGCTTCATGTGATCCTCCCGAGCAAAATGCTGGCGTTGTTGCCACCGAAGGCGAATGAATTGGACAGAATGGTCGGGCGCTCCAGCGGCTGAGGTCTGTCGATAATTCCGCAGAGCGGCAGCGACGGATCGCGTGGCGATAGGCTAAAGTCTTGTGCCGGTAACGGTAGGTTACGCTGTAAAATCAGCATGCTGATCGCGGCTTCGGTAACACCTGCAGCGCCAAGCGTGTGCCCCGTCAGGTGTTTGGTTGAGCTGCAAGGTACGTTTTCCCCGAACAGCGTGCTCACCACTTTAGATTCTATTTGATCGTTGAGCGGTGTCGCGGTGCCATGCAGGTTAATGTACCCGATGTCGGCAGGAACCATGTTGGCATCGCACAGCGCTTGTTCAATAGCGCGGATCGCCCCTTCACCTTGTGGGTGCGGGGCCGAGATATGGTGTGCGTCGCTTGACTCGCCGACACCCAGTAGCGCAATGGGGTGAGGTTCACGGGTCAGCAACATTAGCGCCGCACCTTCACCAATGGTAATGCCGCTGCGGCCGAGGCCAAATGGTTGACATTGGGTAGGGGAGAGCGATTCCAGGCTATGGAAGCCGTTAATTGGCATTCGGCTCAGCGTGTCGGCGCCGCCGACAATCGCTACGTCTGCCAACCCGGATTCAATCAGACGGCGTCCGCTGATGATTGCTCGGGCACTGGAGGAACAGGCTGTCGAGAGGGTAAACGCTGGTCCGTCAAGGTCTAGCCAGTGGCTGAGAAATCGTGACGGATCGCCCAGTTCCTGCTGTGGGTACTGCCAGGCCTCGCTTTCTCGGCCATTCAGCGTCAGGTCAACGTGTATATCGCCCTCATCCAACCCAGAGGTGCTGGTGCCTAAAACTATGGCGACTCGGTCGCGCCCATACAGGGCTATCGCTGCATCCACCTGAGGCTGAATTTGCGCCAGTGCGGCCAGCAGCAGTTGGTTATTGCGCGAGCGGTGGGCATTGAACGCTTCCGGGATAGTGGGCAGATTACCGTCTACGCCGGCCAAAACCGCGTGCGGATGTCCTTGCAGCCAACCTGCCCTGGCACGCATGCCGGGAGATATGCCGGATATCAGGTTGACGGCGACTTCGTCGGAATCGTTGCCCAGAGCGTTAATCACGCCCACAGCAGAAATGTAGATCATCTCAGTCACCTAAATATTGAATGGTGATGTGGTATTTAAAGACGTGCTGCTCGATGCTAATCGGTTCGCGCATGCCTTTTCTGTTTAAATAGGTGATTTCGGTAACCAATTTGCCTTGTGCGTTACGTAGTTCGCGTTTATCGCCGCGGTCGGTCAACGACCAACCCTTCGGCAATCGTTGCTGCCAGGCGCTAATCGGCCAGTGGCTAAGCATCACGTCAGCCAAAACCTGACTGGCTGGTGGCAGTTGTGGCACGACGATTGACTGTTCGGAATGCAGCCCGCTGTTGTCGTAGGTCACGAGGAACAGGCGAATTCCGACCGATGACAGTCCGGCCAGCGTCAGCTTGCTCGCATCGGCGTTCAGCATCACCAGTAGAGATTGGGTTTGGCCGTTAAAGCTACCGGTCAGCAGTTGCTGCGAATTAATCGCCGGAGAGATACTCGGAGCGGGTAGCATGACGCGAGTGCCGGGTTCCAGCCACGCCTGCGGGTGAGTAGATTGATCCTGTTGCGAGTGGCTGCAGCCGGCCAGGATGAATGCGGCAACCATCACGGCAGTATTCCTGATGGCGCCGTGTTTATCAGGCCTACGGAGGACGTGGACAACCCGGATTAGCTGTGGCCACCATCCGGCAAGTTTGCTTATATTTATCATCTTTTTTTCTTCTCTTTTTTACCTGGCATCGCGAGCGGTGACAGCAGGAAGGCGGTAAAAATGCCGCTTACCAGCACGATGCCAAAGCTGCTAATGGCTTGGGTGGAGCTAAAAACGAGCATGCCGAGCGTCATCAGGGTGGTCAGCATGGCCAGGGTGATCGCCAGTAATGATGTCAGCGGTGTGCCGCGAGGATTGCTGAAAAATAGCGTGTAGTTAATGCCGATTCCCAGTACTAGCACTAACGCCAGCAGTGAAAAGAGGTTGAGCGAGTGTCCGCTGAAAGTCAGAACCGCCACCCCACAGCCCAAAGAGAGCACCGACGGCACGAGACTGATGAGACCTTTCCGCCAGCCGAGTCGGACGACAGCGCCGCAGGCAATGACGGCGATTGCTACACCGAGCAGGCCGGTCAAAATATGGCGGTACAGGGCAAATAATGCATCGAAGGTACTTTTACGATCTACCCATGCGACGCCGGAATATTTTGCGCCGAGGCCGTTCAACGCCTTGCTATCCTTTACTCCTTCAACTGGCACCAGTACGCCGCTTTCGCCATCAGGCAACGTCAGCCACAGCAGTCGCCAGCCTTCGCTAACGGGGCTACTGAGCCAGTTATCGACCGTGACGGGCATTGGTTTCAGGTCTGGATTTACCGCCGTTACCCCAGCCTCGGCCAGTACTTTAGCGACGGTTGGGGCAGCATTTTTTAATAGCTTAAGATCCTGCTCCTGTCGTGCCAGTGAGTTCAGCGGGATCGTGCGGTAGCCGTTCAGCCAACCTTTGGCTTTAGCCTGTTCCAGCGCGGGGATAAACATTTCTAACCGTGCGAGCGTTTGCTGAGCGGAGGTTCCGTACACCACGAACCATTTCTGGTCTACGCTCTGGCCGGTTAACCTGGTGATAGTTTTTTCCTGCGCCAGAAGGTGGTGTGGCAACGCCTGTAGTTGCGAAATATCGTCGTCGACGCGCAGTGCGGTGAGGCCTGGCAACGAAAAGATGGCTAGCGCTACCGGTAGACCAATGGACAATTTTCTATTGCGGCGCCATGCGGCAAGCCAGCGTAGCATCAACACCATGGCCGGAACCGGACGTACCGGCAGCCCGCGACACAGCCACGGATGCCAGAATACTACCGTCAGGCAGGAGGCGCTTAGGCCCGCCGCGGCAAATACCGCCATCTGGCGAATGCCGGGGAAGGGGGCAAGCACCATGATCAGGTATGCTGCAACGGTAGTCAGCAGCGCAAGTAGTAGCGCATTCCGCACTTTATCAAGGCTTTGCCATGGCGTGGCCTCTGAGCCATGTACCATGCGTTCGGTCAGGTAATATAACGTGTAGTCGGCGGAAATTCCGATGATGCTCATGCTCATCACCAGCGTCATTAAATGCAGCTCACCGAAAATAAGCAATGTGGTAACGGTACCCGCCAGGGCGCCGATGCCGATTGATATCAGACACAATAGCAGTGGGCGCAGCGAACGAAAGGTGGCGATAATCAGCAGTAACACGCCCAGTAAGGTTGCCACGCCAAGGGTAGAAATATCCTGTTTGGCCTGTTGGCTGGCGTAGTCGCTGTAGAAAACCGTACCGCGCGACAGCACTTGAGCTTGTGGGTGACGTACTTTTAGCTCTCCTTCCAATGTGCTTAGCATCGTGACTAACCGGTGCGTTTGCTGCATATCGAATGATGAACCGGCTAGTTCACCATGTAGCAGATACCAGTAATTCCCCTCGCTGTCTTGCGTGACCAACCAGCCGTCCATCAGCCGCAGACGTTGCCCATTTTTTGCCATTGCCAGCTGCGAGCCACGCATCAGCATTAGCGGATCGTTTTGCAGCTCTTTACCGCTGACGCCAGAGAAGGCTGAATAGAGCTGGGAGAGGATCCACTGTGCTTGTGCCGTTCCGCCGTTTTGTAGTCGTGTGCGAGTGTCCGGGTCAATCAGACCGTTGCGATGTTGCCAGAAAAAGGTACCCCATGCTTGCTGGCTAGCGGCATCTATTGGCCCTTTTACTTCCGTTAACGGGGGTGATTTTTCCAGCATCGTCAGCCAGTCGCGGGCGATCTGAGGGTTCGCCTGTTGGCCGGGGCTAACCAGCCAGACCAGTTGGCGATCGAGACGCTGCATAAAGCCATCGTTCAGGCTGGGAGGAATGGCCCCCATCGTCTGTTTAGGCAGCATCGCCAGTACGCTATTGTTGAGCTTCGCCTGAGGCAGCAGCGTCAGCATCGCCCCCAGCAGTATCAGGCAGACTATGCCCCACAGTAGCGCGGGTCGTTTACTGTGCGGCAAAACGTTGGCGTTCGTCATCGGTCAGTTGGGCGGGCATCAGTTGGTGTTGGGAAAGGGCGATCTCTGTGCGATCGCCCTGTTTGTCATTGAGTGCAATGCGCTCCAGATAGTCCTTACCGGCTAAATTAATAGTGGCGAAGATTTTATCCAGCGGCGTGGTGGTTGGTGTAAGACGTAGCGTCCAGTTGCCTTCCCCCATGTCTTTAAACTCAACGCGAAAGTTTTGCTCCAGCACCGTGCGGTCGGCCTGGAACAACGCGCGAAGCAGATGGTTAAACTGGAACATCTGCGGGTTGTTTTCCGCTGTGATGGTCTGCGGTGGCTGACCGTTTATGGCCTGCACCATGCGTTTATCATCCAGCAGCAACTGCATGGGGAAGGGGCTCGTTTGATCCCACAGTAACCCCTGGTCGCGAGCGATCAACATTGTGCCCTGAGATCGTAGCGGCTGCGGTAGATCCTTAATTGTGCGGGTCTGCGAGAAGTGCGCGCGAATGACCGGTTGTTCGGTAAAGCGCTGCTGCAACGTGTCGAGCGTCAGAGCGTTGACGAAGGGGCTTATCAACATCGCGATCAGCGGCAGGAATCTCATGGTGTTACTCCCATTCGTTCAAACAGAATATCAGGGCTGACAAAACACATCTCGCGGCTGGTTTCTTCGACGGCAACCTGGATGGTGTATCCGGTCGTGGTACGTTTGCCTGATTCGGCATCGAAAATGTCGTAGCCAATACGCAGACGGTTCTCGAATTCTTCAATACGGGCGCGCACGCGAATGTGCTGCTCGAAGGTTAGCGGGTGACGGTACTTCACGCGGGTATCGACCACTGGCCATAAGTAGCCTGATGCTTTCATCTGGCGATAGCCATAGTCGAATTGGTTCAGCAGCGCTTCGCGGGCAATTTCGAAATAGAGAAAATAGTTACCGTGCCAGGCCACGCCCATCATATCGACGTCATGAAAGGCAATCTTCAACTCAACTTCAGCCGTAAAACGGGGATCGTTTAGCACCTTTTACTCCTTGCTTTGTGGGGCCGGCAATTGCCAGAAATCGAAAAAGTTAAACCAGTCGAGCGGGGACTGTAGGGCATAGTGCTCCAGGCGTTTGGCATAGCGGTCAATGGCTTGCTGTAAGGCAAACTGGCGTTCGGCACGAGGTAGGAGCAGCGGGTTGGCAAAAGATTCGCAATGAATATGCAGCTTGCCATCCTGACGCAGGGCAAAAAGTAGGTCGACCGGGCAGCGTAAAATAGAGGCAAGAATAAATGGCCCCTGCGGGAACGGTGCTGGCTGGCCCATAAAGTGACTCCAGCATATGCGCCATCCGCCGCCGCGCTGGGGATTAACGGCAACGCGATCGCCAACAATGGCGATCCACTCGCCGCGATCCAACTTCTCCTTGAGCAGCATTGCGGTATCCGGGCCAATATTGGTAACTGGCAGCAGATTAATCCCGGCCTGAGGCGCCATTTCCTGCATAATCTGCTTAAAGCGCTGTGCGTTATCGCTGAATATCAGCGCATTGATGGTCCTGCTCCCTTCCAATTGCGCTAGCGCTCGGCAGACTTCCACATCACCAAGATGAGAAGCGAGAAGCAGTTTGCCACGATCGCCGCTGTGGTTGAGCGCCGCTTCTGCCCCCTGGGCGAAGACCACATCGCGCCCCAGTTTAAGTTCACCGCGCCAGCTGGCGATTTTATCGAGCATTGCATTGCCAAAGCGTAGGAAGTGCTGATAGCTAGAGAGATTTTTCGGTATCGGCAACTGATGTGCGATGAGTCGCTCACGAACGAGGGCTACCCATTGCCGTGAGGCATTTCGCGCGCGCGTTGCGGTTAGCCAGTAAACACCGACCACCGGGTAGAGCAGCAGTGCGAATGCCGTTCGTCCTAATAGATGCCAGACCAGCAGCATCAGACGCATCCCCCAAAGCCCCTTAACCTCTTGCTGCTGCGCCCAGTGCTGTGACGAACGGCGAAAGAGTAGCGAAGGGATACGCGGCAACATGCCAAAGAACAGGCGTGTATGCATGCGGGAGATGCGCAGGTTGTCCTTGAGGGCATCGAAATGCGACAGCCCATCGAGCGGATAGGTGACGTGAGTTGGGACAAAATAGCTGTCATTCCCCTGCCAGTAGAGACGTACCATTACTTCGGTATCGAAGTCCATTCGCTTGCCGAGCATGACACGCTGGGCCAGTGTAAGCGTTGGGGCTATCGGGTAGACGCGAAAACCACACATACTGTCTTTCAACTGGAACGATAGAGTCTCAATCCAGACCCAGACGTGGGTGACCCAGCGGCCGTATAGGCGCGAGCGGGGAATCGTGTCATCGTAAATGGGCTGCCCAGAAATGAGCGCTGTCGGATGTTTTTCTGCCAGTGCCAGCAGTTGTGGAATATCTTCAATGGCATGTTGACCGTCGGCATCCACCTGCACAGCATGGCTAAAACCAGCCTCGGCGGCAGCTTGTAAACCCCGAATCACCGCGGCACCTTTGCCCGCATTCTCACTCAAACGAATCAGGATCAAATTCGTTGTTTGCGCCGCCAATTGCTCCAGCGTTTTGCGAGTGCTGGCATCGCTACCATCGTCCACGACGATACAGGGTAGGTTAAATGGCCGCAGGCGCGCGAGTACCTGTGGCATCATCGCGCCGTGATTGTAGCAAGGGATCAGGATGCAGGGCGAAATGGTCAACGACATAGATGAACCTTCCCGCTACTGGCTGTATGACGAGCATCTCCATCGTGGCGTTGATAGTTAAACGTCAGTATCTGACGTGCCTCTTGCCAGTTTAGCGTGAGTGTGACGGTATTTTTGGGTAGCAGCGGCGCCTGAAACTTAACGTTCTGGATGCTGTGGAAGCGCCAGCCTGGGCCGAGTAGCAGTGGAGCGTAGCGCATTACCCAGTCCATCTGAGCGACGCCGGGAAGCAACGGTTGTATGGCAAAATGGCCTTTGAACCAGAACAGCGTTGGGTCCAGATACAGTACAATCTCAAGCTGCTCTGGCAATGTCTGATGACGCTCAATTTCTTGGGGTATCATGGAACAACTCCTGTAATTGCGCATAGACACGCTTGTTCATACTGTTGACGGGTATCCCGTCAATGATGCGCCAGTAACGAGGAATAGCGACCGGCTCCAGCCACGGTTGCAGCGCTCGCCGCCATGACAGTATCTGGGAATTATGACTGCCGCTTTGCCAGCGCTGGCGGGCCTCACTGTCCAGGACTAGCAGAACCCCAACGGCCTGACGCCCAGCACGAACTACCTGCAGCGCAGCGGCTTCGCAGATGCCTTCCAGTTCCAGCAGTCGTTGTTCGATTTCACAAAGTGAAACCCGTTTTTCTTCTATTTTTACCACCCGTCCACGGCGTTTCATTAGGTGGAACCGCCCATCGGAATCGAAATGCAAAATATCGTCGAGTAGTAAGCCGTCAGTATCGGTAATCAGCGGTGAGGTAACGCGAAATAGTTCATTCTCAGCGGTAAAATGTACGCCGGGGAACGGCTGCCAGCTCACGTCATCCCGGCGACGATAACGCCAGGCCAGGACGCCGGTTTCAGTACTGCCGTAGATTTCATCCGGCCAAATTTTAAGCCATTCGGCGGTCTGCAACGCCTCCAGCCAGGATAGCTTGCCGCCTGCTGAGAGCAGCATCGCGATGGGCGGCGGCGTGAGGCATGGATCAAGACGCTTTAAAAAAGCAGGGCTGCTAATAAACGTGTAACGATGCTGGTGGTCAAGCGTCGCCAACTGTTCAGCGTAGTGCAGCATTGCTGCGTGCAGCGGCAGGCTCAGGGACATTGGAAGAAATATACGAAATGTCAGGCCATACAGGTGCATCGGCACGACGGATGCCACTACCCGGCAACCTGCCAGTTGCTTATCAAAACGGGTAGCCAGTAGTTCCACTTCGCGATCCAGGCTCGTAATGGATTTAATAATGCATTTTGGCTGCCCGGTGGAGCCGGACGTAAACATTTCTATTGAGGCATCGTGACGAATGTCGAGAAAGACAGAGCATTCGCTGGCAGGTGTCATGGAAGAGCGGACAACCCACAGTGGTCCTTGCCACTCCAGAGCCTTATCACTCAACACGCCGTCGAAGAATGCACGCTGTTCATCCAGCAGCAAAGCGCGGCTATGCCCCAGTATTACCGGCGTTTTACCTGCATGGAGGGTTGCCAGCAGCGCAACAATGAATAAGTAGCTATTTTCAAAGCATAGCGCCCAGCGCTCTCCTTCCTGCTGTTGCAGGTGTTCTATCAACCGTGCTACATCATGGCGTAAGTGGCCGAGCGTCCAGGTGTGTTTATCCAACCAGGCGATAGGTGTTGATGCCGGGCGAGGCGCAGTGAGCCATTCAAGCAGCTTTAAAGGCGGCTTCATCGTGAATCTCGTTTCATCATATGGCGTCGTACAAGCCACTCACTACCCATGAGCAGCCCCATTAGCAGATAAGCGATCATGCCGTTCCATGCGGTCCACAGGGACATATCGCCGCGAAGAGCGGTATAAAACGCGATGCTACCGTTGGCGATGAAAAAGACACACCATACTTGCGTGACGCGGCGAGTGTAGCGCACCCCAGCCACGGGCAGGTGCGGATCGCGCAGACGCGCCAGTCGCTCAACAATCGGCATTGCAGACCACAGTGAACCGCCAAATACCGTCAGCATCACTACGTTTACCACTACCGGGTAAAACAGAAGCCACTGGTGGGTTTTAAGCAAGTAACTGGCAAGGCACAGCGCGATGCCCGCAATGGCGACCACCTGTGTGATGATACGCATTGGTCCCATTCTTCGCCGTGTCTGACGAAAACGTAAGAAGAGAAGTAGAGCCATCAGCGGTAGCAACCAATGCAAACCGTTGTGTGCTAACCCAAACCCAATTAAAAAAGGCCAGGCCAACAGCAACAGTCCGGTCAGGAGCGGTACCGCAGGCAACGAGCGAAGGCTCGGCATCACGTATTACGCTTCTTTAAGTAGACGTTCAACCGCGTCCACAACATCTTGCACGGTACGCACTGCTTTGAACTCTTCCGGTTTGATTTTCTTACCGGTTTTCTTTTGCAGGTGTACGATCATATCAACTGCATCGATGCTATCGAGATCAAGGTCTTCGTACAGTCGTGCTTCAGGTCGGATATCCTGCTGTTCAATGTCAAACAACTTAACCAGCAGCGCGGATACTTCTTCGTAAATGGCTTTTTGTTCGGTCATAACGGGCTATCCTTAGGCTCGTTGCGTATGAATGAACGATGCCAGCGTGGCGACCGAAAAGAAGTGCTGACGCATCTCTTCGCTTTCTGCGGAAAGTACAACACCGTACTGATTTTTTACCGCCAACCCCAGTTCCAGGGCATCAATTGAGTCCAGCCCCAGACCATCGCCAAAAAGCGCTGCCTCGGTGTCGATATCATCGGCGGTGAGCTCATCGAGGTTTAATGTGTTTATGATGAGATTTTTAATTTCAAGATGAAGCGCTTGCATCATTAATTCCTATGTCTTTTATGGTATTTGGTTGTAATTTAAGCAAAATGTGCCGGGTTAACTGTCTTGCTGCCAGTGCCGGTTCTTGTAAATCTGCATTGTAAAACTGATGAAGTGGTATCCGTTCGCCAACCTCGATGGTAAAGATGGGCTTGGTGGGCGGTGCGTCGTACCATTTCCTCTGTTTGCTCAACATGTGCTCGGTGCAGGCGATCACGACCACCCGCAGATCGCTATTGCAGCGTACCGCAATATTTGCTGCGCCACGCTGAAGCGTCATTTTCTCTCCGGGGACGCTGCGTGTACCTTCGGGGAAAATTAAAATGGTGTCACCTTGCAGCAGGCGTTGGCGACTGGCCGGTAGCAGTGCGTCGGCCTGATCGTTAATTAGATAATCGGCCGCACGAATTACGCCACTGAGAAAGGGATTACTCAGTAGTGCGCTTTTTACCAGGCAATCAGTCTCGGGCATGATAGAAGCCAGCATGACGTAGTCAATCAGACTTGGATGGTTGGCGACGATCAGACAGCCACGCTCCTGACGTAGCAGGTCGGCACCTATGATGCGGTAATCCAGTACGCCGACGGTTTTTGCTATCGTTAAGAAAAAGCGGAAACTGGCGGAGATACTGCGCCGTGCCACGCTTCTGCGCCGTGCTTTATTGCGCACGATAACCAGCAGCAAGTTGAACCAGATGAGGGAGAGCAGAAGCCCGCCAATACCAAATAGCATGAAGCAAAAGCCGGTCATCGCCGCCCGCCAGAGACGGTTTACACGTAAAAATAATGTACTCATGTTCGGCTCCAGCGCCACTGTGTACGCTCGCCGGGGAGGGTGAATTCTTCGACATTCTGTAAATAGTGCTGGAGAAACTGCAGGCTTTGCGGCAGTGAGTCTTCTTCTCGTGCCGCGCCGCGCTGGGTTTCGCACTGCCAGTTGATGCCAGCCTCCAACACGAACCCCACGGCAAAAGGCCAGGTTGGCATCGTTGAAGGCAGATAAGCGTGATAAAACTCGGGCAAGAACCCGTCAAAATCGACCATCAAAATACGTGAGTATCCCGCTTGCATCAGGCCAATAGCTTCGCAGAGGCCTTGTTGAAAAGTATCACGACCAGCAGAAAGTGAGGACGACACAAGAGGTTTTTTGGCGGCAATGGTCAAGTTGCCTATCGAGGAATTATGCACCGACAGCGCGAAATCGGTCGGAGAGATAGGCTGTTCTGTGGCTAGAGCCTGCAGTATACGGAAGTTCCGTTCAAGTTCTCCGTGGCGACTGGTGAACAATATTGCATCAATGTGATGGCGGCGCAGGAGCGCGAGGCCACATTCTACGGCCAGTTTGCTACCTGAACTAAGGCGACGAGCAGTCATCATCGGCAACTCTTTCGGCTTTCCGAGCGGTGCGTCGGAATCTATAGCATGCGGATGCTGTGACCAATGTCGCCATTGTTCCGCATTATCGATGCCCGGCGCGCTGGCCTGCCAATCAATGATATTTAATGCAAATTTCATCCACTCGCGCCTAATCAATGAGTAAAGCGGCACTCAAATGAATGCCAAAGCAAGATATTGATGCCATCTTCAAATTATTTTTTATTACAGATCAACAAGGTATGACCAATGCCCAGATTGTCGTAACGTTCATCAACCTGAAATCCTGCGCAGTCCAGGTACTGATAAAACTTCTCTGCGCTGTAGAATCGACTATTGCCATTAGCCATACAGGTAAAGTAGAGCGATGTTGCATTCAGGCTAAACGCAGCGGCTTCAAATTTCTGCGCATCCCAGAAGAGTTCCATAATGCACAGTCTGGCTCCTGGTTTCATTGCCTGCGCAATATTGCCCAGCATGGTGATAATCTGTTCAGGTGAAAAACAGTCAAGAAACTGGCTCATCCACCAGATGTCGGCTTCGTTGGGTAATGGTGCATTACTCAGCATGTCGACGGCATGAAGTTTAACCCGCTGTGATAGACCGGCATTATCAATATTCTCGCGTGCCAGTGCAATTTGCTGCGGTAAATCTAATACAGTTACAGTTACATTGGCATCATATTGACAGCAATGCAGTGCCCATTTTCCTGTATTTCCACCCACATCGTACAGCGTTGCTGGGCGACTAGCGAAAACGTGAGGCAGCGCAGCTGTGAAGGCGCCGTCAGAGTAGTAATGATCAAAGGCAAACCAACTTTCACGTGTGGTTTCTGGAAGTACTGAAAGTGCGGGATAAATTGTCGGCCAATCACCAAAAACTTTCAACCCTGATGGTTTTCCTTCTTTTAACGCATGCTCCAGGTAGAATAATCCCTGGTAGCAAACATGCTGTGTGAAATCCATATTCACATTGGTCATTTTATCGTGCAGCAAAAAGTGGCCTATTTTGGTTAAATAATAGGCATTGCTTGCTGATGTCATGATTCGACCACTAAGGCCCATATCCAGAAGAATACTGACTGCATACTCGTCCAGAGAGCACCTTGTTGAAATATCTTCCAGCGTAGCGCCGTTTTTTCCCTGCTGATCTAAATAAGACAGTATCCCGGTATTCCGTAGGCTGATAGCAGCCTGAAACAGCATCGGGGCAAAAGCAATTTTTTGCGCTTCGGTAATCGCATCCAATGCACTTAGTGGATCCTGTGTATACATATTATTATAAGCTATTAAGTCTGTCAGAAAGATACTGAACCCTTTTTAAGCAGCTCGGCGTGAAACTCAATTAGTACATTGCTGCAAGGTTAAGGCGGATATCTTTGTCAAGATTTCTCACCCAACGATTATAATTTTTGTGAATTTTCCCGCCTGAAGCCTTTAAATTGATGCTGCTGACATAACTAATTGAATAGCTTGTAGATGTATAGTTTATGTTAACTATGGCGACATGACCATTTGTGCTCTGCGTCGCTTTGATAGTGCCTGGCGCGGATTCACTCATAAGCCATTCACGCTGAACACCTGCGTGTAAAATGGCATGCTTAACCTGATCGGTAGTATGGCCTGCCGCCACAACGGAACGAACCTGTTCTATCGGTGCGGTACGCGCGCAACCTGCGAGTACGCTGATGAAGGTGATAACCGCAAACCACTTAGCTGTTCTATTCATGCTGATTTCCTATCATATTCCATTAATTATTTTGTTATGTTGTGGTAGAGCCAGATTTATCCATTATGTATATCCCATGCATAATGGGGATGTGCTGCAATTTGGGTGAGTATATATCACTTATTGAGTGGTGAGTAAAATTAATATATGGCAACTGCTCTATAGGATAGATGTGAATTAGTTGTGGAAATTGTTTGCGGTTATGTATCTCAACCTGTTTCGATTAATCATATTTATAAAATGATTTAATTATTTATCCGAATGATTAACACTCTAAATATTTTGATTGTTAATATAAGAGGTTGCTTTATATGGCGATTGGTTTGAATGGTCTGGTCAATTGGATGGGAGTTAAGGCCGATCATGTTCAGTTGTATTATTTTTTTTAATGGGATAACGGATAGTGGTAATTTTTGGCTTTAGCGCACAGTGGGGCGTTTCCCACGCCGAGAAAATCAGTATTCTCGGCGTGGGAAGTGCCAGAAGCTGGGGAAATATAGCGGTGGCCTGCCTGTGTGTGACCGCTACTTTTTTCGGTAGGTTCCGGCTAATCGGCAACGGTTCAAAGCCATCTGTCATATGCCAAGTTTATTGTTATCATTAAAGGCTCCGCCCATACCTGCCTTATCAGGCGTTACGACCCGCCATCACGCCACCATCAACGTCCCAGATAGCGCCGGTAACCCAGCCTGCTTTATCAGACAGCAGGAAGGAGACGGCTTCAGCTACATCGGTAGGCGTACCGACGCGACCAATCGGGTGGAAGCTGTCAAAGCTGCTCATCACCGTGCCGACCTCTTCTTTCGGAATGAAGCCTTCGTAGATCGGGGTGTGTACCACTGCCGGAGAGACGGCGTTTACGCGGATCCCTTTACTACCCAACTCAATAGCCAGATTTTTAGTCAACGCGTGCAGGCCCGCTTTCGCCATGGAGTAGGCAGAAGACGGCGTTGCGCCAATGGCCTGCTGCGCCCACATCGAACCGATATTAACGATAGCGCCCTGGATACCAGCATTCACCATGTTGCGCACCACGTCACGGGTAATAAAGAAGGTCGCACGGTTGATGCTCATATACATGTCGTAGTCCGCCATCTCATGCTCGGTGAACGCTTTCGGGAAGAAGACACCTGCGGCGTTGACCAGCAGACTAATGTCCTGATGTTCTGCGTTAATGGTGTTAATGACGTGCTGCATTCCTTCTTCTTTCATCAGGTCGGCAATGATGATGGAGACCTGACCATCGGCCATCAGTGCCTGGCGAGCCTGCTCTGCTTTATCCTGGCGATTACCCACCAGAACCACGCTGCCGCCGTTTTTCAGTACCAGTTTTGCGGTTTCAAAACCCATACCGCTGGTACCGCCAACCACTAATAATTTTTTACCGGAGAATAATGCGCTCATTGCTGACCTCGATGGGTTGTTCATTTCACGGCGACATGCCGTTTGCTGTGGAGCCATGATGGCAGCGAGCGCCGAGCGTGACGAATCAGAAGAAATCGCGTGTCGATAAAGAAAAACTATCTCGTGATGCAGCACTGGTGTTTTTAAGCAGGGAAGGAGGAGGTGGGTATTACGGTGGAGCGTTAAATCACCATGGTTAAGGTCTGCCTGGTCGAGCGTCTAATAGCCTACCAAAAATGGCTGATTCTTATTCTGAAATAGGCAGATAAATAGGAAGAAATGTAACTAGTTATAGCGTTAACGCTTAATGTTCATATTGTTAGATAGTGTCATTATTAATCTGAAATAAATAACGTGAGTGACTAATTGCATTATCTAATTGATTTATAATGATAAATTATAATTATAAAGATATGTAAATTTAATGTAAGGTAATCTTTGATGTGATCTGTGACACTATTTCTGGAAAGTCAACGGCTAATTACTTGAGGCTCATCACGTCCTGGTAATCAATATATTCATGAAATAAATCTTTACGATCTCGATCACTAAAACAAATCACCTAAAAAAATAAAATGCAATTCCATAAAAATGAAACATAATTTCAATTGAGGGTTATTGCATGTTTAAGAAATCTCTGGTCATGATGGCTTTGTGCGGCGCCTCTTTCGCAGCATCTGCAGTCACTGTCGATCTTCGTCATGAATTTATTGATGGTGGCAGCAAAGATAAGACCAACGCAGACCGTGTTTCCGTATCTCACCGCTTTGCTAATGGGTTAGGTTTCTCTGTTGAAGCAAAATGGAAATCTGGCGGCGATCATACTGATAGAGCTTATAATGACTTTGTGGGCAACGGCCACGAAGAAACGATCAGCTACCAGTGGAAAGCTAATAAGAATTTCTCTGTGACGCCGGGCTTTAATATTGAAAGTAACGACAGTCGTACTATTTACAAGCCAAACCTGCGCGTGCAGTACAGCTTCGATAATGGCTTCTACGTAGCAGCTCGCTACCGCTATGACTACACCCGTTACCCTTCAACCTCTACGTCTCCGGATGACAAAGTCAACCGTGGTGATGCGTGGGCGGGTTATGTGTTCGGCGATTGGCGTGCAGAGCTGAACTATGTATATGCCCGCAGTACGGTTGCGGATGAGCAGAATAAGAGCCTGTATCGTAACAATAACAAACCGTATTCTCAGGAATATAACCTCAAAGTCGCGTACAAAATCGATAGTAACTGGGCACCGTACGGCGAAATTGGTAACGTCGGTGTGAAAACGACTGACGAACGCCAGACCCGTTTCCGTGTCGGCGTAGCATACTCGTTCTAATATATTTCGCGCTGGTAAAACCCCGGCATTATTGTCGGGGTTACGCCTTTTCATTAAAGCGCATTAGATAATGCTCACTCTTTATTATTTTGGCATTCGCACCAGCTATTTTTAATTATTTTCATCGTATCGACACCTTTCCCCTCCCACGTATGAAAACTTTCTCGCTGTGGTTTTTTGCCGTAAGTGATGAATCTCCCCCCCAGACAGGTCTATGCTTAGTCTCGAACCCATATAAAAAATAGAGGCAATGTCATGGATAAGGAACTACTGGACGCAGGTTATCGTGTCTATACCGGGGAGAAGATTGATGTCTACTTCAACACGACGATGTGCCAGCACTCGGGGAACTGCGTTCGTGGGAGCAGCAAGTTGTTCAATTTGAAGCGCAAACCGTGGATCATCCCGGACGAGGTTGACGCGCAAACGGTGGTGCGCGTTATCGACACTTGCCCGAGCGGGGCGCTGAAATACCGTCATCACGATTAAGAGAGGGAAACATGGACATTCTGGAAGGCCATAATAAGTTCTACGTTAACGACAGCGACGGTAATCAGGTGGCGGAAATCGTCTTTGTTCCCACCGGCGAGCATCTGAGCATCATTGAACACACTGATGTAGACGCGAGTCTGAAGGGGCAGGGCGTTGGCAAACAGTTAGTGGCTAAGGTGGTAGAGAAGATGCGTCAGGAACAGCGCAAAATCATCCCGCTGTGCCCATTTGCTAAACATGAATTTGATAATACCCGCGAGTATGACGATATTCGCGCCTGAAACGCCGCGCCAGCGTGAGCTGGCGCATCTTCACTAGCGAAGCTGTTCGAACAGCAGCGCCACGGCGATAAGCACCATCAACCCACCTGAAAAACGGCTGACAGCCCGCGCCGCCTGCGGGCGACTTGCCAGTAGCGCGCGTGAACCGTATCCCACCAGTAAATAGATAATCGTGCAGGTGATGAGATGCATTACCCCGAGCGCCGACATCTGCATTGCCACCGACCACTGGCCGTGCGGGTCAGTAAACTGCGGCAGCAGCGCCAGAAATAGCAGAAAGACTTTCGGGTTGAGGCCGCTGATGCACATGCCTTTCAGCGCCCACTGGTTCCAGCCGCCGCTTTGCTGCGCGGCGCTGGACACCGTTGCTGGATGGCGTAGCAGCGACACACCGAGCCACAGCAGATAGCATGCTCCCAGCAGCGTAATCGCCGACAGCGCCAGCGGATGCCCCGCAATCAGCACGCCAACGCCCGCCACCACAATAATCGTCGCCAGCAGGTGACCGGACATCAGTCCCGCCACCGCAGGCACAATGGTTCGCCCGTGGATCCCGGCGCTGATGGTGTAGGCCCAATCAGCCCCCGGCGTCATGATAAGCAAAAACGAAACCAGCCAGAATCCCGCCACCAAACTCATTTCCATACCCGAATTGCCTCGCGTTTGCTCATCACGTTAACCCCGAAAACCCTCACTGAATGTCAGGAAAGAATATCGATATTGCCGCGCAATGAGCTTTCAATGTTATGCTGAAAACCCGGCCTGAAAGAGAGAATCTTCTAAATGGACAGTATCGATCGAAAAATTCTTGCGCAGCTACAGGCCGATGGCCGTTTATCTATCACTGAGCTTGCTGAACGGGTAAATCTGAGTCTGTCGCCGTGCCATCGACGCCTGCGGGCGCTGGAGCAGGAAGGGGTGATTACCGGCTACCGCGCTAACCTCGACCCTGGAAAAATGGGCTTTAACTTCGTCGCGCTGGTCTTTGCGACCCTGAAAGAGGGCGACAGGAAGGCGGTTAGCGCGTTTGAAGAGGCAGTGGAAGAGATCCCGCAGATCGTGATGGCCCAGCGGCTGTTCGGCGACCCGGACTATCTGATGCAGGTGGTGACGCGCGATCTCTCCTCATTCCAGAAGCTCTACGATCAAAAGCTGTCGGCGATGCCGGGCGTGCAGCATCTGCGCTCAACGCTGGTGATGAAAACGGTGGTGCAGGATCGGCCTTTCCCGCTGGAGACGCTGAAATAACCCCGGCCACAAAGTATTTGGCTGAAACGATTCGTGTGCTAATATTCATTCATAGGGGATGGCATTCCCCCTTGAACCGCCGTGTGGCTGATGATGCCTGTTTGTATTCCTGGACCGGGAATGAACAGGCACACCTCTACTGCGTCCAGGATGATTAATTCATCTAAGGATGCGTCAATGCTCTCTGAACACTTCGCTCGTAAAAACTCGCTTTTCTTTCTGATACAGTGGCTTCTGCTGGCTGTGGTTATTGCCGCGCTCGTCGGCTCGGCATCTGCTTTATTTCTCTTCTCGCTCGACTGGGCAACCGCCACGCGCCTTCAGCATCACTGGCTTATCCTGCTGCTACCGTTCGCCGGCTTTGCCGTGGGCTGGATCTACCTGCGCCTCGGCCGTTCGGTAGAGGCGGGGAACAACCTGATACTGGAAGAGGTACATAGCCCGGCGAACACCATTCCACTGCGGATGGCGCCGCTGGTGTTTATCGGCACGGTGGTGTCCCATCTGTTCGGCGCGTCGGTCGGCCGTGAAGGCACGGCGGTACAAATGGGCGCCTCAATTGCCGACCGGTTCACGCCGCTGTTAGGGCTGGATAACGATGCGCGCCGCATGGTGCTGATGGCGGGCGTCAGCGCGGGCTTTTCTTCCGTGTTTGGTACACCGCTTGCCGGGGCAATTTTCGGCCTTGAGGTGATGGCGATAGGGCGCATGCACTACACCGCGATTTTCCCCTGTCTGGTCGCGGCGGTGGTGGCGGATCAGGTCGGTCTGATGTGGGGCGTGCACCATACGCACTATGCGATGTCATCTATTCCGGCGATGTCGGCCTGGGTGCTGGGTTCGGTTATTGTGGCGGGCTGCTGCTTCGGCCTGGCTTCCCGGGTGTTTGCCGATGCCACTCACCTGATTGGCGGCATGATGAAAAAACGGATTGCCTATGCGCCACTGCGCCCGTTTATCGGCGGGGCGGTGGTCGCTGCGGCGGTCTATCTGCTGCATGCTGACCGCTACATCGGTCTTGGTATTCCGGTGATTGTGGATGCGTTCCAGCACCCGCTGGCACCGTGGGATTTCCTCGGCAAACTGATTTTTACCGTCACCTCGCTCGGTAGCGGATTTAAAGGCGGGGAGGTGACGCCGCTATTTTACGTCGGCGCTACGCTTGGCAATGCGCTGGCCCCGCTGCTGCATCTGCCGTTTGCTTTCCTTGCAGGGTTGGGATTTGTGGCGGTGTTTGCCGGCGCGGCGAATACACCAATTGCCTCGACGCTGATGGCGATTGAACTGTTCGGCGCGGATATCGGCGTGTATGCCGCGATGGCCTGCGTGGTGGCCTATCTGGTCTCGGGCTATACCGGTATTTATCGTTCCCAGCGGGTAGCCTGCCTGAAGCACAGCGTTGTGCCGGAAGGAATAAAGTTGGCGGACCTTCCTGCCTGGCAGCGTGAAAGTCACCGTCCTGAAACCGTCGTTGAGGAAACGAAAGCATCATGACGTCGCTAGCGCCGCTAACTGGTTTATTGCAAAAATGTAAATAACTAACTCAATATTTGTTATTTCAGAATGGCTGCGCATTCTGGCTATCTTGGTTTCAGCCCACTTTCGGCATCGAATCAGGAGAAACCAGAATGAGCAGACAGATCAAATTAGGGGCTTTCCTTCCCGGCGGCGGCCAGCATATCGCGGCGTGGCGTCACCCTGACGCTCCCGCCGATGGCGCGACCAGCTTTGAATTCCATAAGCAGCTTGCCCAGACCGCCGAGCGCGGCCTGTTTGATGCCTACTTCCTGGCTGACGGCCTGGCGATCCCCGCTTCCGGTGTGACCGACGGTGGTACTGCGAAAGTGGCGGGCTTCGAGCCGGTTACCCTGTTTTCGGCGCTGGCGCCATTGACGCAAAATATCGGCTTTATCGCCACCGCCTCCACCACCTACGAAGAACCCTACAATCTGGCGCGCAAGTTTGCTTCGCTGGATCTCATCTCCGGCGGGCGCGCGGGCTGGAACGTGGTGACCACCGCTACCGAAGCGGCGGCTCACAACTTTAATCTGGATACCCAGCATCCCCATGAGTACCGCTACCAGCGGGCGAAAGAGCACGTCGAAGTGGTTAAAAAGCTGTGGGACAGCTTTGAAGACGACGCGTTTTTGCGTGACAAAGCCTCAGGCCAGTTCTTTGACCGCAGTAAGGTGCACAACACCGATCACGTCGGCAAATTCTTTAAGGTCCGTGGGCCGCTGAACGTGCCGCGCTCGGCGCAGGGTCAGCCGGTGATTGTGCAGGCGGGGCAATCTGAGAGCGGCCGAGCGCTGGCTGCCGCGACGGCCGAAGTGATCTTTACCTCGCATCAGCATCTCGACACCGCGCAGGACTTCTATCGCGATATTAAATCACGCGCTCGCGCCGTCGGCCGTAACCCGAACCATGTGCTGATTATGCCAGGTGTCGCGCCGTTCATTGGGCGAACGGAGGAAGAGGCGAAGGAGAAGTACCACAAGCTGACTTCGCTGATTGTCGAAGCCGACGGCATCGCCCTGCTGAATGGCCTGGCCGGTGGCGGTATCGATCTCGGCAAATTCGACCCAGACGGCCCGCTGCCACCGCTGCCGGTAACTGAAGGGATGAAATCGCGCCCCGAGCTGATTCGCCAGATTGCCGATGAAAACAACTTCACCATTCGCCAGCTGTACCAGTGGGTGGCGACCGCGCGTGGTCATTTCACCGTGGTGGGCAGCGCCGAACAGGTGGCAGATACGCTGCAGGCGTGGTTTGAAAACGAAGCCGCCGATGGCTTCAACGTGCTGCCGCCGTGGCTACCGGGCGGCCTGGACGACTTTATTGAACTGGTGGTGCCGATTTTACAAAAACGCGGGCTGTTCCGTACTCAGTATGAGGGCAAAACGCTACGTGAAAATCTGGGGCTGCCGTTTGCCAGCAACCGCTACAGCGCCGTGCGTAACAGCAAAGTGGCTTAAGGAGGCGCAATGTTCTATTCCACGACCCGAATTCGCCTGAAGGCGCGCGTACAGGCTAAGCCTGCCTACCAGGTGTGGTATCAGCGCAGCCTGTCGTTGATTGCGCGCTACGGCCTGCTGGTGTTGTTCTTTGCCGGCTGGCAGATTGCCAGCACCGCCGGTTGGCTGAACGCGGCGATCATCCCGCCGCTGGATAAAATCTTTGTTGCTTTGTGGAACGGCATCACTCAAGGCGCGCTGCTGGGTGATATTACTATCAGCCTTCAGCGTGCGGGGTTGGCTTTCGCTGCCGCCATCGTGGTGGGGATCCCGCTGGGGCTGTTTATGGGCCAGATTCGCCCGCTGGAGCAGGCGCTGGATCCTATCTTACAGCTGTTCCGCCAGACCTCGGCGCTGGCGCTGTATCCGATCTTTATCCTGCTGCTGGGCTTAGGGGAAACCTCCAAAGTGTTCGTGATCTTCTGGGCGGCGCTGTTCCCGATTCTGCTGTCGACCATCAGCGGCGTGAAAGAGGTGGATACCAAGTTGCTGGAGATGGCGCGCACCTTTGGCGCCGGACGCCTGACGCTGTTCTACCGGGTGATCGTTCCCGCCTCCGTTCCCTCTATTTTTATCGGTCTGCGCCTGTCGGCCACCACCGCGCTGCTGCTGCTGATTGCTGCCGAAATGATCGGGGCGAATCAGGGGATCGGTTTCAGGGTGATGAATGCGCAATATAACTTCCAAATACCCATGATGTTTGCCGCGATATTTTTGCTGGCGTTTGCCGGGTTATTAGCGAACGCGATTCTGGTGGTACTGCAACGTCGCCTATGTCGATGGAATATCCGTAGCCGTTAATTTTGTACGTTATTTTGCGTTTTTACTTATCGCTATAAAGGAATTTTTATAATGAAAAAACAGTTCTATTCAGCGTGGGTTGCGGTGCTTTTCTTATTGGGTGTTAGTGCGTCTGTTCGTGCTCAGGATGAAGTGACGATGCGCTATATGGCGAGCTATGGCGGTATTTCCGCTCACGAACTGGCGGAAGCGCTGGGATATTTTAAAGGCACCGGCGTGTCGATTAAAAATGCCGGCTACGCCAGCGGCGGCCCGGAGTCTTTATTTGCACTGGCTTCCGGCAGCATTGATGTTGGTTCAGCGGCGACGCCAGCGGTGATTAATGCCATCGCTAACGGTAACGACTTTGTGGCGGCTTACCCGACCAACGGCATCAACGAAACCACCAAATCTATCTTCTATGTGAAGGAGGACAGCCCGATTAAGTCCATCAAAGATTTAGTCGGAAAAAGCGTGGCGGTAAACACCCTGGGTGCGCATCTGGACTATACCCTGCGTGAAGCGCTGCACCAGGCGAATCTGCCGGAAAACGCCGCCAAACCGGTCGCGGTTCCGGGCCCGCAGCTTGAGCAGACATTGCGTTCAGGTCAGGTCGACGTGGCTGCCTTTGGCTACTGGCAGACCACCTTCGAAGGCGTGGCGCGCAGCCACGGCGGCCTGCGCCCAATCTTCAACGATGCGGACGTGCTGGGGCCGATTGCCGGTGGCTTTACGGTGCTGCGTTCCGACTTTGTCAAACAGCACCCGGATGCGGCGCGCATCTTCGTGGTTGAATCGGCTCGTGCGCTAGATTATGCCCGCGATAACCCGGCGCAGGTGCGTGACATTATGGCGAAGATCCTGAAAGAACGCGGCGAGAACCCTGACGTGGCGCAGTACTTCACCGGCTACGGTGTCCGCAAAGGCGGTCTGTCGGAACCTCATGATGTGCAGTTCTGGCTGGATATTCTTGAGCGCGACGGCGTGCTGAAAAAAGGCCAGCTTAAAGCGTCAAATATTTTGCTGAAAACGGAAGGTGTATGATGACATCAACCACGCAGATTGCCCGCGGCGATATCTCGATTCGCCGCTTACGTAAGACTTTTTCCCTTGAGGGGAAGCCGTTTGATGTCTTCCGCGACCTTAACTTACAGATTGAAAGTGGGCAGAGTATCGCCATCGTCGGGCCCAGCGGCTGCGGAAAAACCACGCTGCTGCGAATACTTGCGGGGCTGGAAGCGCCGGATGCGGGCGACGTGGTGATTGACGGCCAGGCGGTACACGGCATGAGCCGCGAGCGGGCAGTGATTTTCCAGGAGCCGCGTCTGCTGCCGTGGCTGACGGTGCTGGAAAACGTCAGCTTTAGCCTCGACGTGCAGGGCGTGCCGCGCAAGCAGGCCAGGGCGCGGGCGAAAGAGGCGATTGAGCTGGTGGGGCTCAGCCACTGCGAGCAGGCGCTGCCCAACCAGCTTTCCGGCGGCATGGCCCAGCGTGTCGGCATTGCCAGAGCGCTGACCATTCAGCCGGAAATTCTGCTGCTGGATGAACCGCTCGGGGCGCTGGATGCGATGACTAAAATCACTATGCAGGAGGAGCTGGCGCGCATTCGTGATGCGGAAAAGATGACGATGGTGCTGGTGACGCACGATCTGGAAGAGGCGATTTACCTTGCCGATCGGGTGATTATTTTGCCAAAAATGAAAGGCGACCCGATTCGCACCATTGAGGTGACATTACCGCGACCGCGTGAACGTAGCAGCACGGATTTTGTTCTGTTACGCCAGCAGCTTATGGCGGAATTCGGGCTGCATTAATTGCTGAATTAAAATTAAATTATTTGAGTTTTATTTCCACGCAAATAATGCGGATGCTTTTTTTAATTAAAAAAAGCAAAGAAAGTAATTTGTTAATAACTCTAAGTGGAAAGTAAGTGGTATTTTAAAATAATGTAAAAGTGCGCTACTATTAGCGCACACATTACATTTAGCTATGCGAATATCATCATTATGCCTGCTATTAATAAAAAACTATTTACT
Source organism: Kluyvera sp. EC_51 (assembly GCF_019584505.1). Lineage (NCBI taxonomy): Bacteria > Pseudomonadati > Pseudomonadota > Gammaproteobacteria > Enterobacterales > Enterobacteriaceae > Kluyvera > Kluyvera sp. EC_51. The sequence continues at coordinate 22,045 of NZ_VDAG01000029.1, read as the reverse complement.
CTGGCGACCATCGCGCTGCTGGTCAATTCAGCGGCTTACGCAGATACCAATACCACTGAAAAAACCGACGTCCTGCTGATTGGCGGCGGGATCATGAGCGCCTCACTGGGCACCTGGTTACAGGAATTACAGCCTGACTGGAAACAGGTGATGGTGGAGAAGCTCGATAAAGTCGCGATGGAATCTTCTAACGGCTGGAATAACGCCGGTACCGGCCACTCCGCTAATATGGAGCTGAACTACACGCCGGAGCGCCCGGACGGCACCATCGACGTGACTAAGGCGCTGGAAATTAACGAACAGTTTATGATTTCCCGCCAGTTCTGGTCCTCGCAGGTGAAGCGCGGCATTCTGAATAATCCCCATGCCTTTATTAACTCCACACCGCACATGAGCTTCGTCTGGGGCGATAAAAACGTGGAGTACCTCGGCAAACGCTACGACGCGCTGCAAAAAACCACCCTGTTCCAGGGCATGAAATTCTCCACCGATCATCAGCAAATTGCCCAGTGGGCGCCGCTGGTGATGGCCGGTCGTGACCCGCAGCAAAAGGTCGCTGCCACCTGGACGCCGGTCGGCACCGACGTTAACTACGGCGAAATTACCCGTCAGCTGATCGGCAGCCTGCAGAAGAACAACCACTTCACGCTGCAAACCTCCTCTGAAGTAACTGAATTCAAACGCAACGGCGATAACTCCTGGCACGTCACCATTGAAGATGTGAACAGCGGTAAACAGCACGCGATTGACGCGAAGTATGTCTTTATCGGTGCGGGCGGCGGGGCGCTGAAGCTGCTGCAGAAAACCGGCATTCCGGAAGCAGACAACTACGCGGGCTTCCCGGTCGGCGGCTCTTTCCTGATGACCGAAAACCCGGACGTCACTCGTCAGCATATGGAAAAAGTTTACGGTCAGGCCTCCGTGGGTGCGCCGCCGATGTCGGTGCCGCATATCGATGCGCGCTTTATCGATGGCAAGCGCGTGGTGCTGTTTGGGCCATTCGCGACCTTCTCCACCAAGTTCCTTAAGCAGGGGTCATTCTTCGACCTGCTGAGCACTACCACAACCAGCAACGTGATGCCGATGACGCATGTGGGCCTGGATAACTTCGACCTGGTGAAATACCTGGTGAGCCAGGTGATGCTGAGCGATGACGACCGCTTTGCCGCGCTGAAAGAGTACTACCCCGAGGCGCGTAAAGAGGACTGGAAGCTGATTCAGGCAGGCCAGCGCGTGCAGATCATCAAGAAAGATGCGGACAAAGGCGGCGTGCTGAAGCTGGGGACCGAAGTGGTGGTTGACCAACAGCGCACTATCTCTGCGCTGCTGGGCGCATCGCCGGGTGCCTCTACCGCTGCGCCAATCACGCTGAACGTGATTAAAAAGCTGTTCCCTGAGCAGTTCAACTCACCGGAATGGCAGAGCAAAATTCGCGGTATCGTCCCGAGCTTTGGCCAGAACCTGAACGGCAACGTTGCGCTGACCCAGCAGGTTTGGGATGACACCGCCGCCACGCTGGAGCTGACCAAGCCGCCGGTGATTCAGATGCCAGCAGCCCCAGTTGCTCAGGCAAAACCGGCAGAGCAACCTGCGAGCGCGTCACCGCAGCACGACATGGCGCTGTAATAGCATTGTGATTGCCGGATGATGGCTTCGCCTTATCCGGCCTACAAAAAAGCCTGCCAGGTTACCCTGGCAGGCTTTTTTACATCCGTGATGCGCTTACCCGAAGAACATCACCGACACGCACAGCAGACCGACAATCAGCGTAATCAGGCTACCGATAGAACGGTAAGGCTTGAGCGACGGAATAAGGTAGGTCGACAGCGTTGGCATGATAAACAGAATCATGGCAATCAGCGGGCCGCTGATGGCGTAGATCATCGAAATCGCATTTGGGTTAATGCAGCAGACGATAAAGGTCACCGCTGACACCAGCAGGATAGAGAGCCCGCGGTTAAACGAGCGGCTCTTGCGAACGCCGACCTGGTTCAGCGACGATTTCACCATCTCGCTGGCCCCTTCAATCACCCCGAAATAGGTGCCGAGGAACGATTTCGACATCGCGACCACGGCGACCACTATCCCGGAAATCGACAGCCAGCCAGGAGAGTTCGGCATCATCGACAGCGCGGAAAGGATGGTCACGCCTTCCGCTTTCGCCGTATTGATATAGGACGGCGGAATCGACATCAGGCAGCTGAACACAAAGAACAGCACGCTCAGGCAGATGACCAGATACGCCACCTTCATGATTTTTTTGCATTTACCCATGGCCTGCTCGCCATATTTCTCCCGCCGGTCGATGGCGAAGGTGGAGATAATCGGCGTATGGCTAAAAGCGAAAACCATCACGGGAATGGATAACCACACCTGGTGCAAGGTATGCGTGCTGACTTCCATCTGCGTGGTCAGCAGCGACGGCTGCCAGCTTCCGGTCAGATAGATAGACAGGAACAGGAAGTAGGCAATCAGCGGGAAGACCAGCATGCCCATCACCTTGATGGTGGTCTGACGGCCCGTCAGGAAAATCAGGTTCAGCAACAGTACGACGCCAAGACTGACCAACGCTCGTGTCGTGAGGTCGACCGGCATATGGTGACCAATCTGCTCGGTCAGCGAGTTAGTAATGGCGACGGCGTAAATCAATACCACCACGAAAAAGGCAACGAAGTAGAGCGTGGTAATCAGGTTGCCGATTTTTTTGCCGTAATAGTGGCTGACGGCACCGGTGATGCCAACGCTTGCCGGGGTGTTAGCGGACAGGATGAACTGACATAAGGCGCGATGCGGCCAGTAAGTCAGGGGCCAGGCGACGAGGGCGGTAATAAACAGCACCACGGCACCTGCGGCGCCAAGCTGGATGGGCAGGAAAAGGGTCCCCGCGCCGACGGCTGTGCCATATAAGGCAAAGCTCCATAGCGTCTCTTCTTTAGACCAAATTTTAGACATTATCTGAATATATCAACCATAAAACCAAAAAAATGGCGGATAATTTACCATAATTAGCTTTTCGTGTGGCTGAACATTTTCAGACCGATTGTTATCGGCCTGAAAAGTGGATTAATTTCTCGCGTAAAGGTTCTGTTGACGGCGCTTGATGATGCGCTCGCGCAGGGTGTCGTAAACCCAGTTGTAGAGCATGGTGTAGGGCAGGAAGAACAGGAAGAAGCCAATCTCCAGCGTCAGCGCCTGCAGAAGCGTCACGCCCAGCACCAGCGACACGATGCTTACCCCGATGACGATAAACCCGCACTCGAAGCCGAGCGCGTGCAGCGCACGGACTTTAGCGGTACGGATAACGCGGGTCACCGGCCAGAAGCGGTCGAAACCAGCGTTATAGATGATATTCCAGATCATCGCGGTGGTGGCCAGAATGACCGTCAGCCCGCCCATTTCAAGTACGGATCGCTGCATCAGGTAGGCTGCGGTAGGAGCGAGGATCGCGGTGGCGATCCCCTCGAAGCACACGGCATGGAAGATACGCTCCGGGAGTTTTCTGCGATGTAATGAATCGTTTTGCATCTTGTGACCTTTGATTTATGGAATGCGATAGTGGGCATTTTATGGATAAATATGATAAGTAAAAGATAGAAACCATCGATAAAGTAGATACATCATGCGCTATTCTCCCGAAGCCCTGACCGCGTTTGTCGAAACCGTCTCCTGCGGCTCTTTCTCAGCGGCGGCGCGCCGTTTGCGGAAAAGCCAGTCCACTATCAGCACCGCGATTGCTCATCTTGAGGCGGATCTCGGCGTGACGCTGTTTGACCGTTCCACGCGTCAGCCGCTGCTGACCGCCGAAGGGCAGCGGGTGCTGAGCTACGTACAGGCCATTCTGAGCGCCAGCGAACGGCTGGATGAGTTGGCGGTGTCGCTTAGCGGTGAGACCGAAGCGCGGCTGACCTTTGTGCTTTCCGATACGCTGCATCCCGACGTGCTCGAAGATCTGCTGGCCCAGTTTGACCGCCGTTTTCCGCACACGGAGTTTGAGTGCCTGGTCGGGGAAGATGACGACGTGGTGGATCTGCTGCAAAAAGGGCGTGCGCAGGTTGGCTTAATTGAAGCGCGGGATAGTTATCCTACCGATATTGGCCACACCCGTTTGCCGATGCAGACGCGTATGGCGATTTACGTGTCGCCGACGCATCCCTTGGCTGCCGAGCGAGGGCTGGAGTGGGAGCAGTTGAGCACCTGGCGTGAGTTGCGACTCAATACTTATCTGGAGAACCACACTACCCCTGCGCGTGGGCCCGTGTGGTCTGCACCAAACTACCTGATGCTGCTGAGCATGGCGGCGCAGGGGCTAGGTTGGTGTGCATTGCCCTGCGCGCTGGTGGACGAATTTGCACGCTCGGCGGAGCTGACTATGCTGGATATTGTGGGCTGGCCAATCTCGGTATCGACCGACCTTCTATGGCATAAAGCCTCGCCGCTGGGGGCGGCGGGAAGCTGGCTGCGTCAGTATTTGCAGCAGGTTTCAGCCTGAATGAAACGGGGTGAATTTCCTTTGTGATAAAACTCACTTTTTTTAAACAATTACGAAAATAGTTGATAACAATCATCTACTATACGCGGATAATTTTGCGCTGAGGTCGAGATGAAAGACGTCGTTATCGTAGGTGCTGTCCGTACGCCCATAGGCTGTTTTCAGGGGGCGCTTGCCCGCCATTCCGCCGTGGAGTTGGGGAGCCTGGTGATTAATGCCCTGGTCGAACGTAGTGGAATTTCCGCCGCGACCATCGATGAGGTGATCATTGGTCAGGTATTAACGGCGGGAACCGGACAGAACCCGGCGCGACAGTCTGCGATTAAAGGCGGCCTGCCGAATACCGTCTCGGCGATTACCATCAATGATGTGTGTGGTTCAGGTCTGAAAGCGCTGCATCTGGCCACGCAGGCGATTCAGTGCGGTGAAGCCGACGTGGTGATTGCCGGTGGGCAGGAGAACATGAGCCGCGCCCCACACGTGCTGACCGATAGCCGCACCGGCGCGCAGCTTGGCAACAGCCAACTGATTGACAGCCTGGTGCACGACGGCCTGTGGGATGCCTTCAACGATTACCATATGGGCGTGACGGCGGAGAACCTGGCGCGCGAGTATGGTATCAGCCGCGAGCAGCAGGATGCGTGGGCGCTTAGCTCACAGCACAAGGCCCGTCGGGCCATCGACTCTGGACGTTTTCGCGATGAAATTGTCCCGGTCGTCAATCTACAGCCTGGCGGTTCACACATTGTCGATACCGATGAACAGCCGCAAACCGATGCCAGCGCCGAAGCGTTAGCGCGTCTGGTTCCCTCTTTTGATCAGTCGGGTTCCGTGACCGCGGGCAACGCGTCGTCCATTAATGACGGCGCAGCGGCGGTGCTGATGATGAGTGAAAGCAAAGCGCTGGAGCTGGGGCTACCGATCCTTGCCAGGATCCGCGCTTTCGCCAGCGTTGGCGTCGACCCTGCGTTAATGGGCATCGCGCCGGTCTATGCGACTCGCCGCTGCCTTGAACGAGCTGGCTGGCAGCTGAGCGATGTCGATCTGATTGAAGCCAACGAAGCGTTTGCCGCACAGGCGATCTCGGTAGGCAGAATGCTGGAATGGAACGAGCAGAAGGTCAACGTCAACGGCGGGGCAATTGCATTAGGGCATCCTATCGGGGCTTCGGGCTGCCGTATCCTGGTGTCACTGGTTCACGAAATGGTGAAACGCGATGCCCGTAAAGGACTGGCCACGCTGTGCATCGGCGGCGGTCAGGGTGTGGCGCTTGCCGTCGAACGTGATATTCAGTAATAACGCTTTAGTTTCCCCTTAATTCCCCCCCCCTTCCAGAAAGACCTCAATCGAGGTCTTTTTTGTTTATACGCCTGAATTTATGAGAATAGAAATGGACTTCTGTCTAGTTCATTCCCTTATGCATTTATGTTTATTTGTATCAGTTGTAAATGGTGCGTATGAGATGACGCTTAGGTGGATTATTAGTAAAACATAAATTATTACTATTGCTAAGAATAACTATGGTTATTTGTTTTTGTGTAAGTTGCTGTTATTAATGGATTTTAATTTAATTAAAAATACAATTATATAAAAGTTTGTGATCTGCGTTTTATTTTTAAGGGGCATCTTCGATTTTTTGTTGAGCTTTATCACGTCCTTCGTGTGCCGGATTTTCTGAAACAAATAATTACGATCTTGATCACTAAAATGCAAAACCGGAAAAAATAAAATTCAATTTCATAAAAAAGAAACATAATTTTAATTGAGGGATGGCAAATGTTTAAGAAAACTCTGGCCCTGGCCGTATTATCTGGTATGTCTTTCGCTGCATCTGCGGTAACCGTTGACCTGCGTCATGAATATATTGACAGCGGCTCCAACGCAGACCGTGTTGCGGTATCCCATCGTTTTGATAACGGTCTTGGTTTTGGCGTGGAAGCAAAATGGAAAACGGGTGGTGATGCTGATAAACAGGATCGTCCGTTTAACGAAGTGGTGGGTAACGGTCACGAAGAGTCCATTAACTGGCGCTGGAAGGCGACAGATAACTTTGCCCTGAACCCAGGCTTTAACATTGAGAGTAAGGACAGCTTCTCAATCTACAAACCTTATCTGCATGCGCAGTACAGCTTTGATAACGGTTTCTACGTCGCAGCTCGTTACCGTTATGAATACACCCGCGTACCGGCAAGTGGCGGCGTTGACGATAAAGTTAACAAAGTGGATACCTGGGTTGGTTGGGCGATGGGCGACTGGCGTGCAGAGCTGAACTACGTGTATGCACGCAGTACGGTAGCCGACGATCAGCATAAGAGCCTGTATCGTAACAACAACAAACCGTACAGCACCGAATATAACGCTAAGCTGGCGTACAAATGGGATAAGAACTGGTCCCCGTACTTTGAAGTGGGTAACGTGGGCGTGAAATCTACCGATGAGCGTCAGACCCGTTTACGTGTAGGTGTTGCTTACTCCTTCTAAATAAAATCGGACCCTCATCCGTTTTCCCCCCGGAGCATTTAGCCGGGGGGTTTTCGTTTTTGTGGCAGTGTGCGGTTTTCCCCTCACCCTAACCCTCTCCCCAAAGGGGCGAGGGGACCGTTGGGTGCAGTTATTCATTCCCGCACGGAATATACCCTCTCCCTTTTTAAGGGAGAGGGTTAGGGTGAAGGTTCCTGCTCCAATCGAAAAAACAGCCAAAAAAAAGCCCTCCAGAGGAGGGCAAGGCCAGTTACAGAAACACAAAACTTAGATTTATTACGCTTTTACTAACACACGTTCGGCAGGCAGTTTGGCAATGTACAGCGCCGGCTTACCGTCTTTGTCAGAGCTGAACAGCACTGCGCTGTCGTCTGGGGTAAAGGACGGATGCGGGTGCGTTACCTGACGGCTGTTTTGTACCGTTGCCCATGACGTATCGTGACGAGCAATGCGGAAGTAAGCCTGTTTCGCCACGTCGAACGCATACAGGTAGGGATCGTTATCGATGGTGTAGCCGCTGGTGTCTTTCACATCAACCGGCGTACCGGAACCGTCGCCAACCAGCATCGTGCCGTCGAAGTTGCTCATCAGGTGAGAACAGGCCGGCATCTGCATCAGCGCTTCGTTTACGTTGGTGTCCGGGTTAAAGCGGTAGATGGTGCGACCCTGCTGCCCTTTCAGGTAAGAGACGTACACCAGCGCGGAGCCGTTTGGCACCCAGAATTCGTGCGTGCAGCTTTCGCCTTCCGCGTGTTCTTTGACTTTACGAACGTTACTGCCGTCTTCATTAACTAGCCACATACGCGCGTTGACCAGGTCGTGCGGGCCTTCGTGGCAGAAGGCTACGGTACTATCGTCAAACGGACGATAGATTGGGTGGCCGAGCCAGATTTTTTCTTCGTGGATCGTCGCGCTTTCACCGGTTTTCAGGTCAACGCGCAGCAGGCGGCAGTGTGGGCCTTTATGGAAGAAATCGTGGAACAGTTGCCAGTCGTTCAGCGGCGTCCAGTCGCTCTTAGCGATTTCGATGCCAACCAGCTTGGTGCAGTCGCTGTTTGATACCCAGGTGCCGTAGCCAACCCACTCATCCGGCACGCGGTACACTTCACGCTCGACCAGGGTTTTCAGGTTAACTTCCAGCAGGGTACGGTCGTTCTTCACATAGTAGAGTGATTTATCGTCCGGAGAGAGGAAGCCGCCAAAAGTGTTATCACCCGCGCCTTCGGTCAGCTGTACGGCTTCGGCGTTAGCGACATCCAGTAAATAGTAGTTCCAGTGGCCATCGAACTCGCCAGCAAATAACAGGTGGCTGCCATCATTAAAGAAACACTTCTGATAGAAGTAGTTACGATGACACGTTACTTCCGGTGGCGTTAAGCGGGTGACCTCCGCGCCGGTATCTGGGTCGCGGCTGACCTCATAGTTCAATTTAACCCGCATGCCTTTAGCCATGTTGCTCTCCTTTCACTCACTCTAGCGGTCGCAGGGTGCTATCTCCCGTGCTGGCCGATTCTGATGTTATTTTAAAAATTGGGTATCAATTTATCAAAACAGCGTTTCATTGTTTGTGATGTCAGACTCACTTTATACGAAAAATCATCATTTCTGCTACTTTTTTGTGTAGCCAATCTGCCGCTTGTCAAGCTTGCCTTTGTTTTCACGACATCCTTTCTACTAAAGTGGTAATTTTTCAAAGAAACCTGTAACTGGATGAATAATAGTGTTTTTTGTTTTTTTGCAACGCGACAAAAGTGCATATTCGTGATCTCTTTTGCATTTTTGATATTATTACTCAGAAAAAATGAAATGATGTTTTATTTGTAATTGAAAACCCATTTCATCAGGGATAAGATACAAGCATTAAACAAAGCGGAACGCAGTTTCGTTTCTAAGATAGAAGACAAAACCACATTTTCCTGGAGGTTCAGGTGGAAGTAAGACAGAGCATTCATAGCGCTCATGCTAAGACGCTGGATACGCAGGGCCTTCGAGACGAGTTTTTAGTTGAACAGGTTTTCACTGCTGATGAATACACCATGGTGTATAGCCATATCGACCGCATTATCGTTGGCGGCATTATGCCAGTGGCGAAAACGGTCTCCGTCGGCGGTGAAGTCGGCAAGCAGCTTGGCGTAAGCTATTTCCTCGAGCGCCGCGAGCTGGGCGTCATCAATATTGGCGGCGCGGGCACGATTACCGTTGACGGTAAATGCTACGAAATTGGCCATCGTGATGCCCTGTATGTCGGTAAAGGCGCGAAAGAAGTGGTGTTCGCCAGCATTGATGCGGCGAAACCGGCGAAGTTTTACTATAACTGCGCACCGGCCCACACCACTTACCCGACCAAAAAGGTCACACCTGCAGACGTTGCGCCGGTTACGCTTGGGGATGACCTCACCAGCAACCGCCGTACCATCAATAAATACTTTGTTCCTGATGTGCTGGAAACCTGCCAGCTCAGCATGGGCCTGACCGAACTGGCGCCAGGTAACCTGTGGAACACCATGCCGTGCCATACCCACGAGCGCCGCATGGAAGTGTACTTCTACTTCAACATGGATGAAGACAGCTGCGTGTTCCATATGATGGGGCAGCCGCAGGAAACGCGTCACATTGTTATGCACAATGAACAGGCGGTGATTTCACCGAGCTGGTCAATCCATTCCGGCGTCGGTACGAAGGCTTACACCTTCATCTGGGGAATGGTGGGTGAGAACCAGGTCTTTGATGACATGGATCATGTAGCAGTTAGGGATCTGCGCTAGTCGCGGACAGCAAGCATTAGATTAATGATGCCTGTCCGGTACAGGCGCAAAACGACAAGGAATATAAAATGATTTTGGATTCATTCTCTCTGCAGGGCAAAGTTGCCGTGGTTACTGGTTGCGATACCGGTCTGGGTCAAGGTATGGCGTTGGGTCTGGCGGAAGCGGGCTGCGACATCGTTGGTATCAACATCGTTGAGCCAACCGAAACCATCGAACGCGTTACCGCACTGGGCCGTCGCTTCCTGAGCCTGACCGCTGACCTGCGTAAAATCGATGGCATTCCAGAACTGCTGGAGCGCGCGGTGGCTGAATTCGGCCATATCGATATCCTGGTAAACAACGCGGGTCTGATTCGTCGTGAAGACGCGATCGACTTCAGCGAAAAAGACTGGGATGACGTCATGAACCTGAACATCAAGAGCGTGTTCTTCATGTCTCAGGCTGCGGCTAAGCACTTCATCGCGCAGGGTAACGGCGGCAAAATCATCAACATCGCCTCCATGCTCTCCTTCCAGGGCGGCATCCGCGTGCCGTCTTACACCGCGTCTAAAAGCGGCGTAATGGGCGTAACCCGTCTGATGGCGAACGAGTGGGCGAAACACGGTATCAACGTGAACGCGATTGCACCGGGCTACATGGCCACCAACAACACCCAGCAGCTGCGCGCTGACGAAGAGCGTAGCGCGGCGATCCTTGACCGTATTCCGGCGGGTCGTTGGGGTCTGCCAAGCGATCTGATGGGGCCAATCGTCTTCCTGGCTTCTCCGGCATCTGACTACATCAACGGCTACACCGTCGCGGTGGATGGCGGCTGGCTGGCTCGCTAAGTTAGCGTCTGGATGTGAAAAAACCTGCTTCGGCAGGTTTTTTTATGCCTGTAGGATCCCAGGTGTCGCTTTGCCCGGCCGGGCTACGGATGGCACAGGCAACGTCGGGGTCTTTAATCATCCATATCCACATATTCATATCGTCCATTCACCTTCACCTATCAAAAAATAGTAACGCATGTGTTGTAGGGTTTTTTGACGATATGTAACGGGTTTCACTTCCATGCGAAAGTCGAATGTCCATCACAAAACCGACCTATGCAGCAATATCATCCATATTAATAACGTTTATGGCCTGACGGTCTGGTGCGCCTATCTCGTATTTTCATTCCATGTCTTACTTTGTCTGGCAGGAAAAAAATGACTTCAATCAGCAACGATTCAACGTTAATGCCGAACGCCCAGCGCGATACCCGGCGCATGAATATGTTTGTTTCCTTTGCCGCTGCGGTGGCGGGGCTGCTCTTTGGTCTTGATATCGGGGTGATTGCCGGGGCGCTGCCCTTTATCACCGATCACTTCGTGCTCTCTAACCGCCTGCAGGAGTGGGTGGTCAGCAGTATGATGCTGGGGGCCGCCATCGGTGCGCTCTTCAACGGTTGGCTGTCGTTCCGCCTGGGCCGTAAATACAGCCTGATGGTCGGCGCCGTGCTGTTCGTGGCCGGTTCACTGGGCTCCGGTTTTGCCGTTAACGTCGAAATGCTGCTGGTCGCCAGGGTTATCCTCGGCGTTGCCGTGGGTATCGCCTCGTATACCGCGCCGCTGTATCTGTCCGAAATGGCGAGTGAAAACGTGCGTGGCAAAATGATCAGCATGTACCAGCTGATGGTGACGCTGGGTATCGTGATGGCGTTTCTCTCCGACACCGCATTTAGCTACAGCGGCAACTGGCGCGCGATGCTCGCCGTGCTGGCGCTGCCAGCCCTGGTGCTGATTGTGCTGGTGGTGTTCCTGCCGAACAGCCCGCGCTGGTTGGCGGAAAAAGGCCGTCATATTGAAGCCGAAGAGGTGCTGCGAATGCTGCGTGACACGTCTGAAAAAGCGCGCGACGAGCTGAATGAAATTCGTGAAAGCCTGAAGCTGAAGCAGGGCGGTTGGGCGCTGTTTAAGGTGAATCGCAACGTGCGCCGCGCGGTGTTCCTCGGCATGCTGCTGCAGGCGATGCAGCAGTTTACCGGCATGAACATCATCATGTACTACGCGCCGCGCATCTTCAAAATGGCGGGCTTCACCACGACCGAGCAGCAGATGATTGCCACCCTGGTGGTCGGTTTAACCTTTATGTTCGCCACCTTTATTGCGGTGTTTACCGTCGATAAAGCCGGACGTAAACCGGCGCTGAAAATTGGCTTTACGGTGATGGCTATCGGTACGCTGGTGCTGGGCTACTGCCTGATGCAGTTTGATAATGGCACCGCGAGCAGCGGGCTCTCCTGGCTCTCCGTCGGTATGACCATGATGTGCATTGCGGGCTATGCGATGAGCGCGGCGCCGGTAGTGTGGATCCTCTGCTCTGAAATTCAGCCGCTGAAATGCCGCGACTTCGGTATCACCTGTTCTACCACCACCAACTGGGTGTCGAACATGATTATCGGCGCAACCTTCCTGACGCTGCTGGATTCCATCGGCGCAGCGGGAACGTTCTGGCTCTATACCGTGCTGAACGTGGCCTTTATCGGCGTGACCTTCTGGCTGATTCCGGAAACCAAAGGGGTTACGCTGGAGCACATTGAACGTAAGCTGATGAAAGGCGAGAAATTGCGGGATATCGGCGTCTAATCAGGAACCCGGCGGCGCTGCGCCGCCGGGCAAGCTCAGTTCTACACCTTCGCTAAATACAATGCCGGCATTCCCTCAGCGTCCGAGGTATACAGCACCCACTCACCGTCCGGCGAAAACGACGGATGCGGATGCGTAACCTGACGGTCGCCGTCCAGTACCTTCCAACTGCTGTTATGCTGGCAAATCGCCGTCTTCTCCCCGGTTTTCAAATTGAATACCCAGATAAACGGATCGTTCAGGCTGATGTCGCCGGTGTTATGCGGCGCACCGTCACCAACCACCAGGGAACCGTCGTGGTTACTCATCAGGTGCGAGCAGGGCGGGATCGCCATCAGCTGGTGATTTTCCAGCGTCTGCGGGTCGGCGCTGTAGAGATAACGGTGCGGGCTGTTCTCCTGGTGCGCCACGTAGTAAAGCGCGGAGCCGTCCGGCACCCAGAATTCGTGGGTAAAACTTTCCCCTTTTTGATGCTGACGTACGCAGCGAATGTTGCTGCCGTCTTCATTGACCAGCCACATGCGCGCGTCGATGGCGTCACGCGGGCCTTCGTGACAAAACGCCACGGTCTTATCGTCAAACGGGCGGTAGATAGGGTGCCCGAGCCAGCGTTTTTCCTGCAGGATGGTCCGCTGTTCTCCGGTTTTCAGGTCGATGTTAATCAGACGGCATTCCGGGTTGGTAAAGTAGTAGGCGCGGAACTTCGACCAGTCGGTTAACGGCTGCCAGTCGCTTTTTTTAATTTCGATGCCGACGAGTTTCGTGCAGTCAGAGTTCGCAACCCACGTGCCGTAGGCAACCCACTCATCGTCCACTTCGTAGACCACGTACTCTTCCAACGTCGAGAGATCCAGGCGTCTCAGCTGGCGCGTGTCTTTCACGTACCATAAGGATTGATCGTCGTCAGACAGGAAGCCGCCGAAGGTGTTATCCCCCGCGCCATCGGTAAGCTGGGTCGCCTGCTGAGCGGCAATATCCAGTAAATAGTAGTTCCAGTGCCCCTCGAATGCGCCGCCAAAAATCAGCTTGCCGCCGTCGCGGGTAAAGCATTTTTGGTAGAAGTAGTTTCGATGGCAAATAATGTGCGGTGGCGTCATCCGGATCACCTCGTGACCGGTTTCGCTGTCTTTCTGCGTACGGAAATTCAGCGGGATGATTTTGCCTTTCATGTGCTTTCTCCTTGAATAAAAAAATACCCCGCAACCGGAAGTTGCAGGGTATTGATAGCTAAATCGCGATTAGCGCATAGCGCGTTTCAGAATACGCTCGCCCTGGCGCTGGAAGTCCGCTGCCGCTTCTTCTACGGATTTCTGGCCGTAGTCGATGTACTGCAGCGTGGTGCCGAACTGGGCAACGATCTGCGGATCGTCAAAGTAAGGAGAGACGCTCAGCTTCGCTGGCAGAGACTGCGCCAGACGCAGGCCCGCAACGGAAGGATCGCTCTCTTTCAGGATGCCGTCTTCGGTCAGGTATTTCACCGCGACTTTGCTCAGCGGCACGCCACGTTCCAGACCTAAGGTATCGACACCTTCTTTGCTGTTCAGCAGGAAGTTGATGACTTTCGCAGCGGCTTCCGGGTTCTTGGTGGATTTGCCGATGGAGAGCATCTGTGCTGGTTTGAAGAACAGACCCGCGTCGGTAGCGCCCGGCAGCATTGGATAGCTACCCAGCTCCAGCTTCGCTGGTGGCTTCAGGTTATCGGAGTACTTGTTAATGGTGGAGTTCCACATGTAAGTACCGCCCCATTCGCCCTGGATCCACGGCTTCATTTCATACATGTTGCTCTTACCAAAGGACGCGTAGTACTTGGTATCAGGCATCACGTGGCTGTCGACCAGCTTTTTGTACATCTGGAAGAACTCAACCCACTGCTCTTTGGAGTAGGAGAACTTCTTGGTGTCCGTGTTGATGGCCGGAATGTTGTACTTCTGCGTCATATAGGAGTTCAGCAGCGCCAGGGTATCCTGGTGCTCCAGAACCACCGGGAAGTACTGTTTGCCCAGCTTGCTTTCGAAGGTTTTACCCGCCGCCAGCAGATCGTCCCAGGTTTTCGGGTAGGCTACGCCTGCCTGTTTCCAGGTCTCATCGTTGAAGTAGAACACGCGAGCGGTAACGGAGATTGGGATCCCGTTCAGCTTGCCGTTCACGGTGGTGGACTGCAGCTCTTTGGCATCGAACTGGCTTAAGTCGATCACGTCCTTCATTTTGTTCAGATCGTAGAAGCCGTCGCCGTTTTTCGAGAAGATCGGCAGCCAGTTCCAGTTAGTCTGCATCACGTCCGGTTCAGTGCCGCCAGCAATCTGAGTGGTCAGACGGGATAAGTGACCGTCCCAACCGGTGTACTCGGCCTTCACGTTAATGTCCGGGTTCTGCTTGTGGAACTCTTCCAGCGCCTTCAGAGTCACCTGGTGACGGCCGTTGCCGCCCCACCAGGACATACGAAGGTCAACATCCTTTGCCATCGAAGGAAGGGCGGTCAGACCCAGAGTGGCGGAGATTGCTGCGCTTAAAAGCACTTTTTTCATTTTAATACTCCAGATTATAGGGAGAGGTTCTGTTCAGTTTTAGCATCAAAGATATGGCATTTATTCATATCAAACTTGAAGTACACCTTACGATGAAGCCCCTTATCAATCATTGGTTTAGCTTCATCTGAAGGGATTCGTGCCGTCAGCTCGTAGTTCGCCACTTTCAGGTAAACGAAGAACTCATGGCCCATGTTTTCCACGCGAACCATTTCACCGCTGCAGCCGCCTTCAGCAAACGGCTCGTCGGACAGCGAGACGAATTCAGGACGGATACCGTAGAACACTTCTTCATTGTCATGACCGGCCAGTTTCTGGTTCAGCCCTTCGCTGAGCGCCATGAACTCATCGCCAATCGCCAGGTTCAGAGTGCCTTCTTTATTCACCAGCTTGCAGGAGCGGATGTTCATTTCCGGTGCACCGATAAAGCCGGCGACGAACATGTTTTTCGGCTTGTGGTACAGGTTGTCCGGAGTGTCTACCTGCATGATGTGGCCCAGCTTCATCACGCAGATGCGGTCGCCCATGGTCATCGCTTCGGTCTGATCGTGGGTCACGTAGACGGTGGTCGCTGGCTTGCCGGATTTCTTCAACTGCTTGTGCAGGTCGGAAATACGGATACGCATCGACGCACGCAGCTTGGCATCCAGGTTAGACAGCGGTTCATCGAACAGGAACACGTCTGGCTTTTTCACAATCGCACGGCCTACGGCCACACGCTGCGCCTGACCGCCGGAGAGCTGGCGCGGCAGACGGTCGAGCAGCTCTTCCAGTTCGAGGATTTTCGCCGCTTCGTTAACCTGTGCGTCAATCTGCGCTTTCGGCAGCTTGCTCAGCTTCAGGCCGAACGCCAGGTTTTCACGCACGGTCATGTGCGGATACAGCGCATAGTTCTGGAACACCATCGCAATCCCACGCTCTTTTGGCGCGAGGTTGTTAACAATTTTCTCGCCGATGCGGACTTCGCCGCCGCTAATGGTTTCAAGTCCTGCCAGCATACGCAGGGTGGTGGACTTGGCGCAGCCGGATGGACCGACGATCACCATGAACTCACCTTCAGCGATTTTCAGGTCGATACCATGTACCGCTTTGAAGCCGTTGGAGTACACTTTTTCCAGTTTGTTGAAAATAACTTCAGCCATGATATATCCCTCTTAACCTTTAATTCCGCTGCTGGTAACGCCCTGTACGAAGTAGCGCTGCGCCAGGAAGAACACAATGATAGATGGCAGAATGGAGATGCTCGCCATTGCCAGAATTTCGTTCCACGGCGCGCCTTCGGTCACGTCGATGGACATTTTAAGTGCCAGTGCAATCGGATACTTATCAACGCTATAGACGTAGATCAGCGGGCCGATAAAGTCGTTCATGGACCACATGAACTGGAACAGTGCGACAGAGATAATCGCTGGCTTCAGAATCGGTACCACTACGTACCACAACACCTGGATGGAGTTACAGCCGTCAATCTGCGCCGCTTCTTCCATGTCACGCGGTACGCCGCGCAGGAACTGAATCAGCATGAAGACGAAGAACCCTTGCGTGGCGAAGGCCAGCGGCAGGTACAGCGGCATGTAGCTGTTCAGCATGCCCATTTCGCGGAACATCAGGTACTGAGGAATCAGCAGTACGGTGCTCGGCAGCAGCATGGTGGTGATGAGCGTAGCGAACCAGAATTTCTTCCATGGAATCTCGAAGCGAGCAAAGCCGTACGCCACGATGGTGGAGGAGATAATGGTCAGAATGACCTTAGGAATCACATACTTGAACGTGTTCAGCATGTAATGACCGAAGGTGTACTCGGTACCGGTTTTCCAGCCGTTAATAAAGCCATCCCAGGTGGCGTGTGCTGGCCACAGGCTCAGCGTGGTGAAGATCTCGTGGTTCGGTTTGAACGACGCCGAGAACATCCAGGCCAGCGGGTAGAGCATTAACAGACCGACGATCAGCAGGATGACGTAACGGATCCAGGCGTTGATCTTCTCGCGACGAAGGGTGCGGGCAACCTCACGCTCTGCGATGGTTCTTGCGTCGGAGATTTGTTGGATATCAGCCATTTTTGCCTCCCTTATCGGCGGAGTAGAACACCCAGTATTTTGAAGACTTAAAGGCGATGCCTGCGAAGACAGCAACCACCAGGAACAGAACCCATGCCAGCGCGGCGCCATAACCCATATCGAAGTACTTGAACGCCGTGTCGTAGATGTACAGCGAGAACAGATACGTCGAGTAGGTTGGGCCGCCGCCGGTAATCACGTACGGGCCGGTAAACTCCTGGAATGCCTGGGTGGTCTGCATGATAAAGTTGAAGAAGATAACCGGCGTAATCAGCGGCACGGTCACTTTCATGAACATCTGCCATTTGGATGCGCCATCGATCATCGCGGCTTCATACTGGGACTGCGGTACGTTTTGCAGTGCGGCCAGGAAGATAACCATCGCGGAACCGAACTGCCATACGCGCAGCAGGGTAACGGACATCAGCGCCAGTGACGGTTCGCCCAGCCAGTTAACCGGATCGAAGCCCAGCACGCCGATAAAGCTGTTCAGCAGGCCGTCGATGGCGAAGAGTGCGCGCCACAGTACGGCGATAGCCACGGAGCTACCGAGGATAGACGGAATATAGTAAGCCGTACGGAAGAAGCCGATACCGCGTAATTTAAAGTTCAGAACAAACGCAATCCCTAAAGCAAAAGCGAGCTTTAATGGGATAGTTAAAAATACGTAGGCGAACGTGACGCCCATGGATTTCCAGAAGAGGGCATCTTCTGTAAACATGTAGCGATAGTTCTCAATGCCGTTAAATACCGGCGGACTCATCAAGTCATACTCAGTAAAACTGAGGAAGAAAGATGAAACGAACGGGAAGGCCGTGAAGATTATCAACCCAATGATATAGGGTGAAATCCAGGCCAATCCCAACATTCTGTTTTCATTCATACATACCTACCTGGCGAACAAGTGTGTCAAACGGATTGGGTGTCTGTTACATCCCCCGCGCCTGTTGGCGCCTGGGTGTTTAAAGTGTTAGCTTGTTATCGGTCATTCAGCCTTTCCCTGTAAGTAAATGTAATTCAAAATCTTTTTTCGCTATCCATTGTCTGGTTCGTTGGTGTTTTAAAATCTTGCTCTTTGTGAGGGCTTTTTTATAAAACGCCGTTTTAAATTTATTTTATTGCGATTTGTTTCTGCGTCATTCGATTAATCGTGAAAGTGTGATCGAAGTCGAAACGATGTTTCATTAAAGTGATGGCGATGGCGTTTTTGCAGGTATTACAGCGCTTTCAGGGAGATCTGGTATGGAAGTTGACGGCCTAAAAAAAACGATATAGTTGATCGTTCAAATGATTAACCCACTAATTTTTAGCGGTGCAGGAAATAGCGTGCCGCAGCAATAAATATGAAGTTGAGCAAGGTAATGAATACCGTTTGTCGGTATGCGGATAATGATTAGACGTGATAGGTTTCGTCGGAAATAACGAATATTTAACGCGTAAACAAGCAGGGCCAGGACGAATATAGTAATAAAAAAACAGCCGGGGATCGTGAAACGACACCCGGCTGTTTTTATACGATATCAGGCTTTAAGGAAATCCTGGCGCATCGGCGTAAAGGTATCCAGCAGCGTACCCGCTTTCAGGCACACGCAGCCGTGCATGATGTTCGGCTGCTTATACAGCGTGTCGCCTGCGGCAACGACGTGCTTTTCATCACCAATGGTGAATTCGAATTCGCCGGACAGCACGTAGGTTAACTGCTCGTGCGGGTGGTTGTGCATCGGGCCGATGGCGCCCTGCTCGAAGTTCACCTCAACGGCCATCATTTTGCCATCGTGCGCGAGAATGCGGCGGGTTACGCCATTGCCCAGATCTTCAAGGGTGGTTTCTTTATGAAAAATAAACATCAGGCGGTCCTGTTGGTATGTTGAAACGTTGTTTCATTAAATTTATCTCAGAAACGATCAAAAAGAAATCTATCGCCGCAGATGTGGAAAGTTGATCACAACTTTGGTTCACTAGCGGTACGACACCAAACAAGGTAAACGGCATGAAAACGATCGGTCTTCTGGGCGGCATGAGCTGGGAATCCACTATTCCTTACTATCGCCTGATTAATGAAGGGGTGAAGCAACGACTGGGCGGCCTGCATTCGGCGCAGATCCTGCTGCACAGCGTGGATTTCCACGAGATTGAGCTTTGTCAGTCTCAGGGTGACTGGCAGAAAGCGGGCGATATTCTGGCTCAGGCGGCGGTAGGTCTTCAGCAGGCGGGAGCCGAAGGTATCGTGCTGTGTACCAACACCATGCATAAAGTTGCTGAGGCTATCGAAACCGCCTGTGACGTGCCGTTCCTGCACATCGCCGATGCGACCGGCCGCGCTATCAGCCAGCAGAAGATGACCAACGTGGCGCTGCTCGGCACGCGCTATACCATGGAGCAGGATTTCTATCGCGGGCGCTTACAGCAGGAATTTGGCATTAACACGCTGATTCCTGAGCAGGATGAACGTCAGAAGATTAACCAGATTATTTTCGATGAGCTGTGCCTGGGCGAGTTCAGCGACACCTCGCGCGACTATTATCTCAGCGTGATTGAAACCCTGGCGCGTCAGGGGGCGGAAGGGGTGATTTTCGGCTGTACGGAGATTGGCCTGCTGGTGCCGACAGCGCTGAGCCCGCTGCCGGTGTTTGATACCGCGGCGATTCATGCAGCGGATGCGGTTGAATTTATGCTCTCTTAACGCTCGCTCAGCACCGCCTCCAGCGGCGTCGTTATCTGCGACAGGCTCTGTTGCAGGTGGGCCATAAAGGCCTCGACCAGCGCGGAGCGGGGGCGGTGTATCGGGCGAACCAGGCTGACGGTAAACGGCACATCGATGCTAAAGCGTCGAATGACGACGCCGCTGTTGGCGTAGTCGAGTGCGGTCAGCGGGTTGACCACCGAAATGCCGACGCCCGCTCTGACCATCGCACAAATAGAAGCGGCGCTGTGCGTCTCCACCACCATCCTTCTCTTCACCTGCTGTTCATTAAACAGCGTGTCCAGCAGCTGGCGATAGCTGTCGGTGCGCGACAGGCTGATGTAGTTCTCGCCCTGAAAATCGGCGGGCGTCAGCACCGCTTTTTCCGCCAGTGGGTGATCCTGCGGCAGCACGCACACTTCATTTAGCGTCAGCAGCGGCATACGCTCGGTGCCTGCTGGCGTATGCAGCGTCTCGGTAATGCCCAAATCATGGCGCTGCGCTGACAGCCACTCTTCCAGCAGCGGTGACTCCTGCGGCACGATCTGAATATTCACCTGCGGGTAGCGGGTCAGAAACGGCTGTAGCAGCGGCGGCAAAAAGGATTGGGAAAAGACCGGCAGGCAGACAATCGACAGCTCGCCCTGGCGGAACTCGCGCAGGCTTTCCGCAGCGCTGACGATCCTATCCAGCCCGTACCAGGAGCGTTGTACCTCTTCAAACAGCCGCAGCCCCTGAACGGTAGGATGCAGACGACCGCGGCTGCGCTCAAACAGCTTGAGCCCCAGCACCTGCTCGAAGCGCGCCAGTTCGCGGCTGACCGTGGGCTGTGAGGTGTGCAGCAGGCGGGCGGCTTCCGTCAGGTTACCTGCCGTCATGATGGCGTGAAAAATTTCGATATGGCGCAGGTTAACGGCTGGCATGGGCGACCCTCAGGCTACGTATTCCATATCATTTTTGCATAGACTCGCGATAAAACGATATTTTTTATTCGGTTCGCGCTGTGGTGTAATCATAAAAAAGATGATTACCGGAGTCCGCCCATGCCACGCCCGCTCAACAATACTGAAACCGACCTCACTGCTGACAACCTGCTGCGCCTGCCTGCTGAATTTGGCTGCCCGGTGTGGGTGTATGATGCGCAGATTATCCGCGCGCAGATTGCCAAACTGCATCAGTTTGACGTGGTACGTTTTGCCCAGAAGGCGTGCTCGAATATCCATATTCTGCGCCTGATGCGCGAGCAGGGCGTAAAGGTGGACTCTGTTTCTTTGGGGGAAATCGAACGTGCGCTGGTTGCCGGTTACGAAGCGGGTAAGGACGATATCGTCTTTACCGCCGATACCCTTGATGAGGCCACGCTGGCCCGCGTGCGCGAACTGCACATTCCGGTCAACGCCGGCTCTATCGATATGCTGGAGCAGCTTGGTCAGGTTTCCCCAGGGCACCGCGTGTGGCTGCGCGTCAACCCAGGCTTTGGTCACGGCCACAGCCAGAAAACGAATACCGGCGGTGAAAACAGCAAGCACGGGATCTGGTATAGCGACCTCCCGGCGGCGCTTGAGGTGATCCAGCGTCATCAGCTGAAGCTGGTGGGCATTCACATGCACATTGGTTCCGGCGTGGACTACGGCCATCTGGAGCAGGTGTGCGGCGCGATGGTGCGCCAGGTGATTGAATTCGGTCAGGATCTTGAGGCGATCTCCGCGGGCGGTGGTTTATCTATCCCGTATCGCGAAGGGGAAGAGGCGATCGACACCGATCACTACTTCGGTTTATGGAACGCCGCGCGTGAGCAGATTGCGAAACACCTGGGCCATCCGGTGAAGCTAGAGCTGGAGCCGGGCCGTTTCCTGGTGGCGGAATCCGGCGTGCTGGTGGCGCAGGTGCGTAGCGTGAAAGAGATGGGCAGCCGTCACTTTGTGCTGATCGACGCGGGCTTTAACGATCTGATGCGCCCAGCGATGTACGGCAGCTATCACCATATTTCCGCGCTGGCGGGCGATGGTCGCGCGCTGGACGCAGTGCCGCAAATTGAGACCGTCGTGGCCGGGCCGCTGTGTGAATCAGGTGACGTCTTTACCCAGCAGGAGGGCGGTAAAGTTGAAACGCGCCTGTTGCCTGCGGTGGTACCGGGGGATTATTTGGTGCTGCACGATACCGGCGCGTATGGCGCGTCGATGTCATCGAACTACAACAGCCGTCCGCTGCTGCCGGAAGTGCTGTTTGATAACGGCGTGGCGCGGTTGATTCGTCGTCGTCAGACGATTGAAGAGCTGCTGGCGCTGGAGCTTATCTGATAGCAAGAATTCCCGGGGTCGCTGCGGTACAAACCGGAAACATAGGTAACACTTTAGACCGGATACATGGGTAACAGTTATAACTGGCATAGAAGAGGAGACTCGCTATGCCCTGGACTGAGACCCGACCTATGCA